>NZ_CP104213.1:1054166-1367500 GCF_025244745.1 Deinococcus rubellus
TCGAGACGGTTTTTTCCTCGTTGACGCGCGCTGGAATTCGCTGGGGACAGATCAAAACGCTCACCTCACTCCGCCTCAAGGTGGCTCTGACTGTCCTTGCACACAACTGGCGCTTTCTCAACCCCTAAACCGGGTCTAAAGATAAACGTTGTTCTACTTAACGCAGTTCCCGCAGCGCCAGCCGCGCCGCCCAGTACCCGGCCATACCGTGAACGCCCCCGCCCGGCGGGGTGCTGGCGCTACACAGGTAAACGCCCCTGACCGGCGTGCGGTACGGCTGGGCGCTCAGCACCGGGCGGGCCAGCAGTTGCCAGAGGTCGTTGGCACCGCCGCCCACGTCGCCGCCGACCAGATTGGGATTCCAGGCCTGCAAGGTGGCCGGGGTACTGACGGCCCGCTTCAGGATCAGCCGTGAGAAGCCGGGGGCCGTACGCTCGATCTGGGCTTCGAGCTGCGGCAGGGCGTCAGCGGTGCTGGCGTTGGGCACATGCGTGTAGGCCCAGACGGTGTGCTGGCCCGCCGGGGCGCGGCTGGGGTCGAAGGGGGTGTGCTGGGCCAGCAGCACATAGGGCTCAGCCGCCACCCGGCCCTGCCCCGGCGCGGCCTCGGCGCGGGTGAGGCTGGCGAGGTCGCCGCCCAGATGCACCGTTCCGGCGCGGCCCACCAGCGGGTCGGTCCAGGGCAGCGGGCCGCTGAGGGCGTAGTCCACCTTGAAGGCTCCGGGGCCGGAGCGAAACTGAGTTAGCCGCCGGGCATACTGCTCCGGCCAGTCGGCCAGGCCCAGCAGCGCTCTCGGCCCTACGTCCAGCAGGGTCAGGTCGGTGGGTGGTAACTCGCGCAGGTGATGAACGGGATGGTTCAGCGTGACCTCGCCGCCCAGAAACTTGAAATACCCGGTCAGCGCGTCCGCGAGCGACTGTGCCCCGCCCTGCGGAAACGGCCAGCCGCGCGCGTGGGCCGCGCCGCCCAGCATCAGCGCGAAGGCGGTGGTGGCCGGACTCGTCAGCGGCAGGGCGCTGTGGGCCGCCAGTCCACCCAGCAGGGCGCGGGCCTTCTCAGTCTGGAAAAGGTGTGCCAGCAGTGTCACGGGCGGCAAAGCGCGAATGCCGAAGCGGGCCAGCAACACCGGGTGGGCTGGCAGGTGCAGCAGCGGCCTGAGAAATTCGCCCATCAGGTCGTCCCAGTGCTCAACCAGCGGAGCCATCAGGCGGTGGTACAGCGGGCCGTCGACGCCCAGGCTCTCGGCAGTCTCGTCGAGGCTGCGGTGAAGCAGCGCCGCCCCAGCGGGCAGCGGATGGGCCAGCGGCAACTCCGGCTGTATCCAGCGCAGCCCGAAGGCGTGCAGCGGCAGGGTCTGGAAAAACGGACTGCTGACGGCCAGCGGGTGAATGGCGCTGCCCAGGTCGTGGGTGAAGCCCGGCAGGGTAAGTGCAGCGTTGCGAACCGAGCCGCCCGCCGTGTTCGCGCCTTCCCACAGGCGCACGCGCAGGCCAGCTTGGGCCAGCAGGATGGCGGCAGCCAGCCCATTGGGGCCGCTGCCCACCACATTGGCCGTGCGGGGTGAAGACGTCATGCTCCGATGATGGCGGATGCGTGGGCGGTAAGCTGTGGGCTGGTCGGCGATCCGGGCGGCTGAACCTCCGATCTGGTCAAACCCCATACTTGCCGCATGACGATTCGTGAACTTCAGGGCAACGATATTCGACTCAGCTACGCCGCCATGTTCGAGCTGCGCGGCCAGCGCCCGCCGCTCGCCTCACCGGAGAGCTTTCAGGCCTGGGTGAGCGAACAGGCCAGTCAGGGCTACCGTCTGGCCGCCTCGTTCGACGGGACAGGGGAGGCGCAGGCGGTGTGTGGTTTCCGGGTGCTGAACTTCTTATATTCGGGCCGCCAGCTTTACATCGACGATCTGAGTACTGTGCCCGCCGCACGGGGCCGGGGCCATGCCCGCGCCCTGCTGGCCTGGGCTGAGGCCGAGGCGCGGCGGCTCGGCTGCGAGAGCCTGCACCTCGATTCGGGCGTGCAGCGGTTCCCGGCCCACCGGCTGTATCTGGGCACCGGTATGGACATCACGGCGCACCATTTCGCCCGGAGTCTGCTGTGACTTACTACGACCCGCGTGTCCGCGACCCGGCCACCAGCCGCCGCCCGCTCAACCGCCGGGACGACGAATGGATTCGCGCCCTGCTCGCGCGCCTCCAGCTCTGCCGGATCAGCACGCTGTGGGTGGGTGAGGACGGCGAGGCGTTTCCCTTTATCAATCCCACCAGTTTCGTTTACCGGCCCGAGACGCATGACATCGTCTACCACTCCAACCTGGCCGGACGGCTCAGGGCCAACACCGAAAACTCGGCGCGCGCCACCTTCGAGACCTCAGAAATAGGGCGTTTTCTGCCGAGCAACGATCCGCTGGAATTCAGCGTGCAGTACCGCAGCGTGATTGCGTTCGGTGAGGCGCGGCAACTGGAAGGCGAGGAGGCCAGGCAGGCCCTCTACCGTCTGTGCGCCCATATCTTTCCCAGGGTCCGCCCCGGAGCCGAGATGCAGCCGATCAGCGACGAGCAACTCGCGCGCACCAGCGTCTATGCCCTCAGGATCGAGCGGTGGAGCGGCAAGGAAAACTGGGCCGGGCAAGCTGAGCAGACCCTGGACTGGCCCCCGCTGCCGCCCGAACTGCTGGAAGGCGGAGGGCTGGGTGATCTCGACCCTGGGTCTGAGGCCTTGAGAATATCTCAACAACCCTGACAAATGGCTGCCGCTGGCCCCGCTATGCTAGAGGGCATGATGCGCCCACCCCTCTTCATTCTCGCGCCGCTGCTGACCGGGGCGCTGCTTAGCAGTTGCGCGCCCCGGCAGACGGTGGCGGCAGCTCCCATCACGGCCCAGACGCCGGTCAGCAGCGTGTCGTTTTACCCGAAGGAAACCGGGCTGGCCTGGAGCTACCTGCCGGAAGGTGAGAGTGGCGGCGTGCCCTACAGTCTGAGGGCGCTCGGCCCCACGGTGTTCGGTGACGCGCCGGTCTCGGCTTTCGAGCTGACCGGGCGCGGCGCGCAGCAGACCTCCTACCGCCAGATCGACGCCAGCGGTCAGAAACTGCTGGGCTTTCGCAAACCCGGCCTCAACGTTACCCTCGCGCCCGCCTGGCAGGAATGGCCCGCCGAGAGCGCCTGGAAACTGGGGTTGAGCTGGAACGGAACCACCACGGCCCGTCTGCGCTCGGACGACGGCACCGTCGATCAGTCCGGCACCATTACTTACCGTTATGAGGTGCTCGACCAGCGCCAGGTCACGGTGGCGGGGCAGGCCTACCGCGTCTGGGTGGTCAACCGCCAGATCAGTGACACCCTCGGCGGGCTGTTTCCGGCGTCTGAGACCATCTGGTTTACGCCCTACGTGGGCGACGTGCGAACCGCCGAGGCGCTGCTGCTGACCGGACGCAACTTCAAGAACAACTGATGGCGGCTAGCCGCAGGAGGGCCAAGATGAGCGCCAGAAAACCCAGTTTTCAATTGCCCCACCCCCAGTCGCCCCAGTCTTTGCAGTCGCCGCGCCCGCTGCCCGGTTCTGGTATCAGCCGCGCCGAGCTGAACCGGACGATCAAAGCGTCCGCAACGCTGGCCGGGCTGCGTCCGGCAGGGAGTGGTCCGGTGGGCAGCGCCACGCCGCTGCTCGACATGGTGTCTTCGCCTGAAGACCTCAAGCGTCTGAGTATGGATCATCTCCCGCAGCTCACCCAGGAACTCAGAGACGAGATCGTGCGGGTGTGCAGCGTGGGCGGGTTGCACCTGGCCTCCTCGCTGGGAGCCACTGACCTGATCGTGGCCCTGCACTATGTGCTCGACTCGCCGCGCGACAAGTTGCTGTTCGACGTGGGCCACCAGGCCTACGCCCACAAGATTCTGACCGGACGCCGCCACCTGATGCATACCCTCAAAAAAGAAGGTGGGCTGTCCGGCTTTACCCGCGTGTCCGAGTCGCCGCACGACGCCATCACGGTGGGACATGCCAGCACCAGTCTGGCCAACGCGCTGGGCATGGCGATGGCCCGCGACGCGCTGGGACAGGACTACAAGGTGGCCGCCGTGATCGGTGACGGCGCGCTGACTGGCGGCATGGCGCTGGCGGCACTCAATACCATCGGCGACAAACAACCCGACATGCTGATCGTGCTCAACGACAACGAGATGAGCATCTCGGAGAATGTCGGGGCCATTAACCGCTTCATGCGTGGCCTGCAAGTCCAGAAGTGGTTTCAGGAGGGCGAGGGCGCGGGCAAGAAAGCGGTCAGCGCCATCAGCAAGCCGCTGGCCGAGCTGATGAGCCGTGCCAAGAGCAGCACCCGGCATTTCTTCGACCCGGCCAGCATCAACCCGTTCGCGGCGATGGGGCTGCGTTATGTGGGGCCAGTGGACGGCCACGACGTCATCGAAATGGCCTGGCTGATGGAAAAGCTGCTCGACCTCGACGGCCCCACCCTGCTGCACGTGGTGACCAAGAAAGGCAAGGGCTTGGATTTTGCCGAGGCCGACCCGATCAAGTGGCACGGTCCGGCCAAGTTCGATCCGGTAACGCACGAGTTCGCGGCAGGCAAGAAAACCTATTCGTGGAGCAATGCTTTCGGTGACGCCGCCACCGAGCTGGCCAGCCAGGACCCGCGCATTTTTGTGATTACCCCGGCTATGCGCGAAGGCTCGGGGCTGGTGGAATACAGCCGCGTTCATCCCAAGCGCTACCTCGACGTCGGTATTGCCGAGGAAGTGGCGGTCACGGCGGCGGCGGGCATGGGCCTTCAGGGGCTGCGGCCCATCGTGGCGATTTACTCCAGCTTTCTCCAGCGGGCCTACGATCAGGTTGTGCACGACGTCGCCATCGAGCACGTGCCGGTCATCTTCGCCATTGACCGGGCAGGCGTGGTCGGCGCAGACGGGGCCACCCACAACGGTGTGTTTGACCTGTCGTTTCTGCGCAGCATTCCGGGCATGAAGATTGGCCTGCCCAAAGACGCTTTCGAGCTGCGCGGGATGCTCAAGGAAGCGGTGCGGGTGGGCGGCCCGGTGGCGATCCGCTACCCGCGCGGCAACACCCCCTGCGTGCCGGAAGGCACCTGGCCCGATCTGGCCTGGGGCACCTGGGAGCGCTTGCAGGGCGGCAATGAAGTGGTGGTGCTGGCGGCGGGCAAGGCACTGGAGTATGCCCAGAGCGCCCTCAAGGACTTGCCGGACGTGGGCCTGATCAACGCCCGCTTCGTCAAGCCGCTCGACACCGCCATGCTGCGCGAGGTGGCGATGTCGGCCCGCGCCATCATCACGGTGGAGGACAACAGCGTGGTCGGCGGCTTCGGCGCGGCGGTGCTGGAAGAACTCAGCCGCCTGAACCTCAGTGTGCCGGTGCGGGTGCTGGGCGTGCCCGACGAGTTCCAGGAACACGCCAGCGTGGAGCGGGTGCACGCGCTGTCGGGCATGGACGCCCAGGCCATTCGCACGGTGCTGGCCGAACTGGGTGTGGACGTGCCGCTGGAGGTGTAGGCGCACGGCGGGGGTCAGGGAGAAGCGTGCTGCTCCAGACCCCCGCCGCGCAGTCAGGCCACTAAAAAAGCCCACCCCGCAGGATGGACTTCTGTAACCTCACTTGGTTGTGTGAATCAGGCGTTGGCGGGCGCGGTGGTGACCGGCTCGGGTGCAGTATTCACTGGCTCGGGTGCGGCCACGTTCTCGGCGGGGGCCGGGTTGGTGAGAGTCATGTCGGCGGCGACCGTATCGGTAGCCAACATATCGGTAGCTACTGGAGCGGCCTGCTCCGTCTCATGATCAGCAGTCTCAAGAGGTTTGCGAACCACCTTGGGAATCATGATCATGTTCATGTCCATGCCCATCATGTTGGGGGGGCTTTCCGGCTGCCCGACTTCCGCGAGGGTGTCGGCGACCCGGTGCAGGATGCGCTCGCCCAGCTCCGGGTGGGTGCGCTCGCGGCCACGGAACATGATCGTGACCTTGACCTTGTGGCCTTCCTCGAGGAAGCGCTTGACGTGGTTGGTCTTGGTCTTGAAATCGTTGGCATCGATCTTGACGCGGAACTTGATGGCCTTGACTTCCTGCGAGCGGGCGCGCTTGCGGGTGTCTTTCTCGTTTTGCTGCTGCTCGAAGCGGAAGCGACCATAGTCGAGCAACTTGCAGACGGGCGGCACGGCCTGAGGACTGACCATCACCAGGTCTAAATTCTGCTCGCGCGCCATGGTCACGGCTTCTCTGGTGTCGATGATGCCGATCTGCTCTCCCTCGGCCCCAATCAGGCGAATCTGGCGAACCCGGATCTGGTCGTTGACTTTATGATCTTTCGCTATAGCGCATCACCTCCGCCGCGCCCTGCTACCTTCCGCGCTGTCTGCGTGGCGAGCGGGGCGGCTTGTCTTGAAACGGTGGTCTCGTCGTGTGGGCGACATCATCACCCAGGCAACCACGAAGACTCATCAGACGCCTTATTTTAGCACGGCGCTACCGGAGCGCAGCGAGGTAACCCACGCTTCGGCGGCGGTTCCGACATCCGCTCGCGCCTTCCGCGCTACTCTGGTCGCACTGATGGCCGAGACTGCTCCCCGCTTTACCTACCGGCTGGGACCACAGGCGGCCCGTGACCTTTCGCGCGAGGTGCTGCTGCCCGATGGCCTGGGCGGATTCGCCCTCAGCAGCCCCGCCGGGGTGCCGACCCGTTGCTACTCGGGCCTGAGCGTCTCGCACCGCCCGCCGGGCGAGCGCCGCGTGATGTTCGTGACGGCCCTGGAAGGCCTTCAGGTGGACGAGCAGCGCAGCGACCTGCACGCTTTCGAGGTGGCTCCCGGCACACTGGAGGGCCAGGGCCTGAGCGTGCTCAGCGGCGTGACCCTGCGTGACCTGCTGCCTGAGCGCGAGCAGCTGGTCCTGGGAATGACTATCCGGCGGCGCAGCCTGGTGCCCCGGCATTCCGGTGCGCTGGTGCTGCTCTACGAGATTGACGCCCCGCACCTCCGGGAAGGCCAGACGGCGACCCTGACCCTCGGCGGGGTGCTGGTGGACCGCGACATGCACCAGGTGCATACCCGGACCCCCGAACTTGGATTCGAGTGCCTGGGCCACGAGGTGCGGGTGCGCGGCGAGGCCCACCAGACCCGGCTGCGCCTGCATGCCGGGGGCGCAGCCGTGACCGCCCTGACCCCGCATCCGCTGCCGCAGCGTCTGCACTTCCGGCTCGATACAGCGCGCGGCGCGCCCGACACCGAGCGGGCGGTGCGCACCGACTTCTGGGAGATCGGGCTGCGGCCCGGCCTCAACCGACTGGCGCTGGTCGTTGAGGGGCTGGAGACCCAGATTGACGACCCCTGGGCCGCCTACGCCGCCGAGGCGCAGCGCCGCGCCGGGCTGGTCGAGCAGGCCTGGCAGGCGTCCGGCGTGACCGACGAGGTGGTGGCGACCCTGGCGGTGGCCGCTGACGCCTTTGTGGTGCGCCGGGCCAGCACTGACAGCCTCAGCGTGATCGCCGGGTATCCCTGGTTCGCCGACTGGGGCCGCGACAGCCTGATCGCCCTGCCGGGCCTGATGCTCAGCACCGGGCGCATCGAGGAAGGGCTGGGCGTGCTCGATACCTTCGCGGCGTCGCTGCGCGGCGGCCTGACTCCCAATAATTTCTTCGACGACGGGCAGGGCGCGGACTACAACACCGTGGACGGCGCGCTGTGGCTGATTGTCAGCCTGGAAAAGCTGGTGCGCCGCGCCGCAAACGCCGACCTGACCCGGCTGGCGCTGGGCATTATCCGCACGGTGGTGGGCGAGTACGCGCGCGGCACCGAGTACGGCATCGCTCTGGACCGGGAAGACGGCCTGCTGCTAGCGGGCCTGCCCGGCACCCAGCTCACCTGGATGGACGTCAAGATTCACGACTGGGTGGTGACGCCCCGGCACGGCAAGGCCGTCGAGATTCAGGCGCTGTGGCTGGCGGCCCTCGGCGCGGAGTCCCGGCTGTCGCGCTCGCTGGGCGAGGCGGCCCAGTTCGGGGAAGTGCTGGGCCTGGCCCGCTCATCGTTCTCGGCGTTCTGGAACACCGCAAATGGTTACCTCTACGATGTCCTGGGTGATGGGCTGGGCGGTCCCGATTCAAATGCCCAGGTGCGGCCCAACGCGCTGATCGCTCTGGCCCTGCGCGACACCCCGGCCACCCCGGCTCAGATGGACGCGGCACTGGACGTGGCGGCCCGCGAACTGCTGACTCCACTGGGGCTGCGGACCCTCAGTCCGCTCGACCCGGCCTACCTCGCCAACTACGGTGGCGACCAGCTGGTGCGCGACGCGGCCTACCACCAGGGCAGCGTCTGGCCCTGGTTGATGGGGGCCTACACCGATCTGCTGCTGGCGCGGGGTCGGGTGGCCGAGGCGCGCGCTGCGCTCAGCGGGCTGCGCGGCCACCTCTGGGAAGCGGGGCTGGGATCGGTCAGCGAGGTGATCAGTCCTGCCGACCTGACGCCGGGCGGCTGCCCATTCCAGGCGTGGAGCGTGGCCGAGCTGCTGCGCGCCCACATCGCCGTCAGCCGGGCCGAGCGCGCTCTCAGCGTGCCCAGGGACCTGAGTATGCGGACTGAAGACGCTGGCCCCGGTCCGCTTCCCGCTCCAGGTCCGGTGGGGATCGGTCCGGCAGGTCTACCGACAGTGGCCACGCCCACCCCGCGCCGCTCGCCCCGCGCCAGCAACGCCCGACCCACCAGCCTGCCGCCGGGCGGCGTCATCGGCGGCTCCAGCCTCGGTCCGTCTGGTCTGAGTGCCGGACTGCTGGGGTCGGCAGGCTTGCTGGGGACGTTCCCGGAAGTGCGGGGGCTGAGCCTGACTGGGCCAGTGGACGCGGCGGACGAACTCCCTGCCAGCCCCCTGCCGCCCACGTTACAGGACGACCCGAGCTTGATCATGCCTGCGCTGACGGGTTTTGACCTTCCGGCTCCGGCTTCCCGGGTACCCAGACCGCCACTTTTGCCCACCCCGGCCCTGAGCGTGGAAGACCCAGACGTGATTGAGCCGCTGACCTAGCCCGCCGACTTGTCCGCTCAGACGCGGCTGAGGTTTGACGTGCCGCGTCCGGGCGTCTAGAGTGAAGGTGTCATGGATACACTTATCCTCGCTGCGCCGCAGGCCCGGCCCGCCGTTCAGTTCGCGCCGCCCCCGGACGGGCCGTGACACTGAGTCTGCCGCCGCAGGCCACCCAGGTCGGGCTGGCGGTGGACGTGGCGGCCTTCGCCATCCATGAGGGTAGCCTGCACGCCCTGCTCATCGAGCGCGCCACCCTGCCGCATATGCAAACCTGGGCGCTGCCCGGCGGTTTTGTGCATGTCGGCGAGGAACTGCACGAGGCGGCCCTACGCGAGTTGCGCGACGAGACCAGCATCGAGCTGGAGCCGCGCCACCTCGAGCAGTTCTACACCTTCGGGGCGATTGGCCGCGACCCGCGCGGGCGCATCGTCAGCGTGGCGCATCTGGCGGTGCTGCCGCACGGCACCGTGCACGTGATGGGCGGGGCCACCACCCTGCACGCCGACTGGTTTCCGGCCCACGCGCCGCCGCCGCTGGCTTTTGATCACGCGGTCATTCTGGGCCGGGCCATCAAGCGGCTGCAACTCAGGCTGGAGTACGCCAATCTGGCGCTGGAATTTCTGCCGGAAACCTTCACCCTGCCGGAGTTGCAGGGCGTCCACGAGGCGATTCTGGACAAGGCACTCGACAAGCGTAACTTCCGCAAGCGCCTGCTGGCCCAGGGCATCCTGACGCCCAGCGGCGAGCGCCGCAGCGGGGTGGGCCGCCCGGCGCAGCTCTACCGCCGGGCCAAAGGTACGCGCACCGGGCTGCTCTGAGCTGGCTGCACCGCGCCGTCCAAGCGCTACAAATACTGTCGGTGGTCGCTCAGCATGCACCGGTCCTGAATCACCGTGATGCCGCGCGCGCTCAGCTCAGCGGCCACCGCGTCGTCGCGGATGCCAAGTTGCAACCAGACCGTTCTGGGCAGCGGGTTCATGCTCAGAATGTCCGGCAGGTGTTCGCGCACCTTGTCGCTGCGGCGGAACACTTCCACCACGTCCACCGGCACGTTCAGCTCGGCGAGGCTGCCGACCACCGGATGCCCGAAGGCCGAGACGCGGCGCGAGGCCAGCGCCGGATTGACGCCGTAGACCTTGTAGCCCTGACGGTCCAGGTACTCTGGGACGTAGTGGGCCGCCTTCACCTCGTCAGGGTGAAAGCCGATGACGGCCACCGACTTGCTTTCTTCCAGGACCCGCACGATGTCTTTGGGGTCGGTCAGGATGGTCATGCAGGCTCCTTGAGATGGGTGAAGGCACTCTGGGCAGCACTCAGCGTGAAGTCGAGGTCGGCGGGGGTGTGGGCCGCCGAGACGAAGATGCTCTCGAACTGCGAGGGTGCCCAGTAGACGCCACCGGCGAGCATGGCCCGGAACCACTGGCTGAAGGCGGCAGTGTCGGCGCGGGCCGCCTGCCCGTAGTGCTGCACGTCGCCTTCCAGAAAAAAGGCGGTGAGCATGCTGCCGATGGTATTGACAGTGATCGGCACGCCCGCCTGCGCCGCCAGGTCGCTCAGCCCAGCGCCCAGCGCGGCGGTGTAGCGCTCCAGCTGGGTGTAGATGCCGGGGTCGCGCTCCAGCTCGGTCAGGGTGGCCAGCCCCGCTGCCATCGCCAGCGGGTTGCCGCTCAGCGTGCCTGCCTGATACACCGGGCCGAGGGGAGAAACGAAGTCCATGATCTCGCTTCTGCCGCCGTACGCACCCACCGGGAGGCCGCCGCCGATGATCTTGCCCCAGCAGGTCAGGTCCGGCTCCAGACCCAGTAGCCCTGTCGCGCCGCTCAGCGAGAGCCGGAAGCCGGTCATCACCTCGTCGGCGATTAGCAGCGCGCCCGCTCCCCTGACCCTGTGCAGGGCCGCCAGAAAGTCGGCGCTGGGAATCAGGACGCCCGCGTTGCCCACCACCGGCTCGAAGATCACGGCAGCGATTTCATGGCCGCGCTGGGCCATCAGGTCGTCCAGGCCCGCCGCGTCGTTATATTCGGCCACCAGGGTCAGTGCGGCGTACTCGGGTGGCACCCCGGCGCTGCTCGGTGCGGCCCCGCCCAGCGAAGTCGCATTGGTCATCAGGCCGCTGCCCGCCTCCACCAGCAGGGCGTCGGCGTGACCGTGATAGTTGCCCCGGAACTTGAGGGTGTATTTGCGCCCTGGCTCGGTCTGACCGACGAAGCCGCGCGCCAGCCGCAAAGCGCTCATGGTCGCCTCGGTGCCGCTGCTGACAAACCGGACCTTCTCGGTGCCGGTCAGGCGGGTGACGAGTTCGGCCAGCAGCACCTCGCGCTCGTTCGGTGCGCCGAAGCTGGTCCCGAAGGGCAGGGCGTCCTGAATGGCCTGGCGCACTGCCGGGTGGTTGTGGCCCAGGATCATCGGTCCCCATGAGCCGATGTAGTCGAGGTAATTCTGGCCGTCGGCGTCCGTCAGCGTTGCGCCGTCGGCGCGGGCGATGAAGCGCGGACTGCCGCCCACCGATTTGAAGGCCCTCACCGGCGAGTTGACCCCGCCGGGAATGACCTGCTGGGCGCGCTTGAAGAGGGCGTCCGAGCGGGCCGTGAGAGAAGCGGTGGGGGCAGGCGACTCAGGCGGAAACGTCATGCCCCCACGGTACGACGCCGGGCGATGAGGGAAGGGCGAGGAAAGCACACAAACCGGCACAGACCAAGAGGAAATGAAGGGGGCCGGACTCTGCCCGAATCATTGTTTCAAGCCTGCGCCGTGCTTCCCGCCGTGCCTGGAACGTCGTCCGCCTCGTCCACCGCGTCCTCGCTCCCGGCGTCATTCTCGGCCACCGTCACCTTCTTGACCTTGCCGATCTCCTTGACCCGCCCTGAAAAGAGTCGCGTGACCTCCAGGTAGTTGGGGTGGGCACGTACGTCGCCCGCCGGGGCGCTGGCCGCCGCTCGGGTGGGCGCGGTGGTGCGTTCAGGTGCGGCCTGGGTTGGTTGGGCCGCCCGAACGGTCTGGGCTGGCTGGAGTTGCTGTGTCGGCTGGGACCAGGTGGCAGGCTGGGCGGCGGGCTGAACTGCCGCGCTGGCCTGGGCGGTCGGCCCGGTGGGTCCGCCCAGATCGTCCCAGTCGGGTTCCTGGCTGATCGGCTCCAGCGGAATGTAGAGTTCGCGTCCGGGCGCTGCCGTTTCTGGCAGGGGATTGGTGCGGCGCGGCGCGGCCACTGGGTCGGCGGCATGGTGCTGGGTGGGCCGGGCCGGGTCCGGCAGCGGTGCGGGGGCGGCGTCGTCCGGCGAGGGCGGGAAGGGTTCGGGGCGGACCGGATCAGGCCGGGCGATTTCGGCCTTGGCGGGTGCGGGGCGCGGGGCGCGGGCGCTCGGCTCGAAGTCGGGCAGATCAGGAACCGGGTCGGCCTGCACGGTTGGCTCGGGTGCGGTCAGCGTGGCGCTGCGGGTGCTCGCGGCAGGGCTGCGGCGTCCGCTGGGCGCGAAGTCGGGAATGTCGTCCGGCAGGGTTTCGGCAGACAAGGGGCGCTGGGCGGCGGGCACGGCACTTTCAGGAGCAGCACTGGCCGTCTGCTGAACCGCCTGACTGTCCGGCCCGCCCAATTTCAGTTTGCGGTTGTGGTCGGGTGAGATCAACTCGAAGACCACCGGGCCAAACACACGCAAGACCAGCGCGCCGACCTCGTCGAACTTCTGGTAGACCTGGGTGGCGTGAAACTTGCCGCGCGTGTCGTAGCTGAGGCTGACATATCCAGCCTCGGCATGCATCCGGGCGGGCTTGAGAAAGGCCCGCATCTGCAGCTTGGCGAGGTTAATCACATCGGCCCAGTTGCCGCCCCCCGGCGCGGCGGGTGAAGCTGGGAGACTGGGCACGGGGGTGCGGGCCGCAACTGGGGCTGAAGGGCCAGGAGAAGCGGGCGCGCGGCTGCCCGAACTCGACTCTGGTGAGTCGGCCAGCGGCGTGCGGCTCGCAGTACTGATCCCGCCCGCCTGTAGCGCCCGAACCTCCTGTTCGAGCCGGGAGAGGCGGGCCACGTCGGCGGTGGTGAGTCCGGTTACGTTGCTTCTGGCCTGGGCCACTGGCGCGGCGCTGCCCTGGCTCCCCTCGCCCGCGATCAGGGCGTGGGTCAGTGCCAGTTCCAGGCTGAGCAGGTCGGCTCCCCGGCTAAATCTGGCTTCCTGGGCGTCCAGCGCGGCCTGGAGTCTCAGCAGGCGCGGCACCTCGGCTCCCTCCAACTGCTCACCACCCAGTCCCAGTTCGGCGTGCAGGGCCTCGCCCAGCGCCGCGACCAGGCCCTCGACCACCGTGCGGGCCGCGTAGCCGTCGCGGTAGAGCGCCGCCGCACCCGACAGCAGCGGCCCGGCGTCGAGGTTGATCAGTGAGCGGGTCATCTCGCGCACCCGCTCGGAAGGCGGCAGGCCCAGCGCCGCCTCCACCCCGCTGCGGGTAATGGACTGCCCGGCAGCCAGCATCCGTTCCAGCAGGCTCTCGCCGTCGCGCATGGCCCCGTCGGCCAGCCGCCCGATCAGGTTCAGGGCGTCGGGGTCGGCCTGCGCGCCTTCCTGCACCACCAGTCCGGCCAGCTTCCCGGCGATCTCCTCGGCGGTCAGGCGGCGAAAGCGGTAGTGCTGGCAGCGCGACAGAATGGTCGGGATGATCTTTTCCGGCTCGGTGGTCGCCAGAATGAAGACGACGTGTTCGGGCGGCTCCTCCAGCGTCTTGAGCAGGGCGTTGAAAGCGGCCCGCGACATCATGTGCGCTTCATCGAGGATGTAGATCTTCTTGCCGCCGCGCATGGCGCTCAGGTTTACCTTCTCGCGCAGATCACGCACGTCGTCCACGCTGTTGTTGCTGGCCGCGTCGATTTCCAGCACATCGGGATGGTTCCCGGCCCGCACACTCAGGCAGCTCTCGCACTCGCCGCAGGGCTTCTTGCCGCTGCTCTGGCAATTGGCGGTCATGGCGATCAGGCGGGCGGTGGTGGTCTTGCCCACGCCGCGCGGCCCCGAGAACAGGTAGGCGTGCCCGACCCGGCCCGCTTCCAGCGCCGAGCGCAGCACGTCCTTGACATGTTCCTGGCCCACCACCTGTTCCCAGTTGATGGGTCTGGCCCGCTGATAAATGGCGCTCACGCGTTTAGCTTACGGCGCTTGGGGTGGGCAGCGCAGTGAGGGAAGGCAGACTCGCGCCTCACCGTGTGCCGGGGGCTGGCTGGCTGTGGGCCGCTGGCACAGGACTCAGCCGCGCCTCGCCCCGCCACTGGTAGAGCGCGGCGGCAGCCGTGACCAGCAGCAGGGTCAGGCCCAGGCTCAGCCAGTCGCTCAGGCCAGGGCCGGTGGCGGCGCGGCTGCGGCTGGCTTGTTTGGCGCTGGCCGATCTGGGCCGTGTGCCCGCCGGGGAAGACGGGCTGGAAGCCGCCGCCTTCACCCCCTTCGCTCTGGACGGGCCAGGGGCTTTCGGCTCTGCTGTCTGGACTGCGCCCGCCGCCGTATCAGCCTGCTTGGAGCGGGGCCGGGCCGGACGCCTGGATTGGCTTTTTTCGCTGCTGACTTTGGCCTCTGTCATGCGGAGCGCTTCCGGCTGGAGGGGCAGGGGAGAATCGGTGAACCGGACGGCGCTAAGCTGATCACAGAATCAGTATACCTGAATCTGATTGAACCTAAAGCCGGAGCAATCATCCGGCGACTCAGTACCCCAGGTGCCGTACCACGCTGCCCTGCTCCACCAGCCAGTCGGTGAGCGCGCCCACCGCCGCCTTGACGCCGGGGGTGATGATCGGGCCGCCGAATTTGCCGAGTCGCACCAGCACCGAGCCGTCACCACGCAGCGTCACGTTGATCAGCACTTCCTGGGTCAGCTCGCCTTCCACCACGTGTGCCAGCACCGTGAATTCGTCGCGTCTGAGGCTGCGGTAGGCGTCGAGCAGGACGGCGGTGGCGGCCTCGGGGCCGCGCACCGCCCGGCGCTCGAAGGTGGCGAAAAGGGCGCTGAAGTCGGTGCCGACAGGCAGGCTTTCTAGAATGGCGTGGGGCACGCGGGCGTCCTCCGGGGAGTGGGGCAGGTCCTGAGACAACGGGTCCTGGGGAAAGTGGGTGAGGTCGCCGTGCGGCACGTCCGGCTGGGCCGTCGCCACGAAGCGGACGTGCTGCGCGCGCAACCCCAGCCCCTGCCACTTGAGGGCGTACTTGGTGTGCAGGGCGGCGGCGGGCGGCTCGCCCTGCTCCGGGCGCATCACGCCGCTGGCCTGGGCTTCCCGCACGGCGAAGTCGAAATACTCGTCGTGGTCGGTGGTCAGCAGCACGGCCCCGCCGGGTTTCAGGCGGCTGGCGGCCAGACGGAAAAATCCGGCGCGCAGCAATCGGTGGTCCTCGTGTTCGGCCTTGGGCCAGGGATCGGGGAAGTTGACGATGATGGAGCTGAGTGCGCCCGCCGGAACGACCTCGCGCAGCAGCGGCAGGGCAGGCAGCTTGGTGAGGTGGGCGTTGCCGAGGTTGGCCTGCCGCAGTCGCCGCGCCGCCTTCAGCAAGCTCTGGCCGCTGAGTTCGGCCCCCAGGTAATTCGGCACGCTCCCAAAGGTGCGGGCGTACTCGGGCCAGAAACGCCCGTCGCCGAAGCCGATTTCCAGCACCCAGGGCAGAGTCGGCGTCTCGGGATACAGTCGGCGGGCCGCGTCGGGAAACTGGAACTCACCCAGACGCATGATCACGGCCCACCCCGCAGCAGCTCGGCGGCCAGCCGCGCCGCATCTTCCAGCACCGAGGCGTAGCTGTGGTCGCCCGGCGTGCAGCGGCCCAGCGCATACGCGTTGTCGATGCGCCGCACCCGGAAGCCGTCCAGCTCACCCGGCGCGAGAATCTGGAACCTCACCTCGTAGCCGGGCGCGTCTCCCTTCCCCTGGGCCTCGCCGGAAGCGTAGGTCAGGTAAATGCCGTGGGCGGCCAGATCGTCGGCCAGAAAGTCGTAGGCCACCTCGCTGAGCCGCCCGGCTTCCTCCATCGTCTCACCGATCAGCAAGCGGCCCTTGAGAAACGCGCCCACGGCCAGCACCACCGCCCCGGCCCGCAGCCCCGGCCCCTCCCAGGTGGAGAGCTGCATCTCGCCCGGCACCTCGTTGAGTTCGGTGACGCAGGACTGCAGCAGGTGAATGCCGGACGTGCCCTCGATCTCGGCCTTGAGGCGACGGTGAAAGATCCAGCCGTCGGTGTCGGGATCCATCGCCTGCTGCACCTGGCCAAACAAACTGCCCGCCGGAAAGACGGCGGCGGCCACGTCCGGCTGATACAGATTGCCGAGGTGGTCGAGCGCCTGCGAGACCAGCAGCACGTCGCGGCCCGCGTTTGCCAGTCGCCAGCTCAGTTCGGTGCCTGCCAGGCCCGCGCCGACAACGGCCACGTCGTAGCGGTGGCCCGGCTGCGGCTGGCTGCGGGGAGTTGAAGAAGGCTTGAACATCGGAAAGGGAGTGTAGCGCACCTGTGCCGGGCCGTCAGGCCAAGCGCTCCGGTGTTACTTCCCTGCTGCCCTGAACTTCCTGGCGTCCGGCGAGAAGAGGGCGCTCCAGGTGGCGCGGTCAATGATGCCCGTCGCCTTGAGTTTGTTGGCGATCTGAAAATCGCGCACTGTCTTGGCAGTGTTGGGGCCGTACCAGCCGTCGCCCTGGCCGCCCTGGCCGCCGAGCGTCAGGGCGATCAAGCGGTTCTGGGCAGCCCGCACGTCGGGGCCGTTCAGGCGCGGGGCCGCCAGTTGCAGCGTGCGGCTGAAAGCCGGGCCACTGGCAGTGGAGGGCGCAGGTACGCTCCTGCTAAGAGCAGTGCCGTCGGCGCTGGGCGAGGCGGCTTGAAAGGTGGGCGTTTTGGCCGCTGGCGGCGCAGTGGGGCTGGCAGATCTGGCGGGTATGGACTGACTGGGACTGGCTGCTGCCGGGGCTGGGGTCGTCGTCTGTGTTGTCGTTTGGGTTGTTGTCTGGGCCGTCGTTTGGGTGGTTATGGCGGCAGCGGGCACGGTGGGCGCATCGAGGTAGACCAGACTGCGCCCGCTGGCCGCCTCGTCGCTGGCAATTCGCAGGTAGACCGTGCCGCTTGGCATCTTGATCCAGTTAAAGACTGTGCGCTGGTCGTCGCGGCTGCGCCAGACGCCGTAGAGGTCTGCACTCAGGGCCGCACCGAGCTGGGAGCGTACCGTCTCCACATCGCCCGCCGCGCCTACGCAGCGCTTGCCCGGCGTGCCGATGGCGGCGTAGGCGGCGGGGCAGTTTCGCAGCACGCCGTCGAGGGTTTCAGCCACCTTCGTGGCAGCAGCGTCAATGTCGGCGGGCGTCGGCACACCGGAGAGCGGCGAATCGCTGGCGGCGCTGGTATTGGCTGAGGCGGGTGGCAGGTTGGAGGCGAGCACGCCAGGCAGCCAGCCAGTCACGAACAGCAGGGCGGTGAGGAGGAAGCTGGGGCGCGTCACCCTTCAGGAGTAGCACGCGCCGGGTGGCGGGCAGTTCGGGGCCGGATGCAGGCCGCCCCGGCTGTTTTCTCACCGGGCTGTCAGGTGCGCGGCGGATTAGACTCCAGCCATGCCAACTCGCCCACCGCCCAGCCGCGCTGATTACCGGGTGTTCACAGCGGTCCAGACCCGTTGGGCCGACAACGACGTGTACGGTCATGTCAACAACGCCACCTATTACAACTATTTCGACACGGCGGTCAACGCCCACCTGATCGGGGCCGGGGTGCTGGATATCCAGACGGGGACCACCATCGGGCTGGTCGTGGAGACCGGCTGCACCTACTTTCAGGCGGCGGCTTTTCCGGACCTGCTCAACGTGGGCCTGCGGGTGGCCCATCTGGGCCGCAGCAGCGTGCGATACGAACTGGCGGTATTCCGCGAGGGTGAGGAGACGGCCTCGGCAGCGGCCCATTTCGTGCATGTCTACGTAGACCGGCAGACGCGCCGCCCGGTGGAGGTGGCCGGGGCCCTGCGGGCAGTGCTGGAAAGCTGGCAGTAAGGCCCGGCGAAAGTCAGCTCTCACCTGTTGCCACAGGCCGCGTATCGTCGCTGACCCAGTCGCTCCACGACCCGGCGTAGAGGCGCGTACCCGGCCCCGGTTCTCGCCCGGCCAGTGCCAGCGCCAACAGATTGGCCGAGGCCGAGACGCCGCTGCCGCAGTAGAGCACCACGTCGCCTGCCGGAAAGCGCCCGGCCTGCTCAGCTGCTGCCCTGAAGGTGCCGTCCGGATTCAGGCTGCCCACCCAGTCGAGGTTGCCTGCGCCGGGAATGTGGCCAGCTTTTCTGTCGATGGGTTCCGTCTCGCCCCGGTAGCGGCCAGCTGCGCGCGAGTCGATCAGGGAAACCGTCTCGGGCAGGGCGGCCACCTCGTCGGCACTCGTCAGCCAGCCTTCCTGCACCTGGGGCGTGAAAGTGGCGGGCGAGGCCACGGCTTCGTTGGTAGTGGCCTCGCCCCCCGCTGCCAGATACGCGGGCCAGCCGCCGTCGAGCACCTGCACCCGTTCGTGCCCCAGCCATCTGAGCAGCCACCAGGCGTGCGCGGCGTAAAAGCCCTGGCCGGTGCTGGGGTCGTCGTACACCACCACTGTGTGTCCATTTCCGATGCCCTGCTCGCCCAGCCAGCGGGCCAGCGTCTCAGGGTCGGGCAAGGGGTGACGGCCCCCTGCTCCGTTGGGCTGCGCCTCTCCGCTGAGGTCGGTTTCCAGATCGGCGAAGACGGCTCCCGGCACATGCCCGCCCAGGTAAGCCAGCCGCCCGGAGAGTGGGTCGGCCAGGGCGTAACGGGTGTCGAGAACGCGCAGGGCCGGATCACCGAGGCGCTGGAGCAGTTCGGTCGCGTTGACGAGTGGGCTGATGAGCGGCGAGGGCATGTGCCCAGTTTAGGAGGAGACTGGGAGCGACGCCACCGCCTCGCCCACCGAGGTCTGACCGCCAATGATCTCGAAGGTCTGACCGATGCTGCGCGGCTCGTTTAGAGCGGCCACGACCACGCGGGCCACGTCCTCACGGGGAATCTGGCCGCCCTGAACCTGACGGCCGAGGGTGATCTGCCCGCTGCCCGGCTGGTTACTCAGCCCGCCGGGGCGCACGATGGTGAAGTCCAGCCCGCTTTTTTGCACGTGGGCGTCTGAGACGGCCTTGACCTTGAGTACCTGAATCAGAAACGGCGGCATCTGCTCGGGGCGGTCCACGCCCATGCTCGACACCACCACAAAGCGCTTCGGTCCCTGCTGGGCCAGGGTGTCGGCCACGTTCTTCAGGGCGTCGCCGTCAATCGCCTGGTAGTTGCCGCTGGTGCCCGCGCCCGCCGCCCACACCACCGCGTCCGCACCGTCCAGGACCTGCGTCCACTCGCCCGTCAGGTCGCCCATCACCGGGTTCGCACCGTGCAGGGTGAGCATGTCGGCCTGTTCCTGGGTTCGCACCAGCGCCCGGACCTCGTGGCCCGCCTGACTCAGTTGACTCACCACATGCCGCCCCACGCCGCCCGCCGCTCCGATCACTGCAATCTTCATGAGCCGTAAGCTAGTGCGCTGGCCCGGCAGACCGGGTCTGGAAAAGATTGGAAGCGGTTAAAGGAGACTTCAAGGCGGGCGCAACTTTGAACGGCTCCTTGATCAGCTCAGCAGCGCCACCAGCAAGCTGACCAGCAGCGCCGCCAGGCCCATGCCGATGCTGCTGGCCACGCCCACCTGCTCGCTCTCCTCGCGGGCACGGGCGGTGCCGATGCCGTGCGCCACGCTGCCCAGGGCGATGCCGCGTGCCAGCGGACGGCGCACCCCGAGCAACGTCAGGAAGGGTGGCAGCACCACCGCGCCCATCAGGCCCGAGAGCACCGCCAGGGTGGCGGCCAGGGTGGGCGGCGCTCTGGTGTACTCGGCCAGCCCCACCGCCACCGCACTGGTCGCGGGCGCGGTGATCAGCGCCCGCTGCGCCTCGGTGCTCAGGTGCAGCAGGCGCGGCAGCAGAATGTCCAGCCCCACTGCTGTCAGCGTTCCGGCCAGGCTACCGAGAATCAGTGCCGGTCCCTGGCGGGCCAGCAGCGCCCGCTGGCGGTAGAGCGGCACGGCCAGCGCGACCACTGCTGGAGACAGTAGCAGCGAGAGGGGCCGGGCCTGCGCCCTGTACTCGGCGTAGGGCGTGCGGCTGAGCAGCAGCGCCAGGGCGACGATCAGGGTGGCGATCAGGGTGGGGTTGATCAGCGAATTGCGGTAACGGGTCTGCGCCCACAGGCCCAGCACGAACGCTGTAATGGTCAGGGCCAGCCAGCTCACGCCGGGTGCTCCGGCCGGAGCCAGCGCGAGGCGATCAGCCCGGTGACGCCCGCCCCGGCCAGCAGCCCGGCCAGCATCACCAGCAGCCACAGCCCCCAGGCCGCTCCGGCGCTAAGGTAATTGGTAAAGCCCACCGTCGCCGGAACAAACAGCAGCCCCAGCACCCCCAGCAGGTGATCTGCCGCCCGCTCCAGCCAGCTCAGCCGCACCACCCCCAGCCCCAGCGCGAGCCACAGCAGCAGCAGCCCCAGCACCGAGCCGGGCACCGGCAACCTGAGGAGCCGGGCCAGGCCCTCGCCCAGCGCCGAAAAACCCAGCAGCAGGCCCAGTCCCAGCAGCCAGGCGGCCAGCGGTGGGAGGGCGGGAGCCTGGCTGAGCGGTACCGGCGACTGCGGGCCGCTCAAGCGCTCGACTGAACGCTCAGGCGCGCAAGCATGCCGCGTACCACCTGCTTGGCGTGACGGGCCACCAGCGGCATGAACTCGCGGTAATCCACCTGGGCGTCGTGGTCGGCAGTGTCGCTCACCGAGCGGATCACCACGAATGGCACGCCGTGCTTGGCGCAGACCTGGGCCACCGCCGCACCCTCCATCTCGGCGCAGGCGGCCCCGAAGGTCTGCCACAGCCACTGCACCTTTTCGCGCGAGGCCACGAACTGATCGCCGCTGGCAATGCGCCCCTCCACCGCCCGGATGCCCTCCAGTTCGCGGGCGGCTTCCAGTGCCAGGTCGCGCAGGGCGGCGTCCGCGGCCCAGCTCAGCGACTCGCCCGGCACCACGCCCAGCTCGTAGCCCAGCGCCGTCACGTCCACGTCGTGCTGGAGGCAATCGGTACTCACCACGATGTCGCCCACCCGCAACTCGGGGTGCACGCCGCCCGCCACGCCGGTGAAGATGACCTGGCTGGCCCCCGCCGCGATGAGTGCCGCCGTCGTCATGGCCGCGTTGACCTTGCCGATGCCGCCCTCGGTGATCAGCACCGGATGGCCGTCCAGCACGCCGCTGTGCAGCGTCACGCCCGGCGAAATCTGCTGCCGGTGGTCTTCCAGGTCGCTGATGAGCAGCGCCACCTCTTCCTGCATCGCGCCAATGATTCCGATCATGTGGGCAGTCTAGCGGCCCGGCCCGGCCCATCCCCCCCACCGGCAGATGACACACTTCGTCCCAATCACAGAATCTGCCTGACGTATACTCAAGGAACCGATGGCCTCCGACACCAAGCAGCGTCCCGTGTATGTGATCAGCATTGCCGCCGAACTGGTGGACATGCACCCGCAGACGTTGCGGCTCTACGAGCGCAAGGGACTGATTCGTCCGGGGCGCAGCAGCGGCAAGACCCGGCTGTACTCCGAGCGCGATATCGAGCACCTGCGCGAGATCCGCCGCCTAACCCAGGAACTCGGCGTCAACCTGGCGGGTGTGGAAGAAGTCATGCGGCTTCAACACGAGCTCGACGACATGCAAGACGAGTTTGAGCAGGAGATCGAGCGCATTGAGAACGAGATCCGCGCCCAGGTGGCCCAGCCACTGCCTGCGCCGGGCCAAGTGCTGAGCGCCCAGGACCGGCCCGTGTATGTGATCAGCATTGCCGCCGAACTGGTGGACATGCACCCGCAGACGTTGCGGCTCTACGAGCGCAAGGGACTGATTCGTCCGGGGCGCAGCAGCGGCAAGACCCGGCTGTACTCCGAGCGCGATATCGAGCACCTGCGCGAGATCCGCCGCCTGACCCAGGAACTCGGCGTCAATTTGGCGGGCGTCGAGGAGATCATGCGGCTGCGCTTTGAACTCGACGCCAACCGGGGCCGCCTGGAGCACCGCATCGCCGACATTCAGCAGGACATCACCGAGCGTATGACCCGCTGGCGTGAGCTGCCTGCCCCTTCCGGGCCGGAAGACGCCAGTGACTAGAAGATGACCGTGACCAGACCGCCCAACCTCCTGCCGATGTCGCAGACCCTCTGGGTGGTGGGCGATATTCACGGCGCACTCGGCAAGCTTAGGCTGCTGCTGCTACGGGCGGGCCTCACCGATTTCGACGGCTCCTGGCGCGGTGGCAAGGCCCATCTGGTGTTTCTGGGCGATTACCTCGACCGGGGCGAGGACGGTGCGGGTGTGCTGCGGCTGGTCCGCACCTTGCAGCGTCAGGCTCCGCTGGTGGGGGGCCGGGTGGACGCGCTGCTGGGCAACCATGAGGTGATGTTTCTGGCGGCGCTGCTGTTTCGCCAAAAAGACCGCCGCGACGATCTGGGCTTTTACGATTATTGGCACAGCAACGGCGGCCAGCCGCGCGATATGGCCCTGATCGAACCCAGCGACCTGGGCTGGCTCGCCGAGCGCCCGGCCATGCTGCGGGTCGGTCCCTGGCTGATGCAGCACGCCGACAGCGCCATGTACCTCAAACTGGGCAGCAGCGTGCCGGAAGTCAATGCCAGGGTGGCGGCCAAACTCGCCTCCAACGATCCGAAAGTCTGGCAGGAATTCCTGAGCGCCTTCGCCGCGCGCCTCGCCTTCGCCAGCCAGGACGGCGGCCCGCTCATCCGGCGAGCGCTGGACACCTTCGGCAGTGAGCGGATCGTGCATGGCCACACGCCCATTAACCTGCTGCTCGGCACCCAGGGCGAGGAACCCGGTGCGCCGCTGCCCTACGCGGGTCGGCTGTGTCTCGACATTGACAGTGCGATGGCCTATATCCCCGGCGCGGGTTTCATCACCCGTCTCGACGAGCAGGGCATTGCCGAGGTGGTGCCGTACCCACCGCTGAGTTTTGCCCGCTGACAGGTTTTGCCCGCTGGCGGCGCGACGATTCAGACTCGCTTCAGGTCCTCCTTCCCTGCCGGAGCCTGCCGCTTGACAGACTGCGGGCATGGCAGACTTCAACGGACGCATCGGCGGAATCACGGCGGGCTACGACATTCACGCCGACTGGCAGGATGAGCGACTGCACGGGCGCATCGGCGGCACCTTCAACGGCAAGGATATTGATTTGCGGCTCAAGGGTGATCAGGTCAGCGGGCGCATTGGCGGTCATTTCGGCGGCTTCGATGCCGACGGTGAGGTGAGCGCTTCGTATGTGCAGGTGCGGCTCGGCGGGCGCATCAACGGCGACGACGTGCGGCTCGATATCAGCGGCAACCGCGCCCAGGGCCGCTTCTCGGGCCGCCTGAACGGCAAGGACCTGGACCTGACCCTCAGCGGCCAGCACCTGACCGGGCGCATCGGCGGCACCTTCGACGGCAAGGACGTGAACATTGAGGTCGGCAGCGTGCCACTCGCCCTGGCAGCACTGGCGGCAGCCTGCGCTTACAAGGCGCTGGAAGACGAGCAGAACGACGCGGCGGCGGCCAGTTCGGGCGGCTCAAGCTGAGGCGCTGGGTTACGGCCCGCCCACCCGCTCTGGAGGCCACAGACTGATATTCGCCGTGCCCGCCACATCGCCCACGTACACTGGCCCGTAGAAGCGCGAGTCCACGCTCTCGGCCAGCACCCTGTTGTCGCCCAGCACATAGACCGTGTTCGGCGGCACCTGGCTGGGCGGCTCGTCCTGCGCGGCGGGGCCACTGGCGTGGGGGTCGGCCACCGCCTGCCCGTTCACGCGTAACTGGCCCCCGCGAAGTTCCACTACGTCGCCGGGCAGACCCACCACCCGCTTGATGTTGTAGGGTCGGTGGCGCAGGCCCAGGCCCAGCACGTTCAGCGTTTCCCAGGCGTACTCGCTCTCGGGCGGGGCCTTGAAGATCACCACGTCGCCGCGCCGGTAGGGCAGGGCCGTCAGATGCCAGGCGTGGCCCCAGCGCGGGAATTTGAGCAGCAACATGACCTGCCCCGTATGCAGGCTGGGGTTCATGCTGTTGCCGTCCACGCGGGCAATCGTCAGGCCGAAGGTGGACAGGAACCACAACACCAGCAGCGGCAGGGCAGCCTCCTTCCAGAAGCGGGTGCGCCAGAAGCGGGTCATCGGGGCTGAGTGTAGGGCGCGGCCATGAGAAGCCGCCGCCGCTTCACCCGCGTTAGACCGTGTTGGCAGGGGCGGCCTCGGTGCCCACTGTGACTGGCTGGGCGGGGATGTTCCGCAGGGCGTTCCAGGCCAGCAACACCCCGATCAATGAGAAGACCGCGCCCATCAGAAACGCCGCGCCCGGCAGCTTGATGCTCGCGCCGCCGCCGTTGAAGTAGGCGTAGATCCAGGTGGCCAGCAGCGGCCCGACGACGCCGACCAGGCTGTTGACGGCGGTGAGTGCCCCCTGCACCTTGCCCTGCTCGGATTCGCTGACCTGGCGGCTGATGATGCCCTGCAAGGTGGGGCCAGCCAGCCCGCCGAACGCGCCTGCCACCAGCGAGATGTAGAGCAGCAGCGAGGTTTTGGCGAAGGCCAGCACCAGCATCTCGATCAGGCCCATCGTCAGGCCCAGCAGGATGGCCCGGCGCTCGCCCAGCCACCTGACCGAAATGCTGATCAGGCCGCCCTGCACGATGGCCGTCATCAGGCCGAAGACCGCCAGCGCCAGGCCGTTTTGCAGGGGGGTCCAGCCCAGCACGCCCTCGGTGTACAGCACCCAGGTGGAGAAGATGACCTGTCCGGCCAGCCCCAGCGCGATCAAAGCACCGGCCATTTTCAGAATCAGCGGGTAGCGGGCCAGCGCCGCGAGTGGCCTGAACGGATTGAGGTCCTGGCGGCTGAGCCGGACGCCGCGCAACTCGGGCGGCAGCGATTCCGGCAGCACAAAATAGCCGTAGAACATGTTGAGCAGCGCCAGTCCGGCGGCGAACATGAACGGCACCCGCAGTCCGTAGTCGCCCAGCAGGCCGCCCAGCGCCGGTCCCAGAATGAAGCCGACCCCGAAGGTCGCGCCCAGCTTGCCGAAGTTCTTGGCGCGGTCCTCGGGTGCGGAGACGTCGGCGATGTAGGCGTTGGCGACGGTCAGGCTGGCCCCGGTGATCCCGGCGATGACCCGGCCCAGAAAGAGCCACCACAGCGTGGGTGCAAACGCCAGCAAGAGGTAATCCAGCCCGATGCCCAGTAGGCTCAGCAGCAGCACCGGGCGGCGGCCATAGCGGTCTGAAAGGGTGCCCAGAATCGGCGCGAAGACAAACTGCATCACCGCGTAGATGGCGGTAAAAATCCCGATATAGCGCGCCCCCGCCGCCGCCGACCCGGCCAGTTCCTTGATCAGCAGCGGCAGCACCGGAATGATCAACCCGATGCCCATGATGTCGATCAGCGCGGTGATGAGGATGAAGGTCAGGGCGGCTCTGGGCCTTTGCATCCGATCAGGCTATCAAATTTAGGTCAGGGCAGAATGCGCCAGATGGCAGAGGGCCGGACGTGGAATCATCCGAACGGACTCATTAATCTAATAAACTCAAGCGTAGTTTATGAGTATGTCTCAGCCAGAGCCGATCAACCGGACCCGCAGACGCACCTTTGGTGTCTATATCGGGCGCTTTGAGCCGCCCCACGCCGCGCACCTGGAAGTGATGCGAGAAGCGCTGATGCAGGTGCAGAAGCTGATCGTGGTGATCGGCTCGGCCAGGGCGGCGCGCAACGCCAAGAACCCGTTCACTGCCGAGGAGCGCCAGGCGGTCATTCTGGACCTGCTGCGCGAGGCGGGCATCAAATCCAGCCGGGTGCTGTTCGTGCATGTGCGCGATTACTACTACAACGAATCGCTGTGGCTCAGCGAGGTGCAGCGCGGCGTGGCGGCCCACACCCACGGCAGCAGCGACGTGGCGCTGATCGGGCATCTCAAGGACGAGAGCAGTTATTACCTGAGATCGTTTCCGGCCTGGGAATTCCTGCCGACGCATGTGGTCAGCAATCTCAGCGCCACCGAGGTGCGCCGCGCCTATTTCGAAGACGATCTGGAACGGGTGCGAAGCATCGTGCCGCCCGCCGTGTGGGTGTTTCTGGAGCGCTTCCGGCAGACCCCCGACTTCGCCGAGTTGCAGGCCGAGTACCGCTATGTGCAGGACTACCGGTCGGCCTGGCAGGGCACGCCGTATCCGGTGGTGTTCGTGACCACCGACGCGGTGGTGATTCGCAGCGGGCACGTGCTGGTGGTGCGCCGCGCCGAGCATCCGGGACGCGGGCGGCTGGCAATGCCGGGCGGATTCCTGAACACTGCCGAAACGCTGCTGGCTTCCTGTATCCGCGAGGTGGTGGAGGAAACCGGGCTGCAAATCAGCGATCTGGCGGCGTATCAGCGCTCGCAGGCGGTGTTCGATTATCCGGGACGCAGCCTGCGCGGACGCACCGTCTCTCACGCCTTCCAGTTCGATCTGGGCATCGGGCAACTGCCGGTGCTGAGGCCGGGCAGTGATGCTGCCGACGCCTTCTGGTTGCCGCTCAGCGAAGCGCTGGCTTCACCGGAGCTGTTCTTCGAAGACCACCACGCCATCATCGAGCACTTCTTGATGCGGGGATAGCTGCGGGGATAAACGCCCCCGCCCATTCGCCGCAGGCCACACACGACAGGTTCATCCCAGGAGGCTTTATGTTCACTTCGCCCACCCCAGATCAGATCGGCGGTGTTCTCTTCGGCTCGGCCTACGGCGACGCGCTGGCCGCGCCCACCGAGTTCATACACAGCCTGGCGTACATCCGGCAGTCGTTTGCGCCGAACGGCCCGACTGACCTTCACGGGGGCCGCGTCACCGACGATACCCAGATGATGCTGACGGTGGCCCGCGCCCTGCTGGACGCACCGGAACTCATCCCGGCGGCGCTGGAAACCACGCTGAGGGCTGAATTCACCTTGTGGCTCCACGACCCCGAAAACAACCGCGCCCCCGGCCACACCTGCCTGACCGCCTGCCGGAACTTGCAGCGGGGCGGCGCTTGGCAGGCGGCCACCGTGACCCGGAGCAAGGGCTGCGGGGCGAACATGCGCGTGCAGCCGGTGGGCTTGATCGCTGACGACGCCACCCGTGCGGGCGCAGCCCAACTGCAAGCCGCCCTGACGCACGGCCACCCCACCGCTCTGGCCGCCGCCGACCTGACCGCACAGGCGATCTGGTTGCTGATTTCGGGCACTGCGCCGCCGCAGTTGGCCCAGGCACTGACCGCCCACGCCCAGGCCCAGCGCGAGGTCTACCGTGCCGACTGGCTGGGCGATGTCTGGCAGTATTACGGCGCGTCTGATCCGCAACACTACATCTCGGAAGGCTGGGACGAGTGCCTGGGCGTGCTGGGCCGCCTGGAGGCCGCGCTCACTTCCGACATTCATGACGACGCCGACCCCTGCGACTTGACCGGGGAAGGCTGGATTGCCGAGGAAGCGTTCGCCACCGGGCTGCTGTGCTTCCTGCTGACGCCGACTGACCCGGTAGAAAGCCTGCGCCGTGCTGCCGTCACGAAGGGCGACAGCGACTCGCTGGCCTGTCTCGCCGGAGCGTTTGCCGGGGCTTACCTGGGGCTGGGGGCGTTTCCGGCGCAGTGGCGAGGGCAGATTGAGTACGCAGAAGAGTTGAGGCGCTGCTCGGCGGCGTTTGAAGTCAAGCAACTGAAATAGCTACAGGAATACGTGCAGAACTTCAGCGTTTGAACATCAGGGAACCTGTCCGCTCTCTTCATAATCCACAACATGAATAAGGAGTCACACCATGAACCTCTTAAACGACAACAACATTATTCTGGACACCGACAGCTACAAGTCCAGCCACTTCTTGCAGTACCCTCCCGGTACCCGCAAACTGTTTTCCTACCTGGAATCGCGCGGTGGGCGCTATCCGGCCACCCGGTTTTTCGGGTTGCAGTACATCCTCAAGCGTTACCTGAGCGTGCGCGTCACCGCCGAGATGGTGGAGGAGGCCAGAGCGCTCATCACCGCGCACGGCGAGCCGTTTCCGTATGACGGCTGGATGCACATCGTCACCGCGCACGGCGGGCGCTTGCCGCTGGAGATTCGCGCCGTGCCGGAAGGGATGCTCGTCCCCGTTCATAACGCCCTGATGACTGTCACCAACACTGACCCCGCCGTGCCCTGGCTGCCCGGCTGGTTTGAAACGTCACTGATGCGCGTCTGGTACACCACCACTGTCGCCACCCAGAGTTACTTCCTGCGCGAGATTCTGAAAGCTGCCCTGGAGCAGACCTCCGACCGGGCCGCCGAGGAACTGCCGTTCAAACTGCACGACTTCGGCAGCCGTGGCGTGAGCAGCCGCGAGAGCGCGGGCCTGGGCGGGCTGGCGCACCTGATCAACTTTCAGGGCAGCGACACGCTGGAAGCCCTCCGCACCGGGCGCAACTATTACGGGGCCGACATTGCCGCCTTCTCCATTCCCGCCGCCGAGCACAGCACCATCACCAGTTGGGGCAAGGAACACGAGGTCAACGCCTACCGCAACATGGTGGAAAAGTTCGGCAAGCCCGGCGGCGTCTACGCGGTGGTGAGCGACAGTTACGACCTCAAATACGCCATCAACGTGCACTGGGGCGAAACCTTGCGCCAGCAGGTCATCGACAGCGGCGGAACCCTGGTGGTGCGGCCCGACAGCGGCGACCCAGCCTCGATGGTGCGTCTGGCGGTTCGCGCTCTGGCGGCCAAATTCGGCACGACCACCAACAGTAAGGGCTTCATGCTTCTGAATCATGTGCGGGTCATTCAGGGCGACGGCGTGGACGAAAACTCTATCCGCGAGATTTTGCAGAACCTGATCGTGGACGGCTTCAGCACCGAGAACGTCACCTTCGGCATGGGCGGTGCGCTGCTGCAAAAGGTGGACCGCGACACCCAGCGCTTTGCTTACAAGGCCAGCGCCGCGCTGATCGACGGCCCTGACGGGCAGTACTTCCAGCCGATTTACAAAGACCCGGTGACCGACCCCGGCAAGCGCAGCAAGGACGGCGTGCTCGATCTGGTGCGCGAAGGCCAGCGCCTGGTGACCAGGCAGTACCAGACCTTCGACACCGAGTACCCAGACAGCGTGATGCGTGTGGTGTACCGCGACGGCGAACTGCTGGTGGAAGAGACGTTGGATGTGGTGAGGGGGCGGGCGTGAGTCAACACCTGGAGCGGCTTTTGCCAATCCTGTCAACCATTCCCGGCGTCAACATTCCCGTGACGATTCTTCAAGGCGTTTACATTGCTGCCAGCCAGAAGAAAATAGAACAGCTTGAGGGGGCATTGAGATATGAAGTTGGCCTGCTCAATCAGAAAGTTATGGCTGGGCAGCTCACTCTGGACAGGGAATATGTCAAATCCGACTCCTTCACGGCCAATGTCATTCAAGCTGTCAGGGCCGCAGAAGTTGCCGAGACGGAAGATAAGTTGCGGTTTATTGCCCGCGCTCTGGCTGGATGCTCGCTGAGTTTTCCGCGCCCTCAACTGGATAAGTTTCAAACGATGCGGATTATTGAGAGCATGTCAGATCGGGAACGACGGGTGTTTATTGAGTATTTCAAGATTCTCGACCCTATTGACCCTTACCGAGATTTAATTCCAGTTGATAGTCAGGTGTCCATTCCTAATATCACTCGGCATGAGTTCATTGGCGCTCTGATGGGGCTAAAGCAGCTGGGGCTCTTCACGATGCAACGTGTTACTGATCGCGATGGCGACTGGTTTAGTCCAGAAGTTTCAGCGGGTAAAGGTTTCGCGTGGCAACTCACAGGCTTAGCGCGGCAGGTTGCCACACTGAGCCGCGTGGGATTTGAGGAATCGTGAATATCAACTGGCTCACCACTCTCCCGCCCCTCCTCCTTGACCTTTCCGGTGCGGCAGCCGTTCTCGTCTCCCTCTACTTTCTCTTCGCCAAGGCGCGGGCGTACTGGCACTGGTCAAACGCCTCGCTGCTGCCGTACTTCCTGCTGTTTGTCGGCGGCGGCCAGTGGATGCTGGCGGGCTTGCAAGTCACGTATCTGCTGTTCGGCATTCACGGCCTCTATCTCTGGCACTTGGAGGCGCGGCGCGACAGGGGAGAGCTGACCTTCAACGAGCCGCTGTGGTACGGCGTGACCTGGGTGGCGAGCCTCGCCATCTTCGCCTACACCACCATCGCCACCGACTTTGCAGAATCCTGGAACTGGGTGCAGTTCGCGGCGGTCACGCTGGCCCTCATCGCCAACTTCGCCACCACCCGCAAATGGGCCTGGAGCTGGCCGGTGTGGGTCACGGTCAACGCGGTGCAGGCGATTTACTTTTTCCACACGGCGTACTGGGCCCTGTTCGGCCTGCAATTTATTCTGGGAGCCATGAGCGTCTACGGCTACTTTGCCTGGAGGAAAGACGAAAGGCGCGTGGTCGAGTTTGCCTGAGTCTCAACACTTCCGCCACGGCCTGATCGTCGGCAAGTTCGCCCCGCTGCACGCCGGACACGAAGCGCTGATCCGCTTTGCCTTGTCGCGCTGCGAACGGGTCAGCGTGTGGGTCTACAGCCGCCCCGACTTCCCGGCCATGCCCTCGCCTGTGCGCCGCAACTGGCTGCGCGAGGTGTTCCCGGCCCACCTGTTCCCGCAACTGATCCTGCTCCCCGACGCGCCCAATCCGCCCCTCAACAATGCGCCCGACGCCGAGCATCAGCAGTATGTCAAGACTGTGCTGGACGCCTGGAATGTGCGCCCCGACGTGGTGGTGACCAGCGAAGCCTATGGCCCCCTGCTGGCCGAGCGCCTCAACATTGCCCACCTTCCATTCGACCCCGAACGCCGCCAGACGCCGATCAGCGGCACGGCCATTCGCGCCGACATTCACGCTTCGCGCCACTTCCTGAACCCGCTGGTCTACGCGCATTTCGTCGAGCGGGTCGCCCTGGTCGGCGCGGAAAGCACGGGAAAGAGCACCCTGACAGCAGTGCTGGCAGGCGACTTCGGCACCCATTTCGTCCGCGAATATGGCCGCGAGGTTTACGAGCGCGAGGACGGCAAACTGACGCCTGAACATTTTCTGGAAATTGCCCTCAGCCACCGCGCCCTGGAAGACGAGGCCGCCCGCATGCCGGGCCTGAACCGCTACCTGTTCGTGGACACCACCGCCGCCACCACCCTGATGTGGTCGTATCTGCTGTGCCGCACGGCCCTGCCCGAACTGCATGCCCTGGCCGACGATGCCAGGTGTCGTTACTCTCACACCTTTCTGTGTGCTGACGATTTAGCGCACGAGCAGGACGGCTGGCGCAGCAATACCGAGGTTCGCACCGTTCAGCAGGCGTTCATCATGCAGGATATGGCGACGCGGGGCGTTCGTTCCCACGAAGTCGGGGGAGAGCTGACCGCCCGTATCCGGCAGGTCCGTGCCACTCTAGAAGCTGCAACTTTGGATGGACGCGGCGTGCAGGAGCTTCCACTAACCTTCTTGCATAAGGAGGCTCCACCATGACCCAGCCTGATTCCGAAGGTAACGGTATCAACCTCAACAAGTCAGACCCGTCCAACGAACTGCGTATCGACCCGCCCCACACCCAGGCGCAGTCCCATGACGTGCCGAACTGGGTGGACGAGGCGACCCGGCAGACCCAGACCTCGCCAACACCTTTGCCCCGCGTGCCTGAGCCGCAGCCCGACTTCAACGCCCGCCAGCCTGCCGCACGCGTGACTGGCGACGCCTTGCCCCTCAGCATCGTGCCGCAGGGCGAAATCGGTACCCGTAAGCTGGTGGCCGGACTGCTGGCAATTTTCCTGGGTGCGTTCGGAGCGCACAAATTCTACCTGGGCCGCACCACGCCGGGCCTGATCGTCTTGCTGACCCACCTCGGCGGCTGGTTCGTGACGCTGGTGCTGAGCATCCTCACGCTGGGTCTGGGGGCCATCATTCTGGTGCCGCTGATGGGGCTGGTGGCCTCGGCGCTGTGCATCGTCGGCCTGATCGAAGGCGTTGTCTACCTGACCCGCAGCGACGAGGAATTCAACCAGACTTACCTGATCGGCAAGAAAGACTGGTTCTGAGTCGGCCTGCTGGTCCATTCCTCAGAGCGCCGGAAAAAGCAGTCTGGTGTCTTCCAGCACCCAGTAGGCGTGTGCGGCGTCTGTGCCGGGCACACAGAACATCACCGCCTCGAAGGGTAGCCCCTCCGGCTGCACCACGCCGATGTTCCAGTGGCTGCGCTCAGATCCCAGGATGGCGACTTTGCCCAGCGAGGTTTCGCACTCCAGGTATTCACCGCCTTTCTCGGCGCTGCGGACTGGCCCGACAGCGAGAACGGTCAGATGTCTGGGGTCGACTTGCATGGGTTGATTGAACCCCAGACTCCAGACATCTGTCTCACACCGGGTATGGAGCGCCGCCTCCGAAACACGCAGTGCATGAATTTGACTTCGCCCGCATACCGCGCTATGCTCTTTTTATAACCGCCTGACGAGGGCGGATTTTTTTGGCCTGTCAGAATTGCTCTGATGGGGGCTGCCCGCGCCGTTTATGCTGATGGCATGGAAGACCGCCGACCTGCGCCGCTCGAAGCTCCCCACCTGTTTTCCCGGCGCTGAACCGTGCTGCACTCCGACGAGGCCAGTCGGGTGGCCCAACAATTGGCCCAGACGTTTGCTGATCTGGACACCCGCCGCCTGGCTGCGGCGCTGCGGCGGGTGCTGCGGCCAGGCGGGGTGGTGGCCATCTCGCAGGGCCGGGCGCGGCTGGTGCTGGGCCTGCATCAGCAGCCTGGGCAAAGCTTCGAGATCGCCAGCGTGACCAAGCCGTTCACGGCGGCCCTGGCCTTCGCTCTGGCCGAACAGGGCCGCCTCGATCTTGACGCTCCGCTCTCGCGCCAGCTCGCCAGTTTCCGTGGCTACCCGCCGCATCTGACTGCCCGCGCGCTACTGACGCACACGGCGGGGCTACCGCTGCAACCACTGCGCGGCTCGCTCGGCACCCTGCGCGATTTTCATGATCCGTATGGCCGTCTCAGTGCGGCGGCGGTGCTGGCCTCGGGCCGCCGGTGGAGCTGGCTGGGGCGTGAGCGAGCGGGGCGGCTCGCCTATTCCAATCTCGGTTACGGGCTGCTGGCCCTGGCACTTGCAGAGGCGGCGGGCGGAGCGTATCCGGCTGCGCTGCAAGCGTGGGTGCTCAAACCCCTGGCCCTGCGTCACACCGGCTTCAGCCCGCTAACCCCGCTGGCCACCCCGCATGGTTTGCTGGGTGGTGGTCGGGTCAGCGGGTTCGGTGGCCTGCTGGGAGCGGGCGGCCTCTACAGCACCGGCCACGATCTGCTGAGCTTCGGGGAGGCGCACCTCGGCAGTCAGGTGCGCGGTTGGGGCAGCCTGAGTCGTCCGCCGGGGTTGCCGCCTGACTTGCTGGGCGTGGCAGGCGGCTGGTTCGTGGTGCGCTGGCAGCGGGAAGCGGTGTGGTGGCACGACGGTGTGGCGCGGGGCACGCGGGCGGCGCTGGGCTTCTCGCCCGACACGGGCCGGGTGGCGGCGGTGCTTGTCAACAGTGGGGTGCCGCTGCTGGGTTCGCGGGCTGGCCCTGCGGCAGTGCTGAGGGAGCTGATATAGGACGGTCAGTTCGGCAGGTCAGTTGCTGGGCGGCGCTTCCGGCGGGGCCACCGGAGCAGGCTGGTCCTGGGTGGCCGAAGCCCCCTGAACTGGGGCACTCTGATTCGGGTCACCCTGGGTGGAATTGTCCTGAGCTGGTGTCGTCTCGGGCGGGCCGGGTTGGGTTTGCGGCACGATCTGCACCTCGCCCTGGTTGCCCTGGAAGTCCACGCCCGGACCGGCTGTGCCGTCCGGGGTCGCGGGCACGAGGTCTTCGGGCTGCGGGTAGGCCTGCTGGGTCTGGGGGCTGGCGGCGGTGTTGGGTTCGGTCTGGGCGGGTTGCTGTGTTGCGGGTTGCTGGGGCTGGACGGTCGGCGCTGGGGCTGGCTGCTGCTGGGCGTCCTGCTTTGCCACCGGCTGCGTCCGGAAGGCCATATTGATGCGCCGCACCACGTCGTACTTGATGCCCGGCGGCTCCTTGAAGGTGGCGGCGGGGGTGCCTTCCAGTGACCCGGCGACTGCCTGCTGCCAGATGGGTGCGGGAATGGTGCCGCTGTAGGCCCAGGCCGGGAGCGAGCCGCCCGCCTGCTTGCCGACCCAGACGGCTCCGGTGAGGGTGGGCGTGGTACCGACGAACCACAGATCCTTGATGTCGTTGGTGGTGCCAGTTTTGCCCGCCACCTGACGGCCCTCGATGCGGGCGTTGTAGCCGAGGCCGCCCTGAAAGCGGTTGAGGTCGTTCACCACGCCCCGGATCATGTCCAGGCCCAGCCAGGCGCTCTGGGCATCCCAGACCCGCACAGGCGTCGGTGCGGGGCGGGAATAGAGGACCGCGCCGCGCGCGTCTTCCACCCGGCGCACCAGGCTCGGCGCGAAGTAGTTGCCTCCATTGGCGAACGGGGCGTAGGCGGCGGCCATTTGCAGCGGGCTGGCTTCCAGCGTGCCGATGCTCAGCGAGAGTCCGGCGTCGGTGGGCGGCGTCATGCCGAGGGCGCGCAGCTTGTCCATGAACTTGTCCATGCCGACCTGCTGCCCCAGCCGCACGGTGGGCAGGTTCAATGAATGGTCGAGGGCATACCGAAGCGTGACCTGCTGCCCGGTCCAGTGCCTGTCGTAGTTCTGGGGCTGGTATTCCCCGGTCAGTGGCGAGTCCAGTACCGTGTCCGACTGCTGCCAGCCCTGCGAGAGCGCCAGCGTGTAGAGGAGCGGCTTGATGCTGCTTCCGACCTGCCGCCGCGCCTGCACCGCGTTGTTCCAGTCGGAGGGGCGGCTGCCGGTCAGTTTCTGACCCACCAGCGCGCGCACCTCGCCGCTACTCGGGTCGAGCAGGGCAATGCCCAATGTCGCGCCGTCGGGCAGCTGGGCGTTGAGGCTGGCACGCTCGGCGGCCTGCTGGTCGGTGAGATCAATGGTGGCGTACACCTTGCCGCCGCCGTAGAGCGCTTTGCGGCCAATCTGCTGGATGAGTTCCTGCTCCAGTGCCTGCATGAAGTGAAAGGCAGGGGGAAGCGGCGCTGCCGGGGTGTTGTCGGCAAGGCTCTGGGGCCGCTCCAGACTGGCCGAGAGCACCTGACCATTCTTTCCCCAGTTGATGCGCCAGCCCGAGGGATAGATCGGTTGCCGCCACGCCGCGTCGGCCTGCGACTGGGTGGCGCGGCCATCTTGCACCATGCGCTCCAGCAAGTCTTTCATCAGCGGGCGGTAGCCGAGAAAGTCCTTGTAGCGGGTGTTGGGCGCAGGGATCAGGGTCGCCAGGTACACACTCTCGGCCAGGTTGAGCTGCACGGCGCTCTTGCGAAAGTACGCCTGCGCCGCCGTTCCGATACCGATGATGTCGGTCTTGCCGCCGTCGCCCCAGTAGATGACGTTGAGGTAGGCGTTGAGAATCTGGTCCTTGGTGAACTGGTTTTCGAGCTGGTAGGCGAGCACGGCTTCCTTGAACTTGCGCTCTGGCGTGCGGGCGCTCTTGAGGTTACTCAGCAGGGTGTTCTTGACAACCTGCTGGGTGATGCTCGATCCGCCTTCCAGGTCGTTCTGGAGAAGCCCTTTCAGGAGGCCGCGCCCGATGCCGATGAGGTCCACGCCGCCGTGATCGTAAAATCTCCGGTCCTCGCTGGTGATAACTGCCCAGCGTGCCCAGGAGCTGATCTGCGTGAGCGGCAGCAGGTCGCGGTTGACGCTCTGGCCGCTACTCAGGGTGGGTGTCAGGGTGGCGACCAGCTTGTTCTGGCGGTCATAGACGCGGGTGGTGCCGCTGAATTCCAGCATGTCGAGGTCGTTCACGCTGGGCAGGTCGCGGCCCCAGGCGTACCACATCCCGGCTCCCGCCAGGCCGGTGAGCACCAGCAGCAGCGTTAGGATTCTGAGGAAAACGCGCATATGAGAAGTAGCATAGCGCCCACCCCTGAACGTGGACTAAGCCGTTGGCGGCGCTAGCATGGCGCTATGGACAATGCCCAACAAGCGGCTCAACCGGTTCTCAAGCGCACACCCCTGCACGCCGCCCACCTGCGGGCCGGGGCCAGGATGGTGGAGTTCGGCGGCTGGGACATGCCGGTCCAGTACGCCGGACTCAAGGCCGAGCATCAGGCAGTGCGCGAGCAAGCTGGGATGTTCGACGTGTCGCACATGGGCGAATTCCGGGTGACGGGGCCGGACGCCGAGAAGTTCCTCCAGCATGTGACGACCAACGATGTGAGCAAACTCAAAGCTGGCCGCGCCCACTACAACTGGTTGCCGGGCGAATCGGGCGGCCTGGTGGACGACATCTACATCTACCGCGTGGGTGCCGAGGAGTTTTTTATGGTGGTCAACGCCTCCAACATCGCTAAAGATTGGGCGCACCTTCAGGCTCAACTCGGCCAGCACCACGCCCAGCTCACCGACGAATCGGACGCCTGGGGGCTGATTGCGGTGCAGGGACCGCTCAGCGAGGAGAAGTTGCAGCCGCACACCGCTACAGATTTGAGCGCGGCCAAGAAGAACAGTTATTTTGCCGCCCGACTGTTCGGCTTCGACGTGTGGCTGGCCCGCACCGGCTATACCGGCGAGGACGGCTTTGAAATCTTTGTGGCGGCGGATGAGGCCGAGAAGATGTGGGACAAGCTGCTGGGCATCGGGCTGGTTCCGGCGGGCCTGGGCGCACGTGATACTTTGCGGCTGGAAGCGGGCTTTCCGCTCTACGGGCATGAATTTTCCGACACCATTCACCCGCTCAGCAGCCCGTATGCCTGGGTCGTCAAGGAGAAGGAACATCTGGGCCGGGCGCATATCAGCGCTGCGCCGGTGCAAAAGCTGATCGGGTTGAGCCTGGACAAAGTGCCGGTGCGCGAGGGCTATCCGGTCTTCGCAGGTGCTCAGCAGGTCGGCACGGTGACGAGTGGCAGCAGCAGCCCCACGCTGGGCCACCCGATTGCGATGGCGCTGGTGAATGCCGGGAGCGCTGACGCAGACGACTTTGAAGTGGAAGTGCGCGGCAAGCGGTACCCGGCGCGGCGAATGGGCTTGCCGTTCTATAAAAGGGGCGGCCTGTAACGTCTGACGATCAGGCCCAGGCTGCCCTCTACAAGTCGCCTTTCCCTACACATCTGCACTTCAAATCAGGGAGAATACACCCATGAACACTCCAACAGACCTCAAGTACGCCGCCAGCCACGAGTGGCTTTCCCCCGACGGCACGGTGGGCATTTCCGACTTCGCGCAGGACCAGCTCGGCGACGTGGTGTACGTGGAATTGCCGGAAGTGGGCCGTGAGGTCAAGGCCGGAGAAACCATCGCGGTGGTGGAGAGCGTGAAGACCGCCTCGGACATTTACGCGCCTGCCAGCGGCACGATTACCGCCGTCAACGACGCGCTGGGCAATGCGCCGGAACTGGTCAACAGCGGCCCCTATGAGGACGGCTGGTTGTTCAAGCTGGACGTGACGGAGGAAGGCGGCGAGCTGATGGACGCGGCAGCGTATGAGGCGGCGAATAACTGAAGCCAACCGCTCTGGGCCGGGCAGCTTCCCGCTCTTGCCCACTGCTGAAATCCTGTTCTTGACGACTCTCCCGCACAGGCGGGCGGTTCGTCATGCCCAATCACGGCCCCGGCTTCAATCCTGAGTGGCGTTTTGGGCTATTCATCTTCTAGCTCACCGCCTTTGCCCCGCCGCCCACAACTTCAAAAGGAGTCCTGCCCATGCGTCCCCTCTCTGAACTCTTGCAAACCGACGACTTTACCCGCCGCCACATTGCCCCCAGCCCCGCCGAGCAAACCGAGATGCTGCGTGAGCTTGGCGCTGACACTCTGGAAGCCTTCATTGCTTCGGTCGTGCCCGCTGCCATCGTGCGCGAGAACGAGATGCAGGTCGGCGGCCCCGTCACTGAGGCGCAGGCGATTGCGGATTTGAAGAAAGTGGCGAGCAAGAATAGGGTGTTCAGGAGCTACATCGGGATGGGGTACAGCGGCACGCACACGCCGCCGGTGGTGCTGCGCAACATCCTGGAGAATCCGGGCTGGTACACCGCTTACACGCCGTATCAGGCCGAGATTTCGCAGGGGCGGCTGGAAATGCTGCTCAACTTTCAGCAGATGGTGATGGACATGACCGGCATGGAAGTCGCCAACGCCAGTTTGCTCGACGAGGCCACCGCAGCCGCCGAAGCCATGACGCTCGCCAAGCGCACCGCCAAAGCGAAAGGCAACGTGTTTTTTGTGGCCGACGACGTGCATCCGCAGACGCTGGACGTGATTCGCACGCGGGCCGAGTATTTCGGGTATGACGTGGTGGTGGGTGCGGCGGACGCCGAGATGCCGGAAGGCACATTCGCTGCGCTGGTTCAAACGCCCGGCACTTACGGCGACTTGCACGACCTGACCCCGATTGCCGAGAAGTTGCACGCCTCGCAGGCGGCCCTGATCGTCGCCACCGATCTGCTGGCCTGCGCTCTGGTGACCCCGCCGGGCGAGCAGGGCGCAGATATTGTCATTGGCAACTCGCAGCGCTTCGGCGTGCCGATGGGATTCGGTGGGCCGCACGCGGCGTTTCTGGCCTGCCGCAGCAGCTATCAGCGCTCCATGCCGGGGCGCGTGATTGGCGTCAGCAAGGACAGCAAGGGCAAAACTGCATTGCGAATGGCGATGCAGACCCGCGAGCAGCACATCCGGCGCGAGAAGGCGACCAGCAACATCTGCACGGCGCAGGCGCTGCTGGCGAACATGGCCGCCGCCTACGCGGTGTGGCACGGGCCGGAAGGCGTGAAGACAATTGCCGAGCGCGTTCACTTGATGACGGGCATTCTGGCGAAGGCCTTGACCAATGCCGGATTGAAGCCGAGCGAGAGCTTCTTCGACACGCTGAGCTTTGAGGGCGATCAGGCCGCCATTCAGGCGCGGGCAGAGGCCAAAGAAATCAACTTCCGCTACAGCGGCGGCAAGATCGGTGTCAATTTGGATGAAACCGTCACGGTTCAAGACCTCGCGGACATCATTGAAGTCATCACGGGCGGGGCGGCAGATATGGCCGCGCTGGAAGCAGGCGCAACCGAGGGCATTCCGTCCAGCCTTCAGCGCTCCACGCCGTTCCTGACGCACCCCACCTTCAGCGCCCACCACTCCGAGCACGGCATGCTGCGTTACCTGAAGCTGTTGGAGAACAAGGATTACAGCCTGACGCACGGCATGATTCCGCTGGGAAGCTGCACCATGAAGCTGAACGCCACCACCGAGATGCTGCCGGTGACCTGGCCGGAACTGGGGGCCATTCACCCGTTCGCGCCCACCGACCAGACCGAGGGGTACGCCGAGCTGCTGGCCGAGTTGGAGAGCTGGCTGGCCGACATTACCGGGTACGACGCCGTGAGTTTGCAGCCCAATAGCGGGGCGCAGGGCGAGTACGCGGGCCTGCTGACCATTCGCAAGTACCACCAGAGCCGGGGCGACTCGCACCGCACCATCTGCCTGATTCCCGCCAGTGCCCACGGCACCAACCCCGCCAGCGCCGCCATGATGGGCATGACGGTGGTGGTGGTTAAGACCGACGCGGACGGCAACATCGACTTTGCCGATTTGACCGAGAAGGCCGAGCAGCACAGCGACAACCTGGGCGCACTGATGATCACCTACCCCAGCACGCACGGGGTGTTCGAGGAAAATGTGCGCGAGGTCTGCGAGCTGATTCACGCGCACGGCGGGCAGGTTTACCTCGACGGAGCCAACATGAACGCGCAGGTCGGGCTGACCAGCCCCGGCTTTATCGGCTCAGACGTGTCGCACCTGAACCTGCATAAGACCTTTGCCATTCCGCACGGCGGCGGCGGGCCTGGTATGGGGCCGATCGGGGTCAAGGCGCACCTGACGCCGTTCTTGCCGAACCACAGCATTCGCCCCACGTCGGACAGCCACACCGGAGCCGTCAGCGCCGCGCCGTATGGCAGCGCCAGCATTCTGCCGATTTCGTACCTGTACATCCGGCTGCTGGGGGCGGCGGGCCTCAAGCGCTCCAGCGAGGTCGCTATTTTGAACGCCAACTACATTGCCCACAAGCTGCGCGGGGCGTATCCGGTGCTGTACGCCGGAGCAGGCGGGCGGGTGGCGCACGAGTGCATCATCGACATCCGGCCCCTCAAGCAGGAGAGCGGCATCACCGAGGAAGACATCGCCAAGCGGCTGATGGACTACGGCTTTCACGCGCCCACCATGAGTTTTCCGGTGGCGGGCACGCTGATGATCGAACCCACCGAGAGCGAGCCGAAAGCCGAGCTTGACCGCTTTGTGGAGGCCATGCTGGGCATTCGCCGTGAGATTCAGGAAGTGGAAGACGGCCTGATTGCCGCCGAGGACAGCCCGCTGAGGCACGCGCCGCACACGCAGGACGATCTGGTGGCCGCCGAGTGGAACCGGGCCTACAGCCGCGAGGTGGCGGCCTTTCCCGCGCCCGCGCAGAAGCACTGGAAATACTGGCCGAGCGTGAACCGCGTGGACAACGTGTACGGAGACAGGAATTTCGTGTGTAGCTGCCCGCCGATGGAAGAGTGGGTGGGGGCTTATTGATACGGGCATAAATTCAGGTTGCTAAACTGGGCAGGATATGGCAGCCTGGCAACCTTCGAAATACACGCGTGCTCAGCTTGAGGAGCGGCGTCTCGCAGCGCTCCCCATAATCCAGGCAGGTGACACACCCAACCAGCAGATTGCCGATACCTTCGGTGTCTCGATCAATACCATTTACAGCTGGAAAGAACGGCTTCGCTACCAGGGCGGACTAGAAGCGACCCCTACTACCGGTCGTCCGTCCCGGCTAACCAGTGAACAACGCCAACAGCTCTGCACCCTCCTGCAGGAGGGTGCGCGTGCTCACCACTTCCCGGATGAGACCTGGACGACGCCCCGTGTCCGTGACCTCATTGGTCGTCAGCTCGGGGTGTGGTACCACGTTGACCACGTTCGCAAGCTGCTCCATCAACTGGGCTTCTCTCTCCAACGACCTCAGAAAGGCGCTTTGGAACAGAACGAGCAGGCCGTGAGAACCTGGGTGCAGATCACGCGCCCAGAGGTCGAAAAAAAAGGTCGAGGACGGCGCAACGTTGATTTATCTGGATGAAGTTGGCTTCAGCCTGAAGGGAGTCGTACGGCGAACCTGGGCCGTGCGTGGGAAGACACCCGTCGTGCGTCTCCCCGCTAGTTGGCACAAATTATCGACCATTGGTGCGATCACGTCCAAAGGTCAGTTTCTGCAGCACACTCAATCGGGATCCATCAAAACACCTGACGTGCTGAGGTTCCTCGACCATCTGTTGCATCACATTTCCGGTGACCTGGTTCTGGTGCTCGACAATGCTGCGATTCATCGGGCGAAGGCTGTTTCAGCCTTCGTGGAAACCCACCCGCGCCTGTCACTGGTCTATCTTCCGCCCTACTCGCCAGAACTCAATCCAATTGAGAAAGTCTGGGCCTACATCAAGCGCAATATCCTGGGAAACTTCTGCGCCAAGACCACCAAAGAACTCAAAACCCGGCTTCGATCAGGGTGGCAACGAATTCGCTACATCCGACTCCCGCAGCGCCTGATGGCTCAAACCCCGATTTAAGCCGTTATCAATAGGTCTTATTGATCCCGGCTGAAGTTCAAGATGGGAGATAGCTGTGCAGGAGGCGAGCAGGGAGTCGGACATACCGAACGCGCTGCCACCCAACCCGGAGGCGTGCCTTCAGTTCCTGCAAGGTGCGGGCACAGAAGTTCCCCAGGATGTTCCGCTTCATGTACGCCCACACCAGCTCGATGGGATTGAGTTCCGGAGCATACGGTGGGAGGTACTGCAGGGACAACCGAGATTCACCTGTGACGAAGGCCGTGACGGCCTTCGACTTATGGATGCCAGCGTTGTCCAGCACCACCACGATCTCTCCTGGGACGTGGGTCAAGATGTGCTGGAGGAAGCAAATAACATCGGGGCCTTTGAAGGCCCCGTGCTGAGTTTGTTGGAAAAACTGGCCAGCAGTGGTCACCGCACCGATGGTTGAGACCTTATCCCAGCTCGCTTTCCCGAGGACCACGGGGGTCTGGCCGCGCAGCGCCCAGGTCTGCTTCACCGTGCCTTTGAGACTGAAGCCCACTTCATCCAGGAACACCAGGGTCGCACCGGCAGCTACTTTTTTTTGATCTCGGGAAGGGTGGTCTGAATCCAGGTCGCCACAGCTTCCGGGTTCTGTTCCAGGGCGCGTTTGTCTGGCTTCTGGCGGGAAAAGCCCAACTGGTGCAGGATTCTGCGGACGTGATCGCGGTGATGCCAGATATCGAAGTGACGACCAATGACGTCTCTGACCCGCAAGGTGCTCCAACTGGCGTCAGGAAAGCCGTGGACCTGCGCGCCTTCGCACAGGAGACGCTTGAGTGTCTCCCGCTGTTCCCCGCAGAGCGCTGGCGCTCTTCCCGTGGTCACCGTGGCCTGCAGCGCGTCTGAACCCTGGTGCCGCAGGCGATGTTTCCACGTGCTGATGGGACTCGCCTTGACGCCCAAGAACTCAGCGAGTTCCTGGGTACTGTGCGCTTGAGTCTCGAGGAGTTCGAGGAAGTGCAGCCGACGTTCTTCGAGTTGAGTTCGGGTCAGGTGCGAGGGTAGCCAACGGTCGGTCATCTCTCCAACCTACTATCTCCAACTTCAGCTGAGATCAATAAGGTGGTCTAGGTCAGTCTGTCAGTATATTGATATCCTACACGCTATAACATATGTACAGAATTGTAGTTTACGCACATAACGTAAACAGGAGGTATGCTTATGAGTAAAAACGTGTCAGATTTAGGCTATGTGTCGCTATGGTCGGCTAAGGTGGTCACTCCTACCTCTGCAACGATTGCTCGCATATCGCCTGACGCGCTTGTGACAATGTCCGCTGATGTATCCTCACGTATGGCAACAGATAAAGCTAAGCATCAAAGTGAAATGCGTCCTTTTGAGCAACCAAAAGAAACACATCAGTGGATGGATCGTGTAAAATTGTAGCGTGCCTACCAAGCGGCTGTTCTTTTATGCTTACACAGATGCGCTCACCCAATACAATCAATTTTTAGTACTCAGGCTGAGTATCTTACTTCGTATTTGAATGGTCTAAATGTTAATTTTGTAATTGAAGAGGCGGAGTATTTCGATAGAGACTATCTATCTGAGTACTCCGCTTTTTACAGTGTGTCAGCCAAACAGAGGAAAAATACTTGCAAGAGACTGCATTTCTTCTCGCTATCTCTAGGTCGATCTATAATTGAACTGCTCCTTCAAGGAAATGAAACAGCGATTGCCAAACTACAAAAATATTACCTTGGATTCACAACATTGAAACCACTTGAGTTTACGCCTATAGGAAAGATGGTACTCAAATGGTATCCGGAGAGCGGAAATCCAGAAGTAAGAGTGACCACTCCATCACGAGACTATACTATCCATTTAGTCAATGCGAAGCTAAAGGTCCACGGAATAGCTTGGCAGCAACAGGATATGGGTGTCAGTAGGTGCGCAACTGTCGCAATATGGACTATGATGCAGTCATCTGCATTCTTAGAATATTATGCAGTACCTACTACAACAGAAGTAACAATAGCAGCGCATAGAACAGCTTCATTAGGGGATAGGGTATTTCCATCGGACGGCCTGACAAAGTTTCAGATAAAAGAAGCGATAAAAGAATTAAATCTGACCCCTCATTCCATAGAAGGAACGGTTAAACACACTATCGGATCGGGTTTCTCTAGGCAAGTATTTGGGGCCCATGTCGCTCCACTTATTCGCTCTGGATATCCACTTCTTTTTATAGGTCAACTGGGAGATAGTCTTCACGCTACATGTGCAGTCGGATTTAAGGAAGCTGGGCCTGCACCAATTGCTGCTGGAGATATGTTTATAGAGGACAGCAATATAGAATTTGTATACATACATGATGATAATATAGGGCCGAGCGCCAAATTTAATATCATTGAAGTTCCATCTTCCGATCCAAACTCCCAATGCGTAGCGCTTCGTAGGGCATCTTCCTATGCTCCACCAAACGCCTCTCACGTGAATTATCCCGACTTTGTCCCTTACGCAATAATCGCTGCCGTTCACAAAGAAATGCGATTCTCTCTAACGGATATAATAAGTTTTATGATCAGGTGCGTCCAAGGATTGAGTGCATCAGACACTATAGCTAACATAAATGCAGTGTTTGGGTTTTCAGTATCAATGAAGATAATGAAGTGTTTCGATTATATTGGTGGCGAATTAGAGCGCCTACTATCGGGTGGTCCCACCAAGTTGTCAAAAATAAGAAACGAGCTTTTTAATCTTCCTGATCTCATGGGTCTCCATGTTGCGGTTGTGAGGATAGGTGACGGGAAAAACGTACTGATGGACATTTTAATCGACTGTACAGATAGTCCCATCAATACTCATGTAATAGCCCATACAGTCTACGAGCCATCTTTTGTACATGTCATTGACGTTTACAATTCAGCATTCGTAGCACCCAAGCCAATCGCTCATGGGATTTGTCCTTCCCTAGGGATAAAGATAGAAGCTTTCTAGCCCCAGCCTCCGCTTTTGCTCAGTGGTGGGCGTGGGGCGGGGGGCTAGGGAAGGCGGTCTTCGGGGGCGGGTTCTACTTTGGGGGCTTTGGCGAGAACGGCAAGAAAGGCTTCACGGTTGCCCTTCGCGGCCCGCTCTAGCAAATAGTCCTCAGTCTTGAGTGCCGTGACTTTCTCGGCCACTGCCAGCGTTACCAGTTGATTGATGCTCACGCCTTCTTGCTGGGCCAAGAGCTTGAGCTGAAGGTGGAGCGAATCGGGAAGCCGGACACTGAGAGCCGTCATGGTGAACCTCCAAGCAAAGCAAGAAATTGGGCGGGCGTCATCACCTGAACGCCGAAGCGCTCGCTGCCACGAAAATCGCGGAGATTGAAGGTGATGATGTACTTACAGGCGGCATTTGCGGCGAGTTCAAGCACCATGTCATCTTTTGGGTCACGCACCTGGGGCCGCCATAGAAAATGAATGCGCTGAGGAGTTGCGGCGGCGCAGAGGTAATTGAGCAGGGTGTCTACATCTTCTACGGTATAGCCAATCTGCAATGCCTCGCGCTTGAGGACACTCTCGTATTCCAGTACCAAAGGAACTGAGAGCATCATTTCAAATAGTCCGGTTCCCACCTGCTGAAGGAGCCTGTTGGACGCCCCCAACTCCGATCTGAGCGCCGAGTAGATGACGTTGGTATCTAGGACGACGCGCATGCGAATATGGTATCACAGGTGTATCCACTTTCTGACCTGCTCCTGCCTTCGCTTTGGCTTGGTGGTGGGCGCGGGGCGGGGGGCTAGAGGCGGTCTTCGGTGGGCAGTTCGCTCAAGTCACCCAAATCTTTTGGCCTGCCACTGGCGGCTTTGTTGGCCCTCAAATGACGCAAGCTAATGACCGGAATGCTCAGCTCACCGAGCGTTATCATTTCGCGGGCGGCGTAAGCTTCCGCAAACTCTACGCCGCTAATTTGATTCAGGACTTCTAAACGCAGCGGCGGCACGCCCATTCTCAGAATCTTTCCTGGCTGCATCAGTTCTGGAGTCACACTGTCAAAGCCGAACTCGTGAAGCGCCGCCACCAACCGCGTTACGTTGTCGGGTGTCAAGGCCACGAATACATCCATATCGCCTGTGGCACGAACGAAACCGTACAAGTTGACGGCGTACCCGCCGATCAGCAGGTATTCAACCTGATGCTGATTCAATAACTGCAAGAACTCGCTGAAGTCGGGCGGTAGCTGGATCGTAGCCATAGTGAATTTGCCTCAACAGTTCCAGGGCTTCCAATCGCTCAACAGGTGGTCGGGCCAACCAATATTCAAGATCGCTGCTTTGCGTTTCGAAGGTGGCAACTTCTAAGGCGGTGCGGTTCATGCGGGTGTTTCGCAGCGACATGGTGCATTCTACCCTGCCATAGCTTCCGCTTTTGCTCAGTGGTAGGCGCGGGGCGGGGGTTAGAACAGTCTTCAGTGTGCGCGCCATTGCCGCGTCAAACTTTTTGCGGCTGGCGCGGGCAGCTCTGACTTTCAAATCATCCTCGGTCATCAGTGCGGTGACTTTCTCGGCAACGGCCAGAGAAACAAGCTGATTGATGATGTCGCTGCCCTGTATCTCAAACGTGGCGGTATCCAGAGCGTCACGGTTCGTTCGGCGTCCCTCGGAACCATGACTCATATTTATTGCGTGAACGATCTGCCGGACTCTTCTTCGCACCCAGATGGCCTGAGCTTGGGCCTGTATTCGGGTGTGCATCCGCGTTGGTGCCCAGGTTTGACCAGGCGGCGGTCATCAAACAGGCGACAGTGGCCGTGCCCATCTGGGGTTCCCATTTGAACGGCTTGGCTCTCGCGTAAGCGCAGTGTGACACCGCGACCCCGACACTGTGGCTCAGAGTAGAGGGCGACTTCGTGGCGTCGCTCCGAACTGTGCCGCTCCGCTGGCTTCGCCCTGTCCGCACTCGGTTTTACGGAGAACCCCATGTCCAGGCCCCGCCTTGCCCTGTCCCGCGCTGCACTGCCGCTGGCTGTCCTCACCCTGAGTCTGTTGGGCACCTTTGCCAGCGCCGCGCCGCTCAAGATCGCCTCAGTCAGTCCTCTCAGCGGCGGCCTGATTGGCAGCGGCACCGAACTCAAGCGCGGTGTGGAACTCTCGGTGGAAAGCCATCTCCAGGAGTTCAAGGCCCTCGGCTACGAGCTGAGCCTCGTCTCGTTCGATGACCAGGGTTCGCCTGTCGCCGCCAAACCGTTGGCCCAGACCATCGCCAGCGATTCCAGCATCCTCGGTGTGGTCGGTGCTTACAACTCCAGCGTCTCCAATGTCCTGGGCGAGGCTTTCGCGCCCAGCAAACTGGCCATCGTCACCATCAGCACCAACGACAAATTGACCAAAAACGGCTGGCTGAACTTCAACCGGGTGGTGGCTCCTGACGGCGCGCAGAGCGTCGCGGCAGCCAGCGCCCTGATCGAGCGGCAACCAGGGTCCATCTACGTCATCTCCGACAACACCACCTATGGCAACGGCCTGACCAAGAGTCTGGTGCAGCGGCTCAGCGGCAGCAGCGTCAAGGTGGCTTGGTACGGCGGCGTCAGCAGCGACAGCGAGATTGCCAGGGTCGTCCAGCGGGCCAAGGTCAGTGGCGTGGGCACTGTCTACTTTGGCGGCACCGATGATGTGGGTGGGCGGCTGGTGAACGCCTTCAGCGCGGCCAAGCTCAAAATTGGCGTGATGGGCAGTGACGGCATCGATTCGCCCAACTTCATCCGGCAGGTCTCAGGTCGGGCCGCCAACATCTCCTATACCACGGTCTTCGGACCGCTGTCACTGTTTTCCAACAGCGGAGACTTCAGCGCCCGCTACCAGGAGCGCTACAAGACCCCAGCGAGCGGCGTGGCCGCTTATGCCTACGATGCTACCGAAGCACTGCTTGGGGGGCTGAGGGCGGCAGTCATCAGCGCCAAGGGCGTCCCGAGCCGTGTACAGGTGAGCAGCGCCGTGCGGAACGTCAGTCTCCCGGCCTGCTTTGATGTGGAAAAGAGCGCTTGTAAAACCATCAGTGGGGCGATCTCGTTTAGCGGCACCGGTGAGCGGCAGAAATCGACGGTGCTGGTGATGAAGTACGACGACATGTTGCAAACGAAGATGACCAAGATTGCCGCAGTGAACGCCAGCGACCTGAAGTAAACCAGAGCGCCTCACTGCCTTTGAGCGCTGGCCCCGAACCATCCACCACGACCTGACCCACCGCCTGAGCCGGGGCGGCGGGTCACTTGTGTGCGGCGGAGCGTCGCCCATATGCCAGGCGGTCAACGGTGACAAAGGCAGGTGTAGAGGGAAGCAGAGGCGTTGCAGACTGAAATGCGAAAACCCGCGCTAGGCGGGTCTTTTGTTGGTGGGCGGTATAGGACTTGAACCTACGACCTCTCGCGTGTGAAGCGAATGCTCTACCACTGAGCTAACCGCCCATATTCCTTTGCCCTTGCGGTTCTTGGTGGGCCTTGCCGGATTTGAACCGGCAACCAATCGGTTATGAGCCGACTGCTCTGACCGTTGAGCTAAAGGCCCAGATCGAAGCGAGAGGAATGATAGCAGTGCCTTGGGAGCTTGTCAAACCTTGCGTTGGGGGTGTGTTAGGGGAGAACCCGCCGCCGACCTTTAAGAGGTGGGCGGCGGGTTCTCCCCTTGGCTTACGCTCGCGTCTGGTAACGCTCCAGCAGCTCAGCCTTGAGGTCGCCGAAGCCCACGCCCTTGCGCTCCTTGTGGCCCTCGGGGGTGCGCTCACGCACGCTGACGGCCCGCTCTTCCTGCTCCTTGTCGCCCACGATCAGCATCACCGGAATCTTGCTGAGTTCGGCCTGCCGCACTTTGGCGTTCATCCGGTTGCTGGAGTCGTCCACCTCGGCCCGCAAGCCCGCCGCGTGCAACTCGGCGCGGAGTTCTTCGGCGTAGGTGTTGTGCCGATCCGCAATCGGAATGATGGCGATCTGGCGCGGGGCCAGCCACAGCGGAAAGTCGCCGCCGTAATGCTCGATCAAGATGCCCACGAAGCGTTCCAGCGAGCCGAAGGGAGCGCGGTGAATCATCACCGGGCGGTGTTCCTGACCGTCCTCACCGGTGTAATTGATGTCGAATCTCTCCGGCAGGTTGTAGTCCACCTGAATGGTGCCGAGCTGCCACTCGCGCCCGATCACGTCACGGACCACGAAGTCGAGCTTGGGGCCGTAGAAGGCGGCGTCTCCCGGCTCGATGCTGTAGGGCAGACCCACCTCGCCCACCGCCTGAATGATCTGGTCCTCGGCGGCATTCCAGTTCTCGTCGCTGCCCACGTACTTGTCGCCCTCGGGGTCGCGGGTGCCCACCCGGAAGCGCACGTCGTTCATGCCGAAGGTCCGCAGCACCAGCACCGTCAGGTCCAGCACGTCCAGAAACTCTTTCTTGAGCTGGTCGGGGCGGCAAAAGATATGGGCGTCGTCCTGGGTAAAGCCGCGCACCCGCGTCAGGCCGTTGAGTTCGCCGGACTGCTCGTAGCGGTACACCGTGCCGAACTCGGCCAGTCGCACCGGAAGGTCGCGGTAGCTGCGCGGTTTGGCGGCGTAGATGCGGACGTGGTGCGGGCAGTTCATCGGCTTGAGCATGTACTGCTCGTCGTCCACCGTGATCGGCGAAAAGTTGGAGTCGCTGTAGTTCTGGTAGTGACCGGACGTTTTGTACAGTTCCAGATTGCCGATGTTCGGGGTAATGACGCCTTGATACCCACGCTGAAACTGCTGTTCGCGCAGAAAGCGGGTCAGCTCCTCGCGCAGCACCGTGCCGTTGGGCAGCCACAGCGGGAGGCCCTTGCCCACCAGTGGATCGATGGTGAACAGCTCCAACTCGCGGCCCAGTTTGCGATGGTCACGCTTCTTGGCTTCCTCCAGGCGCTCCAGATACTCGTCCAGCTCTTTTTGCGTTGCGAAGGCCACGCCGTAGACGCGCTGCAAGATCGGGTTCTTCTCGCTGCCGCGCCAGTAAGCGCCCGAAGTGCTGGTCAGCTTGAAGGCGGCGGGCAGTTTGCCGGTGTTGGGGAAGTGCGGCCCTCGGCACAAATCAACGTAGTCGCCCTGAGTGTAGAAGGTGATTGGCTCGCCCTCGGGCAATTCCGAGATCAGTTCCACTTTATAGGGGTCGTAGCTGAACTGCTCCAGTGCCGCCGCCTTGCCCACATCGGCCCGCGTGATCTCCAGATTGCGTCCGATGATCTCGCGCATGATGGCTTCAATTTCCGGCAGGTCTTCTTCCTTGAGAGGTTCAGGCAAATCAAAGTCCTGATAGAAGCCGTTCTCGATGCTCGGCCCCACCCCGCGCTTGACGGCCTCTTTAGGATGGCCCTTGCGCTCGTAGTATTCGCCCACTGCCTGACTCATGGCGTGGGCCAGTGAGTGCCGGAACACACTCTGGGCCTGCCCAGGATTTTTCTTGGTAATCAGGCTGATCTCCGCACCTTCGGGCAGCGGCGTGACCAGGTCGGTCAACACGCCGTTGGCGGTGGCGGCCAGGGCGTCCTGTGCCAGGCGCGGGCCAATGGCTTTGGCGGCGTCGAGAGCGGTGGCGTGTTCGGGAAGGTCTAATTGCTTACCGTCGGGCAAAAAAACGTGCATGGGCACTCCTCATGGACAGGGTTGAATCTGGATTTGGGCACGAGACAGGGCAACGCCTGAGAGCCGGGCACACTCTCAGGCGCGGATAGTTCGTGTGATTCGGTGGTACTGATTTGACAGGCCCGCGCCGCGCATCGGTTTGGCGTGATGGGGGAGAGGCCGCATGGGTTCAGTCTAGCAGAGGAGATCACGCGGGGCGGTCACTGCGTCCAGCATTCAGTCATCAGTGGACCACCCAGGCTTGTACGGTGAGGTTATGGGTTGTGCGTTCGGCAAAGGCCACCCGCAGGCCCAGTGCGGCCACCCAGACACTGACGGAGCGCCAGCCCGACTTCACCACCACCGTCGCAGGTGGTCAAGCCGTCGATGGCGTTGGGGGCCAGCTGGATCAGCAAAAGCAGGGACAGCAAAAAGAGCACCCCGCGCCCACAGCAGTTTCTGAAATGCGGGCCTTGCAGCGTGGAGGGTTACAGATAAATCTCCAATGACCTGTACTGTGACCCCAGCTTATGTCAGATGTGGCCCGGCCCCCGGCTCATCGGCAATCCGGGCCGCCGTGTTGAGCTTGCGGGCCAGCCCCGGCAGCGTCAGGCCCTGCACCAGCATGCTGAAGACCACCACCGCGTAGCTCATGACCAGAAAGGTGCCGCGCAGCGGGTTGTCCGGCAGGTTAAAGGCCAGCGCCAGGGTGACGCCGCCGCGCAGGCCCGCCCAGATCATCACCCGCCGGGTGTAGGGGGGGAAGTGCTCGCGCCGCTTGAGCAGCGTGACCGGAATCCATACGCCCAGCGCCCGCGCCAGCAGGTTCAGCCCGATCACCACCGGGGCCAGCAGCAGCAGCATCGTATTGAGCTTGAGGCTCAGCACCTCGAAGGCCATCACGGTAAAAAGAGCTGCGTTGAGCAGGTAATCAATGAACTGCCAAAAGCCGGAAAGCCGCGTCTGGCTATCTTCCAGCTGGCGGCGCTCATCGCCGGACAAATTGCCCAGCCAGCCGCTCTGTTTGGCTCGCCGCCGCCACAGTTGCAGCAGTGCCGAGAGCATCAGCCCGCTGGCCGCCACCGTCACCGGGGCGCTGATGCCCAGCCACTGCGCCAGCGCGTTGCCGCCCACCACCATCGCCAGCGAGATGGTCAGGCGGGTGTTCTCGTCGCGCGGCACGTTCCGGATCAGCAAAATAGCCACAAACCCCAGCAGCGCTCCCGCCAGCAGCCCGCCGAGCATCTCGCGCAAGAAGAGAATGGTGGTGCTGAGCGCCGTGACGTTCTGGGCCACTTCCCCGGCGGCGGGCAGGGCGGCGGCCACCAGCACCGTGAAGGCCACCACGCCCACCCCGTCGTTGAACAGGCTCTCCCCGGCGATCAGGGTTTCAGTGGTTTTGGGCACGTGGGCCGCCTGCAAGATCGGCAGCACCGCCACCGGGTCGGTGGGCGCAATGATGGCCCCGAACAGCAGCGCCAGCGGCCAGGTGATCGGCAGCCCGGCCCAGTGCAGCAGCCCGTAAAAGCCCGCTCCGAGCAGCAGCATGGTGATCAGGGTCGTGATCAGCGTCATGGAGATAACGGCCAGCCGCTTGCGAAACAGCAGCTTGACGTCAATTTGTACGGCGCTGGAAAACAGCAGGAAACTCAGCAGCCAGTCGAAGACCAGCGTGCCGAACGGAATGGACTGGACCAGCTCACGGATACGGCCCCCAGCGGGCCAGCCGAGCGAGTCAGAAAGCGCCACCGCGCCCGCGATCACCAGGCCGCCGATCAGCATGGCGATGGTGGGTGAGAGCTTCCAGAAGCGGCTGTTGAGATACGAGAGCGCCGAGATCAGCACCATGAAGACGCCAAACAGTTCGCTGGAGGACAGGGCATCAGGTGACATGCCCGCAGTGTAGGGCGGTGAGGAACAGTCGCATCAGAAGCTGCGTTTCGGGTACGGGATACGATTCCTGGTCTTACCGAAATTGATCCCGAAGAAGCGGCAGCCTTTCTGCACTTCCTCGTGCAGAGCAGTGCTCACGGCCCACCGCGTTCCCGACGTTGTGTGGCTTTGTGCTCATTTGTTCTATCCAACGTCAGCAGGAGGCCAGCAACCTGTCACGGGTGCTGTGGGGAATTTAGGCAGGATATCAACCAGAAGCTTGTGCTGCGGGCTGCTGCCTGATCAGTTCCGAGTTATTCTCGAACTCTGCCATCTGAGAGGCGTCAATGCGTGCATCGAACGAAGCAGGATTGCGTGGACGCCGCCAGCGAATTTTGCGCTCCTCCATATATTTCCGGTAGGCAGGAGCCACAATGCCCTGCACGGCACGTTTGGTCAGAATAAAGAACCGATCTTTGAGGTTGTTAATCTGCGGATCAACAGCTTTTGGGGCAATGGCGACAAAAACGTAGATCAGGTTGGGATGATCAATCTCTTGATCGCCGCCGTCCTTCTGCTCACCGTCGAAAACAGTCAGCTTGATCCATGCGTCTGCTCGGGAAGGCCACTGCGTCCCACACGCCGCCTTAACCTGGATGGCAACAGAGCGGCACTGTTCGTCTGCCACCAGCAGATCAAAGGCTGGGACATTTCCGGCGAAGGGAGCTGCCACCAGATCCAATTGCCGCCCCATTTCGGCACAGACCAGAAACTCCCCGATCTGTCCAGTCAGCTTGTTGCTCAGGCCGCTTGCCAATTTACCCACCGCTTAGCAAGAACCTGAGTGCCCCCGGCAGCCGCACCTTCCAGGCCGTCTCGCGGTGAATGCCTTCAGGGTCGGCCTGAAAGCGTAGGCGTTCGCCCATGCCCTTTTCCAGCAGCAGGTCGCGCATGGCGTGGGCGTCGTCCCAGTAAGCCTGCTCCTGCTCCGGGTGATCGGTGCCTTCCTTGCCGCCGATGTCCAACCAGATCTTGCCCGCAACCCCCGGACTGTTCCGCACCCGTTCAAACGCTTCGCCCGCGCAGGCCCAGAATGCCGGACTCATCACGCCCGCGCTGCCGAATACCTTCGGACGCGTCAACAGGGCGTGAAGGCTGATCAGACCGCCCATGCTGGAGCCGAGCAAGGTGGTGTGGGCCGCGTCCGGCAGGGTCCGCAGATGTTCGTCGGCCAGCGGCTTGACGGTATCGATCAGGAAGGCGAGGTAATCGTCGCCGCCCCCGCCGCCCGCGACTTCTGGCGGAAATCCGGGATGACGCACCGGACTGTACTCGTGGTAGCGCTGCTCGTTGGCGTTGGGAATGGCGATGGCGATGGCTTCCAGGCCTTCCGCCGCCAGTTCGGTCAATGTCTCGTCGGCCCCCCACTCGCTGATGTTGTAGCTGGTGGCGGCGTCAAAGACGTTCTGGCCGTCATGAAGGTAAACCACCGGGTAACGCCTGTCCGGCTGCGCTGCATACGATGGCGGCAGCCAGGCCAGGATGGTGCGCGGCGCGTGGTTGGCGTCACCCACGCCCTCCCACTGAAGCAAAGTGCCTGTCACGGTGCTGTCTGGCAAAGCGGCATACGGTTCCCAGCTCACTGTCCCACCTCCTCAATCAAATACTCCATCGCAAAGCGGTAGCCTGCGAAACCCAGGCCGCTGATCTTGCCCTTGCAGACTGCCGCCGTCACGGACTTGTGGCGAAACTCTTCGCGGGCGTCCACGTTGCTGATATGCACTTCCACCACCGGCACATTCTGCCCGGCAATGGCGTCGCGCAGGGCATAACTGTAGTGGGTCAGTGCGCCGGGGTTAATGACGATGCCGGAAAAGCCGTGCTCCTCGGCGTCGTGAATCCACTCCAGAAGCTGACCCTCGAAGTTGCTCTGGCGGCAGGTGACGGTGGTGCTCAGTTCGCTGCCCCATAGCTCGCACTGCCGTTCCAGTTCTTCCAGGGTGAGGGTGCCGTAGACGCCCGGCTCGCGCTTGCCCAGGCGGTTGAGGTTGGGGCCGTTGAGGATCAGGAGCATGGTGGAAACCTCGCTGTGGCGTGCTCACTCTTGAGTGGGGAGGCTGGGACGGGTACAGCTCCGAAGGAGAGAGGATGAGGAGTAATGTCCTAAGTCGGGTGAATGGGCGAAGTGATTGGCCCCACTTCTTTTCTCCACATCTCAAACGCTCTGCGCAGCACTTCTTCTGGCACTCTTGCCAGGTAAGGCCGTGCCAGATCATGCAGCAGCACAAAGCGCACACCTTCGGCGTCGGCCTTCTTGTCGCGGGCCATGTAGGGCTGGACGTCTTCAAAAGTCAGCGGCGGCAAAGCTTTGGGCTGCTGATATTTCAAAAAGGCCCGCGTGTGGTCGGTCAAATCCTGCCCGCCCAACTCGCGTGATAGCAGGGCGGCGTAGTGCATTCCGTAGCCCACCGCCTCGCCGTGCGGCACCGCCTGATGGGTCACGGCTTCCAGCGCGTGCGCCAGCGTATGCCCGAAGTTGAGGTAAGCCCTTTCATTCTGCTCGGTCAGATCGCGGGTGACGACCCCAGCCTTGACGGCAATCGCGTCGGCGACGGTTTGCGGCAAGCTGGGGTGGCCCGGCACGAAGTCGGGCGAGAGCACCCGCGCCAGCAAGCTGGGATTGGCGATCAGGCCGTGCTTATACGCTTCGGCAGCGCCCTCGCGGAAGGTGGCGGGCGGCAGCGTGGCGAGTGTGTCCACGTCCACCCAGACATGTCGGGGCGGCCAGAATGCGCCGACCAGATTCTTGCCTTCCGGTAAATTCACGCCGGTCTTGCCGCCCACTGCCGCGTCCACCATCCCCAGCAGCGTGGTCGGCACCGGGTAGTAAGCCACGCCGCGCAGGTAACTCGCCGCCGCGAAGCCCGCCAGATCGGTGACGGCCCCGCCGCCCAGGCCCACCACCGCGCTGTCACGGGTCAGATTGACCTGGGCCAGTTTGGACAGCACGCCTTCGAGCACGCTCAGCGTTTTGCACCCGTCGCGGGCGGGCACCTCCACCGTCACGGCAGGGGAGAGGGCGGCCTGAACCTGCGCCACAAAGGACGGGGGCAAGTCAGCCGGATAAACGAGTGCCACCTGCTTATGCGGCACGCTGAGGCGGGTGAGCAGACCGCTCCCGACCTCCACGATATAGGATGGCGCGCCGCCGACCTCTATTTTCAGCACCTGTTCAGTCGCAGGCACGCTCCACCTCCATCAATTCCAGGGCCACGCGTTCGTCCTCGGCGTCCTGGCGGGCGACTTGCTGGGCCTCCTGCCACTCCCACAGGTGCTCCACGATCTCGGCCACGATCTCCTCGGAGGGCCGCCCATCACTGTGGACGTGAATGGTGCCCTGCTGGTACGCGCCCTCACGCTCGTGCATCAGTTCCGTGATGCGGGTCAGCGGATCAGGCACATGCAGCAGGGGGCGGTCACTGTTCTTGGTGCGGGCGTAGACAGTTTCGGGCGAGGCGGTCAGGACCACCACCGGGCCTCGGCGCAGCAACTCGCGGCGGTTGCTCTCATGAATGAAGGTGCCGCCGCCCAGGCTGACCACAGCGTGTTCCAGACGGGTCACGCGGCGCACCACCTCCGATTCGCAGGCGCGGAAAAAGCCCTCGCCGCGCTCGGCGAACACCTCGGGAATGGTCTTGCCGACCACTTTCGAGATCAGCTTGTCGGTGTCCACGAAATGCAGCGAGAGTTCTCGTGAGAGTTCCCAGCCGATGCGGCTCTTGCCCGTGCCCATAAAGCCTGCGAGCGCCAGCCAGCTCACAGGGCGATCAATCAGGCTGAGCGGATTCATGCTTTGCAGTCTAGACGATTGCGCCCCGCCCAGACCAAGAGCCTCCTCACCGTCTGGGCGCGGGGTTAGGCCCGCTGGCCGGGGCAGGGGCGGCAGGCCGCTGACTTCCGAAGCCGCGTCGGGCCCAGCCTGGGCTGCTTCCTGAAGGTGGGCGAGCAGTCCTGCCTCCAGCGCCTCATCGGACCACAGGCTCACCGCCCGGCCTCCTGCCAGCACGTCTGCGAAGGCATCGGCAGCAAAACTGGCCGCGTGGACATCAGTCCCGCGAGCAAATTGTTTGCGGAACGCAGGACGCGGGACTGATGCTGGGAGCGGTGCGGCGCAGCTCTGTTCATACCGTCAGTGACCAGACGCTGGACTCAGTACTGCTGCGCGTAGGCCCGCGCTGCTGCGAGACGTTCCTGCACTTCCGGCAGGGTGTCGCCGCCGAACTTCTCCAGCACCGCGTCGGCCAGTACCCAGCCGATGACCGCGTGAAGCACGATCCCGGCGGCGGGTACGGCGGAGGTGTCGCTGCGTTCCTTGGCGGCGTCGGCGGGCTGGTGACTCACCACGTCCACGGTGGGCAGCGATTTCATCAAAGTGGCAATCGGCTTCATGGCCGCCCGCACGATCAAATCTTCGCCGTTGGTCATGCCCGCTTCCAGGCCGCCCGCGCCGTTGGTCTCGCGGCGGTAGCCCCGTCCGCCCTCGCCCAGATACACCGCGTCGTGAACCTTCGACCCCGGCACGCGGGCGTTGTCGAAGCCGGTGCCGATCTCCACACCCTTGATGGCCTGGGTGCCCATCACGGCGGCGGCGATACGTCCGTCGAGCTTGCGGTCCCAGTGAACATAACTGCCCAGCCCCGGCGGGAGTCCCCGGAAGCGGATTTCCACGATGCCGCCGAGGGTGTCGCCGTCCTTCTTGGCCTGATCAATCCGGTCGCGCATCTGCTGCTCGGCGTCCTTATCGAGCACCCGCAAATCTGAGGCTTCGATCTCCTCCAGGCGGTCCCAGCCGAACGCGCCACCCGCGTCGAGGCCGCCGAGGTGGGTCACGTAGCTCACGCCCTCGATGCCGAGTTCTGAGAGGAGTTTCAGGGCCACCGCCCCCACTGCCACCCGCGCCGTCGTCTCACGGGCCGAGGCGCGTTCCAGCACGTCGCGCAGATCCTTGTGGCGGTACTTGATGCCGCCGGTCAGGTCAGCGTGGCCGGGCCGGGCCTCGGTCAGCGCTTTCTTGCGCGGTTCATTGCCCTCTTCCGGCGACATGATCTCGGTCCAGTTGCGGTGGTCCTTGTTCTCGATGATCAGCGCCACGGGTGCCCCGGTGGTGCGCCCGGCCCGCACACCGCTCATGATCTGGGCCTCGTCGGTCTCGATGACCATCCGCCGCCCGCGTCCGTAGCCGCCCTGACGCTTTCTGAGCATCGGGTCGATGTCGGCCTTGGTCAGGGGCAGTTGAGAGGGAAGTCCCTCGATGATGGCCGTCAGTTGCGGCCCATGCGATTCACCAGCGGTCAGAAACCTCATGCCCCGACTGTAGCAGGGGCCGGGGAGAGGTTCGCGGGCGCTGAGCAGACGAGGACGGGGTAGACGAGGCGGGCCGCAAAAAGCAGACCCGGCACACTGAGGCGGCGGGTCTGCTGGCAGAGGAGGGAGGGTTACTTGACGATGGTGCCGGTGATAACGACCATCAGTTGGCTCTGGGTCTTGGTGGTGTCTTTTTGCCCGAACGCCGCGCCGACCACCGGCAGACTCGACAGGAAGGGGATGCCCCGATTGGTCGAGGTTTCGTTGGTGCCGAGCAGGCCGCTGAGCAGCAGCGTCTGGCCCGATTTGAAGGTCACGATGCTCTGCGCCTCGCTGTTGGAAAAGTCGATGATGTTGGGCAGCGAAGTGCCGGTGATGGCGGTCTTGGGCTGGTTGATCTGGCCGCGCACCCGCAGGGTGATGGTGCCGTCAGGGGCGACCTGCGGATCGAAGAAGTCGAGGTTGATGCCGTAGTCGATCTGCTTGGTGATGTTGCCGCTGGCCGAGGGGATGTTGAGTTCCAGCCGCCCGCCGCTCTTGATGCTGGCCGCCGCACTGCTTGAAGCGTTGGTAGTGCCGCTGGCCCCCGTCGTGCCCAGCGAGCGCTGACCGCTTTGCATGGTGATAGAGCCGTCGTAGATGCGCTTGGTCTGGGTCTGGGTTTCCAGGGCATTCAGTGTCGGGAGCAGGTTGAAGCCGCCGACTAATGCGCGGGTCGGATCAAACGAGGCGGCCAGGCCCGTTGCGCCGGAGCTGATATTGAAGCCGCCAAAACCCACCTTCCAGTTGAGACCCAGGGTGCGGGCGGCGTCCTCGGTGATCTCCTGAATGCGGACCTGCACGTTGATCTGCGGCACCACTTGATCAAGGCTCGGGATCAGAGCCGCAACCTGTTCGACCTGCGCTGCCGTACCGCGCACGATCAGGGTGTTGGTCCGCTTATCGGCGATGATGGTGGCGGCGTTGGGGTTTTGGGGAGTGGTTGCGGGTTTGGTGGCTGTGGGCTGAGTGTTGGCTGCCGCATTGGGCACCGAAACGACCGTTGAATTGCCGTTGGCGTCTACAGCGTTGACCGGCACATTGGGCAGGGCGCTGACATCGTTGGTAGGCGCTGTCAATGCGGTTTGTAGGGTGTTGTCCAGGACAGCCTTCAGTTCTTCCGCGCTGGCGTTGACCAACTGGAAGACCTTCTGCTGCACGTCCGGGCCGCTGGCGACGGCCTTATCCACGCTGCCGAGTAGGGCGGTGGCGGCGTCGATCTGATCCTGGGTGCCGTTGAGCACCAGTTGGCCGGTGGTGCCGACAGGCGTGATCTTGAGGGCCGGGAACTGGACGGCCAGCAGCGCGGCGATATCTTTCTGGTCGCCCTTAACGGCGTAGACCTGCTGGCGCACGTCGGGGTTGGCCTGCACCGAGGGCGCTCTGTCCACCTGGCCCAGCAGCGTCAGCGCGGCGTCGAGCTGGCTTTTCTGACCGCTCAGTACCAATTGCCCGGTTTGCCCGACAGGCGTGACCTTGAGGGTTGAAAATTGATCCTTGAGCAGCGTAGAGACATCAGCCTGCACACCCTTGACAGTATAGATCTGCTGCACGTCCGGGCCAACCTGTGCCTGCACCGGCTTATCTACCTGTGCCAGCAGGGCCAGCGCAGCGTCAATCTGATTCTTCTGGCCGCTCAGTACCAGTTGTCCGGTCTGCCCGACTGACGTGACTGTGATGGCCGGATACTGGGCGGTAACGACAGCGGCGGCGTCGGCCTGCGCGCCCTTCACGTTATAGATGTACTGAATGACCGGGCTGACCGGTATCACCACTTTCGCCAGTTCCGGCGGCTGCGAGGCGATAATCTGGTTGACCAACGCTTCCACCTGCGCCACTTCCTGGTTGTTACCCCGGATAATCAGGCTGTTGGACGTGGGTTCACCGACGATTTTGAGGGTGGGCGAGTCGAGGACGATGTCGCCGCTGGCCATCTGAGGGGCTGGACTGCCCGGCGTGGCTGCCACAGGCGCTGCCGCCTGGCGCGTTCCGAACGCCAGTTTCACGCGCTGCTCGACCAAAATGGCGTCCAGCGATTTGGGGAGTAGCACGATGCGCTGAATCGGGTTCTTGCTGACGCGCAGCACGTCCTGGCTGCCGAGCCGCACCACTTCGTAGTTCAGGCCGTACACGTCCATCAAGAAGGGCCAGACCTGATTGAACGGCTTGCCAACAAAGTCATAGGTCAGCAGGGTCGAGCTGGTGGTCGGCGGCGTGGTGGGGGTCTGGGCAGCGTCGCCGCTGATGACGCCGGAGCCGCTGCCCACACTGGGCGTGATCAGGCTGTCGAGCGCCGGATCGAGAATCAGTTCGTAGCCCGCCGATTTAGCAATGGCCGTGAGCAGCGCCATCAGGCCGGTGCCGTCACGCTTGATCGTGAAGGTCACGTTGGACTTCGACAGGCGGGCGTCGGTGCTGACGGCGTCTCCGGTCTGGGTACTCTGGGCGCTGGCCGCGCTGAGCGCGAGGGTCAAAAGCAGGATCAGGCTACGGTTCTTCATGGCTCACCTTTTGTCGAGTGGGAGGATTTTGGTGGTGTTGTCGAGGGCCAGCGTGGCGCTTGAAGCGCTCACTTCGCGCACAATGATGTTGGTATCGGGAATGTTCTGGCCCACTGAGACGACCACGAAGCCCCGGTCGGTCTTGAAGACGGCGGTGTTGAGCGGCCCCAGCACTGCCGAGCTGAAGCTCAGGTCGCGCTCCTGGATGTAGCGGTCCAGGGGAGTCAGGGCGGTGGACGCGGGTGTGCCGGTTGTGGCGGCGGTGGGCGCAGCGTTGCCCAGTTGGGTGATCACGCTGGGAGCCGCCGGGCTGGCGCTGCTAACCGGGGAAGGCGCGGCGAGGCCGGTGCTGGGCAGGTTAGGCAGCCCGCTCACCCCCGGCACGCTGACGCTGGCCTGGGCCTGCGCCCGCGCCTGGGCGGCCTGCAGATCGGCCTCACGCTTGGCCTGCTGGGAGGCAGCGAGTTTGGCCCTGGCGTCGGCGATGGCCTGGGCTTTGGCGGCCTTATCGGCCTCGGACTTCTGGGCAGCGGCCAGTTTGGCGGCAGCGGCCTGCTGATCGCGCAGCGCCTTGGCTTGGGCTTGCTGGGCCTTGAGCTGAGCAGCCTGGGCCTGCTGGGCTTCGAGCTTGGCCTGCTTCTGAGCCTGTTGCTGGGCAGCGGCCTGCTGCGCGGCGTCGCGTTTGGCCTGAGCGGCGGCTTGCTCGGCGGCGGCCTGTTGCTGGGCTGCTTGCTGTTTGGCCTGCTGTACCGCGTCTTGCTGCGCTTGCTGGTCGGCCTGCCGCTGGGCCGCCTGAGTTTGGGCCGCTTGAGCTGCCTGAGTCTGGGCCGCGCCGCTCTGGATATTGGGCGGCGGCAGAATTCCGCCGATGCGCGGGCCGCTTGGGGCATTGCCCGAAGGCGAACGGCTGGACGCGGTGCCGCTGGGCCGGGACGCGCTGTCGGCCACCACGATGGGGGCGATGGGGAGCACGCCAGCGGTGCGGACCGGCGGCTCAATGGCGGCGGTGGGCGTGGGGGGGGCGGCTCGTGTGGCGGCGACGGGTGCGGCGCTGGGCGCAGAAGCCGAGTTGGCGTCGGGCACCACCTTCAGCGGGCTGAACGGGTTGACCAGTGGCACGGCGGCCAGCGGCTCGTTCGGATTGATGCCCGCCGGGGGCTGCTGCACTTCGGCAGTGGTCTCAGTCCCGGGAGTCTCGGTGCCGGACGTGCCCGCGCCGCTGCTGGACGGACTGGTGGCCGCGCTGCTCAACGGCGGAATGACCAGCACGGCGTTGGTGCGGGCGGGCGTCACGCTGATGGGGCTATTGCTGGAGCCATTGATGCCGGGCTTGGGACTGGTCTGGGTGGGTGCGGCGCTGCCTGTCGGGGCTGGGTTGGCACTGCCGGAGAGCGGGGCGCGGGCAGCGGGTGTGACTGCCAGGGGGCCGCTGGCCGTGGGTGTTCCTGCATTGCTGGCCGAGCCGGGCGTCTTCGAAGGGCTGCTGGGCGAGTTGCCGGCCGGGGTCTTGCTGGGCGGCGTCTTACTGGCCTGGGGCGACTTGACCGGAGCCGCCGTGGGCTGGGCCGGGTCGGACTGGGCCGCAGTCGACTGGGCTGGAATCGCCTGGGCCTGCACGTCCGCCTCGCGCCCGGTATTCCAGGTGTACCAGCCGCCCACCAGGGCCACCAGCACCAGCACCGTCAGCAGAATCCGCATTTCCGGCGAGAGCTTGAGGGGAGCCTTCACGATTTGCCTCCGGGAGTCGGCGCGGCGGGTGCGGCAGGTGCGGCAGGTGCAGCCGGGGCCGTGCCGGGAGCCGGGGTGGCCGGGCTTACCGGCTGGGCCGCCGAGGGATCAAAGGTGTAGACCGTCATGTTGATGACGCCGTTGAGGCTGGGGTCGGTGTCGTTGGGCGCGGGCAGGGTCATGTTGACGCTGGTGACCTTGGAGAAGCGGCCCATCGTTTCCACCGAGCGCAGGGTCCGGAAGACCGGTGCGAACTGGCCCTGCAAGCTGACGTTGAGATTGACCGCCTGCACGCCCGCTGGCAGGTTGGTTTCGGTGCCGCCCTGCACCGTCACGCCGTCGAGCTTGCCGCCCGCCGCGCCCACGCTGTCCTGAATGTCGCGGATGACCTGCCCCATCCGCACGGTGCTGGGCAGCGCCCGCACGAAGACGTCCTGCTTGTCTACCAGCGCCCGCACGTCGGCGCGCAGGCCCGGTAACTGGTTTTGCTGAGATTGCAGGACGCCGAGTTCGCTGCTGCTGGTGTCGAGGCTGCTTTGCAGTTTCTGGATGTGCTGCTGGCGGGCCTGAAAGCGGGTGAAATACCAGGCCACCAGCACGATGAGGCACACCCCCAGAGCAATGAAGAACAGGTCGCGGGGCTTGAGTTTGGGCAGTTGCGCGTTCATTGTTTGACTCCGGCTGCCGGAGTGGCGCTGGGCGCGGCAGGAGCGGCAGGTGCAGCGGATGCACCGGGAACCCCAGCCGCCGCAGGCGTGGTGGTTGCCGCGCTCACGGGCGTTCCGGCGAGTTGCCCCACGGTGGCCGAGAAGGTGAAGTCGCTGGTGTCAGCATTGCGCTGGGTGTTCTTGAAATTCACGCCGTAGTTGTCCTGGTCGTAGGCGTTCAGGAAGTTGACCAGGGCGCTGGTGCTCAGTGCGGTGCCGCTCAGGTCGTATTCCTTGTCGGCGGGCTTGCCGTTGTAGAGACTGGTGGTGCCGGTGGCTGCCTGATGCATGTTGAGGCTGGTCAGCGCCACGCCGCCGCTCTGGGGCAACTGACCCACGAAGCGCGCCAGGTCGGTGGACCAGTAGGTCTTGCCGGTGCTCAGGCTCTGGGCCGTCTGGCTGATGGCAGTCAGCCGCTCCTTGTCGGTGGTCAGGCTGCGGTATTCTGGCGTCACCGACGACTGGAGGGCGCTGATCTGGCCGTTCTGGTCGTCGAGCTTGTTTTGCAGGTTGCCGACCTGGGTGGCCACCACGATCTCGGGAATGGCAATAGCCAGCAGGGTCACGGCCACGGCGGCGACGCCCGCATACATCCAGACGTTGGGTTCGGTGCGGCGGCGGTACTGCGGCGGCAGGAGGTTGATCTCAACCACGCGAATTCACCCCCCTGAGGGCCAGGCCCAGCGGCACGGTGAATTCCGGCGCGTTGGTCTGGAGGTAGCCGGTGTCCACGCTGGCCTGATCGGTCTGCACCGTCAGCCAGGGGCTGGCCACTTCCACCCGGAAGCCCAGCGCGTCGCTGATGGCGGCGGCCAGACCGCGCAGCTTGGCTCCGCCCCCGGCCAGGAAGGTGCGGTCAACGACGATATCGCCCGACTGCACCCGGTAGAACTCCATCGAGCGCCGGACCTCGGTGATCAGTTCACCCAGCACTGGGCGCACCACCTCGAAGACGCGCGCCGGACTGTACTGCTCCCTGGCCATGTCGAAGTTGAGCAGGTCTTCCTCGTCCTCGGTGGGGGTGGTGGCGGTGGCGTAGCCGATCTTGACCTCCTCGGCAGAAGCGAAATCGAGGTCGAAGGCTTTTTGCAGGGCCGTGGTGAAATCGTCGGCAGCCACGTTGATGTTGCGGGCCATCAGCATCCGGTCACCGCGCACCAGACTGATGACGCTGCTGCTCGCGCCGATTTCCATCACCAGCGCCACCTCGCCGCTCTCGGTGTAGTTGGTGCCGGTGAGGGTGCTCTTGGTGAGGTGCTCGCCCAGCAGGTTGCCGCGCAGGGCGCGCAGGGTACTAAACGACTTGAGGTCGATGACGGTGGGTTCCAGGCCCGCCAGCCGCAGCACCTCGACCTGCCGGGCAATCGCCTCGGTGGGGGCCGCCGCGATCACCACTTCCATCTGGCCGTCGTCGCTGGCACCAGGAATGTCGTCGAGCACGTCGAAGTCCAGGCTCACCTCGTCAATCGGGTAGGGGATGTAGCGCTCGGCCTCCCATTTGATGGCTTCCTTGAGTTCTTTGGGGTCCATGCGCGGCACCATGATGTTGCGGGTCACGGCCTGCTGGTTGGGCACCGCCGTGACGACGTGCTTGGTGGTGATGCGGTGCTGCGCGAGCAGGCGCTTGAGTTCGCTGGCCACCGCCTGCGGCTCGATCACCAGCCCATCGCGCATGCTGCCAATCGGGGTCGGAGTCATGACCGCGTGTTGCAACACCGGGGGCGAGCCGGGTTTGAGCACCACCACTTTGATGGAACTCGTTCCGATCTCGACCCCGATGGCCACCGGTTTTGGATTGATGAGCCGTTGTAAGAAACTCGACATGCTGCCTCCAGGAGTTGCGTTGACTTTACCATTTCCTCACGAACATCATTAAGAAAGGGCCACTCCTGCGTCTAGGGGGGGAAAAGAGCGGGAAGGGGGCGCGACGAGGTCATCAGATCATGGTGGCGCTTTCAATTTTCTGACAGCTGCACTGGGGCTGCTGAAGCTGTGTGAGCGCACAAAAACCGCGCTGGTGGCAGTTAGAAATGCCACAGCGCGGCCAGAAGACGAGAAAGTGAGGTTTTTACTTGCGCGGTGGCTGGGCGGGACGCACCTCGACGCGGCTGGGCAGCGTGCGAGCGGGCATATTCAGCAGGTCCACCACCAGTTCGGCGATGTCTTCGGGCTGAATTTTCCAGGCGTCCTGCTCGGAGGGGGTGTGGCCGCCGAAGTGGGTGGCCACCGATCCTGGCATGATCTGGGTGACCTTAATGTTCAGGGGGCGTAGGTCGAGCATCATCACTTCCGACAGCCCGTTGAGGCCGAATTTGGAAGCGTTGTAGGCCGCGCCGCCCGCAAAGGGGTTTTTCCCGGCCAGGCTCGATAAGGTGATCACGTAGCCGTGCGACTCCTTGAGGTAGGGCACCGCCGCCTTGACCGTGAAGAAGGCTCCGGTCAGGTTGGTGTCGATGACGGCCTGCCAGTCCTCGGCGCTCAGATCCTGAATCGGCGCGAAGTGACCCACCCCGGCGTTGACGAACAGCACGTCCAGTCCGCCGAACGCCTCGGCGTGCGCTTTGGTCACCTGCTCGACGCTTTGAAGGTCACGCACATCGCAGACCACGCCGCGCGTGCCCTCGCCGAGGGTACTGGCCGCCGCCTCGATCTCGGCCTGGTCGCGGCTGGTGATGGTGACGCGGTAGCCTTCCTGAACGAGTCTCTGGGCGGTGGCGTAGCCGATGCCCTTGCTGCCGCCGGTGATCAGCGCACTTTTCAACTTGGAGGTCATGGCCGAAATCTAACACGCTGGGCCAAAGACGCGCAGGTGGGGCCGGCCCGGCAGCGCAGTGGTGTCTGCCGTGTGAGGGAAGCGGGGAGTGCGCCGGGAGTGGCCCGCAGGAGTGAGGGTCAGCCTTCCTCACGAACCGCCAAATCGGGGAAACAGCAAAACCGCCTTCGCCCGTGGGGGCGTCGGCGGTGCGGGTCAGGCGTGAGGTCAAGGGCGTGCGGTGCGGTTCTCTATTGGCCATCCACCGCACACCACCAGTTCAGAAATTGAACTTGTCGATGTTCGCCTTGTCGAAGGTGGTGGGCGGCCCTAGTACGACCTCACCGTTCTTGCCGACGGTGTACTTGCCCAGCTTGCCTGCCGTGAAGGTGTCGCCCTCCTTGCCGGTGATCATTCCGCTGGCGAGCGACCCGGCGGTGTAGGCGGCCAGGTATCCCAGATCGCTGGGGTTCCAGAGCTGGAAGGCCGTCACCGTGCCGTCCTTGATAAACGAGCGCATCTGGTTGGGCGTGCCGAGGCCCGTCAGCATCACTTTGCCCTTCTTGGGGCTGGTCGAGAGGTAGCGCGCCGCCGCCGAGATGCCGACCGTCGTCGGCGAGATGACGCCCTTGAGATTGGGGTACGCCTGCAAGAGACCCTGCATCTCGGTAAACGATTTCTGATCATCGTCGTTGCCGTAGGCGATCTTGACCAGCTTCATGTCCTTGTAGGCGGGCTTCTTGAGCTCTTCTTGCATGATGGCGATCCAGGCGTTCTGGTTGGTGGCGTTGGGCGTGGCGCTCAGGATGGCAAATTCGCCCTTGCCGCCCATCAGCTTGGACATCAGTTCGATCTGCCCCTTGGCGATGCCGTCGCTCTTGGCCTGGTTGATGAAGATCTGCCGCCCTTCCGGCGCGACATCCGAATCAAACGTCACGACCTTGATGCCCTGGGCCATGGCCCGCTTGAGTGAGGGCACCAGCGCGTTGGCGTCGTTGGCGGCCAGCACGATGGCGTCCTGGCGCTGGGCGATCAGGGTGTTGATATAGCTGACCTGCGAGCTGGCTCCGCCGTCCGACGGCCCCACCGCCTTGCCAACGCCGCCGAACTCCTTGATGGCCTCCAGGCCGCCGTTGTCGGTGGTGGTGAAATAGGGATTATTGATGAACTTGGGCAGCATGGTGATCTTGAGGCCCTTCTTGATCCCGCTGGTCTGCGCGAGGCCCACCGCAGCGGTGAGACCGAGGGTGACAGTCAGGGCGGACACGATAAGACGTTTGTTCATAATTCCTCCAGGGAGTGTAGTGGGCCGGATAAAGGGGAAAAGGGTGTGGTCTCGCCGCTCGGCGACGGTGACTCGCTCAGGGAAGCTAGCTCATGGCTTGCTCCCGGGCGCGGCGTTCGCGGGCGGCCCGCAGGCGGGCGAGCAAGTTGGGCAGCAGCACCGAGAAGATCAGCAGCAGGCCCGTCACGATGGTCAGAATCTCGTTGGACACGTCCACGATGGTCAGTGCTCCGTTGATGGTGCCGATCAGAAACACGGCGGCCACCGTGCCCACGACGCTGCCCTTGCCGCCGAAAATGCTCACGCCGCCGAGCAGCACCGCCGCGATGACGCTGAGTTCGAAGCCCGAGGCGTTGTCGGCCCGCGCACTGGCAAAGCGGAAGGTATAAACCACCCCGGCCAGCGCGGACATCAGCCCCGAGAGGACGAACAGGCTCAGCTTAACCCGCGTGACCTGCAACCCGGCAAAGCGTGCGGCGATCTCGTTGGCCCCGATGGCGTAGAGGCTGCGTCCGAACGCCGTGCCGTGCAGTACCACGGTGGTGATGACCGCCAGCACCGCGAACAGCGCCATCGGAATGGGAATCTGGGTGCCGGGAATACTGCCGAAGCCCAGGTTGGTGTAAAAGGCTGGAAAATCTGCGATGGCCTTGTCGCCCAGCACCACGTAGGCCAGCCCCCGGTAGAGCGCCAGCGTGCCGATGGTGACCGCCAGCGAGGGCAGCCCCAGCCGCGTGACCAGCAGCCCGTTGAACAGCCCAGCCAGTCCGCCCACCCCGAAAGCCGCCAGAATCGCCAGCGGCATCGGCCAGCCCGCCGCGAACAGTGCGCCCAGCACCGCGCTGCACAGCCCCAGCATGGACGCCACCGACAGGTCAATCTCGGCCACCAGGATGATCAGGGTCATGGTCAGCGACATCAGGGCGACCTCGCTGAAATTGGCGGTCAAAAACGACAGATTCGAGGCGGTCAGGAAATTGGGCGAGAGGAGTGCGCCGCCGAAGAGGGCCACGAAGACCAGCACGATCAGGCTCAGTTCCCAGCCGAGCAGTCCGCGCCGCTTCATGACTGCCTGCCTTTGGCCGCCCGCCGCGCCGCACTTCGGGCCGCCAGCATGTCAAAGCTGATGGCCGCCAAGAGGAGTGCGCCCTGAATGGCCTGCTGATAAAATCCCGGTGCCCGCAGCGTGACCAGGGCGCTGCCCATGACACCCAGCAGGAGCGCCCCGATTCCCGCGCCGAACAGGGTGCCCACGCCGCCGTTGATGCTGACGCCGCCCACCACTGCCGCTGCGATGACCTGCAACTCCAGCCCCGTCCCGGCGTTGGCGTCCACGGTGCCGAAGCGGGCCAGATACAGCACCCCGGCCAGCCCGGCAATCGCGCCGCTGAGGGCAAAACCGATCATGGTGCGGCGCTTGACGTTGATTCCGGCCAGCACCGCCGCCTCCGCGTTGGACCCCAGCGCGTAGTACTCGCGACCCCCCCGGTAGCTGCCCAGATAGATGCCGAAGAGGGCCATCACCATCAGTACCAGCAGCACCAGATTGGGAATGCCCAGCACGCTGCCGGTGGCAAAACCCAGGAAGGCGGGCGGCAGGTTGGAGGCGTTGATCTGTCCGCCGTGAACCACCGCGTAGGTGATGCCCCGAAAGACGTACAGCGTGCCCAGGGTCGCCACCAGTGCCGGAACCTTGCCGTAGGCGACCAGCAGACCGTTGACGCTGCCCAGAAGTGCGCCCAGCAGCAGGCCGAACACGAAGGCCAGCGGCAGTGGCAGGCCCGGAAAGGCCACGAACAGTGAGCCGGAGAGAAAGGCGCTCAGGCCCACCACGCTGCTCACGCTCAAATCGACGTGCTTCATCAGCAGGATGATGGTCTCGCCGACGACCACCAAAGCGATGATGGCGACGTTGAGCAACAGGTCCCTCAGGCTGCCGAAACTCAGGAACAGCGGATTGATGGCCGCCGTGCCGAGCGTGACGATCAGCAGCAGCGCCACCAGACTGACTTCCCGCACCCGCAAGAGCCGGGAGAACCAGTTCTGTGAGGTGCCAGGCGTGCTCACCGCGCGTCCGGTCATGCCGCTCCCTCCTGGCGCTTATGCTGCCCGGTGGCCAGGTACATCACGGCCTCCTCGCTGGCTTCTTTGCGGCTGAGTTCACCCACCAGTTCACCCTCGCGCATCACCAGAATGCGGCCCGCCATGCCCAGCACTTCCGGCAGATCGGAAGAAATCATCAGCACGGCCAGCCCCGACGCCGCCAGTTCCGATAAGGTGCGGTGAACCTCGGCCTTCGCGCCCACGTCGATGCCGCGCGTCGGCTCATCCACGATCAGCACGCTGGGATTGGTCGCCAGCCACTTGGCCAGCACCACCTTCTGCTGGTTGCCGCCCGATAAGCTGCTGGCCGGGTCAGACAGGCTGTGCGCCTTGAGCCGCAGCTTCTCGGTCCACTTGCGGGCGTTGTCGGCCTCGGCTTCCCGGTCCATCAGCCAGCCCTTGCGAAGCCGGTTGAGGATGGCGAGGTTGGCGTTTCTCTCGATGCTCATCTCCATCACCAGCCCCTGCTGGCGGCGGTCTTCCGGCACCAGGCCCAGGCCAGCGGCCATCGTGGTCTGCGGGCTGAGCGGCGCGAGGACATGACCGTTCACCTTCACCTCGCCCGCCTCACGCGGATCGATGCCGAAAATGGCCCGCGCCACCTCGCTGCGCCCGGCCCCCACCAGCCCCGCCAGCCCGACGATCTCGCCGCGCCGTACTTCAAAATTGATGTCACGGAAGACGCCTGGCTGGGTGAGTCCGCGCACCGAAAGGGCCACCTCGCCCAGCACTGCCTCGCCGTGCGGATACAGCTCGCCCAGATCGCGCCCCACCATCTGCCGCACCACTTTATCGGTGTCGTAGTCCTCAATCGGACCGCTGCTGACCCAGGTTCCGTCGCGCATGATGGTGACGCGCTGGCACTCGGCGAAGACTTCCTCCAGCCGGTGGGTGATGAACAGCACCGCCGCGCCGCGTGCCCGCAGAGAGCGCACCACCTTGAACAGCCGTTCGGTCTCGGAGAGGGTCAGCGCCGCCGTCGGCTCGTCCATGATCAGGATGTTGGCGTTCAAGGACAGCGCCTTGGCAATCTCGACGAGTTGCTGATCGGCGATGCTCAGGCCGCGCACCCGCCGGGCCGGATCGAGATTGACGCCCAGTTCCGTCAGAATTTTCGCCACCTGCTGGCGCATTCCCGCCCGGTCAATCCGGCCCAGACCCGCCAGCGGCTGCCGTCCCATCAGCACATTCTCGGCCACCGACAGGTCAGGAAAGAGGGTGGGTTCCTGGTAAATGATGGCGATGCCCGCCGCCTGCGCCTCGGCGGGCGTGTGAAATTGCACGTCCTGGCGGCCGACTTGCAGCGTGCCGCTGTCGCGCCGGTGGACGCCCGCCAGAATCTTGACGAAGGTACTCTTGCCCGCACCGTTTTCGCCCAGCAGGGCGTGGGCCTCGCCGGGAAAGAGATCAATGCTCACGTCTGAGAGCGCCTGTACGGGGCCAAAGGCTTTGCTGGCGTGGGTCAAGGTGAGAAGCGGCGACGGGCCAGTCGCGGGATTAGTCAAGGTGAAACACCTCTTCCAGCCGCAAAAACCCCTGATCGGGCGTGCCTTCAAGGTCCACGAAAAAGGGGGCCATGTCCGCCTGCCAGCGGGCGCTGACCTCCGTATTCGCCATGCCGGATTGCGCCGCGTCCAGATCGGGCGTTTCAAAATAGCCGACGAGCAGACCGTCATTCTTCAAAAAGAGCGAGTAATTATGCCAACCTGTTTTCGAGAGGGCCGCGAGCATGTCGGGCCAGACGGCTTTGTGGCGGGTCTTGTACTCGTCCAGGCGCTCCGGGCGCACCTGAAGCAGAAAGCAGACTCGGTGATGCGGTGTAGGCATAAGCTCCCAGAACGTAAAGAGACGCGAGGTGACAACCGGGTGGGTCAACTGTGTAACTGACCTCATTCAACACCACTTCACAAAAGATTGCAAGAGCTTGTAATTTTTTGTGACTTTGATGTTAGGATGTCAACATGTCAATCGACAATGTGGCTCCCTTGCCAGGGAGGCAGCAGGACATTTTGCGCCGCGCCCTGAGCGAGAAGGTGGTGCGGATCAAGGATCTGGCCGCCGAGTTTGGTGTGCACGAGATGACTGTGCGGCGTGATCTGGACGCGCTGTGCGAGCAGGGCAAGCTGCTGCGCGTTCACGGCGGAGCGCAACTGCTGGACAAGACCAGCGAGGAGTTGTCGCAGTCCATGCGGGCCGCGCAGAACGTGGACGCCAAAGAGCGTATCGCGCGGGCGGCCCTGCTGCTGATTCAGGACGGCGACACGGTGGCCCTGGACGCCAGCACCACCTCGCTGGCCCTCGCGAGGCTCCTTCCGGCCCGCAAGGTGCAGGTCATCGCTTGCAGCCTCGACGCCGCCAACGTGCTCTCTGCCGCCGGGGTGCCGTTTCTGATGGTGGGCGGCAACTTTCACGCGCCCGCCCGCTCGTTCGTCGGGGCGTTTTTCACCGATACCATCTCGCGGCTGCATCCGGACCTGGTGTTCTTTTCAGCCAAGGCCTACACCTTCGAGACCGGCTTCACCGACCCGCACCTGCCGGAAGTGGGGGCCAAGCGGGCGCTGATCGCCAGCGGCAGCAGCGTGGTGGCCTTGCTCGACAGCAGCAAGGTGGGCCGCCGGGCGCTGGCGACGATTGCTGGCCACGCCGATATCAACACCCTGATCACCGACGCCGACCTGCCTGCCGAACTGCTCAGCCAGCTCGACGAGGCCGACATTCAGGTGATTGTGGCCCCCTGAATTCAGCTTCCAGAGCAACCTTGAGTTCAGGGCAACCCCAAATCCAGCGCAACCCCAAATCCAGCGCAACCCCAAGTCCGGAGGAATCCTATGAACGCCGATCTGCTGCAAGCCCTCAGCGCACAACGAATAGAGACCCCCTCCTGGGGCTACGGCAACTCCGGCACCCGCTTCAAGACCTTTGCTGCTCCCGGCGCGGCCCGCGACATCTGGGAGAAGCTGGACGACGCCGCCGAGGTTCAGCGCCTGACCGGCATCGCGCCCGGCGTGGCCCTGCACATTCCCTGGGACGAGGTCGAAGACTACGGCGAACTGGGCAAGTACGCGGCCCAGCGCGGACTCACCATCGGCGCGATCAATCCCAACGTCTTTCAGGATGAGGAGTACAAGCTCGGCAGCGTCACCAATCCGGATGAGGCGGTGCGCGAGCGGGCCATCGCGCACCTGCTGGACTGCGTGGAGGTTATGAAGAAGACGGGGAGCCGTGACCTCTCGCTGTGGTTTGCCGACGGCACCAATTACGCCGGACAGGACGACTTGCGCTCACGCAAGCACCGGATGCGGGCGGGCCTGAAGCGAGTTCACGACGCCATGCCCGACGGCACGCGGATGCTGGTGGAGTACAAGCTGTTTGAACCGGCCTTCTACGCCACCGACCTGTTCGACTGGGGCGCGGCGTATTCGCACTGCCTTGCCATCGGCGAGAAGGCTCAGGTGCTGGTCGATCTCGGCCACCACGCGCAGGGTGTCAACATCGAGCAGATCGTGGCCTTCCTCTTGGATGAAGGTCGGCTGGGCGGCTTTCACTTCAATGCCCGCCGCTACGGCGACGACGACCTGATCGTGGGCACGTCCAACCCGTTCGAACTGTTCTGTATTTATGCTGAACTGGTCTTCGGCGCGAACTCGGTGGACGACTTGACCCGCCGGACGGCCCAGAACGTTGCTTACATGATCGACCAGAGCCACAACATCGAGCCGAAGGTGGAGGCCATGCTGCAAAGCGTGCTCAATTGCCAGGAAGCCTACGCCAAGGCGCTGCTGATCGACCGCGACCTGCTGAAAGAAGCCCAGGGTCAGGGCGACGTGCTGGCTGCCCACCGCGTGATGATGGACGCCTTCAAAACTGACGTGCGCCCGTTGCTGATGGAACTCCGCGTTGAAATGGACCTCAACCCCGAGCCGATTCAGGCCTACCGGGCGGGCGGCTACCAGGCCAAAGTCACCCGCGATCGCGGCACCCAGACGGGCGGCGGTGGCTACCCGGTCAAGGAAAAAGTCAGAAGCTAACCCGCTTGTTTTTGCCATAACACACGTCCCGCCCCCCAATCTGCAAGGAGCCTTATGACCGAGACCCAGCCCCGCACCACCGTCCCCAAAGACCGCTGGAACGATGCCGACGCGCCCAAATCTGACGGCCTCGCTTCTCTTTCCTACCGCTCCAACCTGCTCGGCTCAGACCGCACCCTTGTGAATATCTACGGCGGCAACACCAGCACCAAGAGTGTGGAGAAAGATCATCTGGGCCGCGACGTGACGGTGCTGTGGGTCAAGGGGTCGGGGTCGGACATCGCCACCATTACCGAGAAAGGCTTCGCGGGGCTGAAGCTCGACGAGGTGCTGCCGCTGTTTGACCGCGCCGAGATGACCGACGAGGAGATGACGGCCTACCTGGACCGCACTGCCTTCGAGGTGGGCCGCCCGCGCCAGAGCATCGAGACGTTGCTGCACGCCTTCGTTCCCGCCAAGCACGTGGACCACACCCACCCCGACGCCATCATCGGCATTGCCTGTACGCTGGGCGGCCCGGACGTGATGCGCGAGATCTACGGGGACCGGGCAGCCTGGGTGGACTACATTCGGCCCGGCTTTACCCTGTCGCAGCAGATCGGCGCAGCGGTGCGAGGCAATCCCAAGCTGGAAGCGGTGGTGATGGGCAAGCACGGCCTGGTCACCTGGGGCGACACCTCCAAAGAGAGTTACGAGAAGACCTTGCAGATCATCGGTGAGGCGCAGGCCTACCTCGATGCCCACGCTGAGGCCCAGCCGTTCGGCGGCGCGAAAGTGCAGAGCGTGCCGGAGGGGGAGCGTGACGCCCTGCTGGCGGCGGTGCTACCGATCTTGCGCGGCGCGATGAAGGGAGCGCGTCCGGTGATTCTGGAAGTGGACACCTCGCCGAGCGTCTTAGAATTCGTCAACTCCAACGCCGCCGCCGAACTCTCACAGGTGGGTGCGGCCTGCCCCGATCACCTCGTGCATACCAAGCGGGTGCCGCTGTACCTCGACTGGACGCCGGAGCAGGGTCAGGATGCCCTCATAGCCGCCGCGCAGGACGGGGTAAAGCGCTTCAAAGCCGAATACGCCGAATATTTTGACGCCAACAAAGCCGAGGGCGACGTGATGTTCACCCCCTCGCCGCGCGTGGTGCTGATTCCGGGCCTGGGGATGGTGACGAGTGGCCCCGACGCGCAGGGAGCCGACGTGTCGCGCCAGCTGTATACCCGCGCCATTCAGGTGATGAAAAGCGCCAGCAGTCTGAGCGGCTTCGTGAGCCTGTCGGCGGCCGAGAGCTACGCCATCGAATACTGGCCGATGGAACTCTACAAACTCAGTCTCAAGCCCGCGCCCAAAGCGCTGGAAGGCCACGTGGCGCTCATCACGGGTGCGGCCAGCGGCATCGGGCGGGCGATTGCCCATAGGCTGGCGGCGGACGGCGCGCACATCGTCGTCGCTGACCTGAACGCGGACGGCGGAGCAGTGGTGGCCGGGGAAGTGACCAGGCAGCGCGGCCACCGCCGGGCCACCAGCGTCAGCATGAACGTGACCGAGGAGAGCCAGGTCATCGGCGCGTATCAGCATGCTGTCCTGACCTACGGCGGCGTGGACATCGCCGTCAACAATGCGGGTATCGCCTCCAGCGCCCCGATTGAGGACACCTCGCTGGAGATGTGGAACCGCAACCAGAGCATCCTCTCCACCGGGTACTTTCTGGTGGCCCGCCAGGCGTTCCGGCTGATGAAGGCGCAGGGCACCGGTGGCAATCTGGTCTTCATCGGCAGTAAGAACAGCGTGGCGGCGGGCAAGAACGCGGCAGCCTACAGTGCGGCCAAGGCGGCGGAGTTGCACCTGGCCCGCTGTCTGGCCGAGGAGGGCGGCGCGGCGGGTATCCGGGTCAACTCGGTGCTGCCCGACGGCATCCTGGCCGGAAGCAGCATCTGGGACGGCAAGTGGCGGGCCGAGCGGGCGGCGACCTACGGCATCGAACCCGACAAACTGGAGGAGTTCTACCGCAACCGCACGACCTTGAAAGTAAACGTGCTGCCCGAAGACATTGCCGAGGCGACCTACTGGCTGACCTCGCCCGCTTCCGCCAAGACGACCGGCGGCGTGATCACGGTGGACGGCGGGGTGCCGACGGCATATGTGCGGTGAGCAGTCATGGTGACGTCTCGCCATATTGCTATTGACCTCGGAGCCTCCAGTGGCCGGGTCGCCCTCGGCACGGTGGAAGGCGGCAAACTCAAGGTGGAGATCCTTCACCGCTTTCCCAATGGCGGCGTCCCCGTGCGCGGGCAACTCTACTGGGACATCCTGGGCCTGTGGCGCGAGGTACTTCACGGGCTCAAGCTGGCCTCAAGTTACGGCCAGATTGCCAGCATCGGCGTCAATTCCTGGGCAGTGGACTACGGGCTGGTCGGTAAAAGTGGCGACCTGCTCGGTCAGGTCCACCATTACCGCAGCCCGTGCCTCGGCGGCGTCATGGAGCAGGTCCGGGCGCAGCTCACCGATGAGGCCATCTACAGCGCCACTGGTATCCAGTTTCTGCCGTTCAACACGCTCTATCAGCTCGCCGCCGAATCGCCGGAAACACTGAAGCGGGCCGACAAATTGCTGATGATTCCCGATCTGCTGCACTTCTGGCTGTGCGGCGTGGCCGTCACCGAGCGCACCAACGCCAGCACCACCCAGTTTTACAATCCGCAAACTGGAGGGTGGGCTGCCGACCTGCTGGACGCGCTCGACATTCCGCTTTCGCTTCTGCCGCCTATCGCCGAAGCCGGTGCCGATCTGGGCGCACTCAGCCCCGAAGTCGTGCGCGAGACGCAGCTCACCGGAACCCGCGTCGTTCTGCCCGCCACCCACGACACCGCCTCGGCGGTGGCCGCCGTGCCCGCCGAGGGCCAGGGCTGGGCGTATGTCTCCAGCGGCACCTGGAGCCTGGTCGGCATCGAAACGTCGCAGCCGATCATCAGCGCCCGCAGTTTGGCCGAGAACCTGACCAACGAGGCGGGCGTGGGCGGCACCACCCGCCTGCTCAAGAACGTCATGGGCCTGTGGATTATCCAGCAGTGCAACGAGGTCTGGAAGCTGGACTACGCCGACCTCTACGCCCAGGCTGCCGGGGTGGCGAGCGGTCCCACCATTGACCCTGATGACGTCCGCTTTCTTCCCCCCGGTGCGGACATGCCCCTGCGTGTCCAGACTTCCTGCGTCCAGAGCGGACAGAGATCGCCCCAGACCCCTGCCGAGATCACCCGCTGCGTGCTGGACAGCCTGGCGCTCAGGACGGCGCAGATTCTGAACACGCTGGAAGAGGTGGGTGGCCAGCGCATCGACACCATGCATGTGGTCGGCGGCGGCTCGCAGATTGCCCTGCTCAACCAACTGATCGCCGACGCCAGCGGCAAAACCGTGGTCGCGGGTCCGGTGGAGGCCACCCTGATGGGCAACCTGCTGATTCAGGCGGGGTTGCCTCTCACCGAACTGCGCCGCACCGTGCGAGACTCGTGCGAATTGCAGACCTTCTCGCCAAAGACAGCTACCGTTCAGTCATGCAGATAGACCTGTTTATCACCTGCCTCAACGACGCCCTGTTTCCCCAGACCGGGCTGGCGACAGCGCGGCTGCTGCGGCGGCTGGGCCATACCGTCCGCTTTAACGAGGCCCAGACCTGCTGCGGTCAGATGCACTTCAACACTGGCTATCAGGCTGAGGCGCTGCCACTGATCCGCAAATTCGTCCGCGACTTCAAAGATGCCGAAGTGATCGTGGCCCCCAGCGGTTCCTGCGTGGCCTTCGTGCGCGATCTGTATCCGAGAGCGGCAGAGTGGGCTGGGGACGACGAGCTTTTACAAGAAGTCACCGAGTTGGGCAAGCGTACCTACGAACTCAGCGAGTTTCTGGTCAAGGTGCTGGGCGTAGAGGACGTCGGCGCGTACTATCCGCACCGCGTCACCTATCATCCGACCTGCCACGCCGCCCGGCTGCTGCGGGTGGGCGACGCTCCGCTGCAACTGCTGCGAAAGGTGCGCGGCCTGACCCTGGTGGAGCTGCCCGCCAGTGATCAGTGCTGCGGCTTCGGCGGCACTTTTAGCGTCAAGAATCCCGAAACCAGTACGGCGATGCTGGCCGACAAAGTGCAGAGTGTGATGGGGACCGGAGCCGAATCCTGCACGGCGGGCGACAACAGTTGCCTGATGCACATCGGCGGCGGCCTCAGCCGTCTGCAAAGCGGAGTGGGGGTGGTGCATCTGGCGGAGATTCTGGCGAGTACCGAGTCGAGCAGCACTGGGTCCAATAGGGCTGGCAACTCGGAAACAATTGGCGCGGTGCAGGTCAGTGCCGAGGCATTGCTGTGAGCGCCGGAGGCATTCGCCCGTCCCGGCCTTTCCCCGACGCGGCCAGGGACACCCTGCAAGACGCCCAGATGCGGCGCAACCTCCGGCACGCAACCACCACCATCCGTGAGAAGCGGCTGCGGGCGGTCGCGGAGTTGCCTGACTGGGAAGCCATCCGCACGCACGGCGCAGCCCTCAAGGACGCCGCGCTCGCCGACCTGGCCGAGCATCTGCTGACGCTGGAGGCAGCAGTCAAGCGCCGGGGTGGTCAGGTTCACTGGGCGCGGGATGCTGAAGAGGCCCGCCGTATCGTGGCCGACCTCGCCGCCGCGCACGGGGCGCAGGAAATCATCAAAGTTAAAAGTATCAGCACCGACGAGATCGAGCTGAACGCGGCCCTGGAAGCGCGCGGCATCCGGGCCATCGAGACCGATTTGGCCGAGCTGATCGTGCAACTGGCGGGCGACACGCCGAGCCATATTCTGGTGCCCGCCATTCACAAGAACCGCGCCGAGATTCGTGATCTGTTCCGGCGCGAGCTGGGCGCGGACTTGCAAACCGACGAGCCGAAAGAGCTGGCCGAGGCTGCCCGCCTGTACCTGCGCGAGAAATTCCTGAGCACCAAAGTGGCGGTGTCGGGCGGCAACTTCGCGCTGGCCGATACGGGAACGGTGTGCATCGTGGAATCGGAAGGCAACGGGCGGATGTGCCTGACCCTGCCGGACGTGCTGATCACTGTGATGGGCATCGAGAAGGTGCTGCCCCGCTGGGCCGACATCGCGCCGTTCATGCAGCTGCTGCCGCGCAGCTCTACCGCCGAGCGGATGAACCCGTACACGAGTTTCTGGAGCGGGGTCACGCCCGGTGACGGCCCGCAGGAATTCCATCTGGTGCTGCTGGACAACGGGCGCACCGACGTGCTGGCCGATCAGGTGGGCCGCGAAACCCTGCGCTGCATCCGCTGCTCGGCGTGCCTCAATGTCTGTCCAGTGTACGAGCGGGCGGGTGGACATGCTTACGGCAGCGTGTATCCCGGCCCCATCGGCGCGATCCTGACGCCGCAACTGCTGCATCTGGAAGACGAGAACGCCAATTCTTTGCCCTGGGCCAGCAGTTTGTGCGGGGCCTGTTACGACGCCTGCCCGGTCAAGATCAACATTCCCGAGATTCTGATTTATTTGCGCGGGCAGATCACGACGCACAAAGCGCCGAGCGTTGAAAGTATCGCCATGAAAACGGCGGCCTGGATTTTCAACGAGCCGTTCCGCTTCGAGGGCGCACTCAAACTCGCCCGCGTCGGTCAGGGACCATTGGTGCAGCACGGCGCGATTCACGCCCTGCCCGGTCTGCTGGGTGGCTGGACGAGTTCGCGCAATCTGCCTGCCTTTCCGGCCAGATCGTTTCGTGAGCTGTGGCGTGAGGAGGGACGAAATGACGAGTGAGGCCCGCCTGGACATCCTGACCCGCATCAACCGGGCCACCGCTGGGCAGAAGCCGGAGCTGGAGCGCCCCGCTATCCCCGCGTCCAGCCGCCCGCAGGCCGGGATCGTGGCCCAGTTTGCCGAGTACGCCGCCGAGTACCGCGCCGAGGTCCACCGCGTTCTGGAAGCCGAGTTGTCCGCTCTGCTTTCCGAACTGCTGGCCGGAGCCGCCACCTTACAGCCAGCCGGGTTCCCATTCGCCGTCCAGATCGGCGGCACTCCCGACACCCAGCAGTCACACGCCGAACTCAGCCACTTCGATGCTGTACTGACAGGCTGCGCCGTCGCCATCGCCGAAACCGGAACCGTCGTACTCGATCACGGTCCCGGTCAGGGACGGCGGGCGCTGACGCTGATTCCCGACTGGCACGTCTGCGTGGTGCGGGCCGCTCAGGTGGTGGAGAGCGTGCCGCAGGCGGTGGCAGCCTTACAAGCGGCAGTCGCGGCGGGCCGTCCCCTGACCTGGATCAGCGGGCCGAGCGCCACCAGCGACATCGAACTCAGCCGGGTGGAGGGCGTTCATGGGCCGAGGCGACTGACGATTGTGGTCGTGGACGAGGCCCCACCGCTTTAGCTGTCCGGTTTCGCTGCCTTGCGCCTCGGCTTGACCTGCCAGGCTTCCTCGCTCAGCCCGGCGCGGGCATTCACGGCGCGGGCCATCACGAACAGCAAATCCGAGACGCGGTTGAGGTAGATCTGCGCCTGGAGATTGGCGTCCTCCACGTCCATCAGCCGCAGCATGTCGCGCTCGGCCCGCCTCGCCACACTGCGGGCCACATGCAGGCTGGCTCCAACAGGTGTGCCACTGGGATGAATGAAGTGGGTCAGCGGGGCCACGCCGTCCTGGTAGCGGTCAATCATCGCCTCCAGGAACGCCGCGTCTTCCTCGTCCATACGGGCGATATTTTTGGCGTAGGGGCTGTCTTGGCGGGTGGCGAGATCTGCGCCCAAATCAAACAGGGCGTTTTGCAGATACTCCAGGTCCGTTTCCACATCATCCTGCGGCGTGTGCGAGCGGGCGTTGTGGGCGCGGGCAAGGCCCAGCACGCTGTTGAGTTCGTCCACCGTGCCGTAAGCCTCGACTCGGGGGTGGGCCTTACTCACGCGGTCTGCACCGTAGAGTCCGGTCTGACCGCCGTCGCCGGTGCGGGTGTAGAGTTTCATGACCTCAAGGTAGAGCAAACGGCGCAGCTGACTCTGAATGAACGCCCACGGCTTTCTTTTTCTAGACCTTGCGCCCGGTCCGCTCGGTCAGGTCACGCAGCCGCCCGGCCAGCTCGTAGGTCACCGTGCCGTCCCGGTAGCGCCAGGTCCAGTTCTCCGGGCCGGTGCTGCCCGGCAGGTTCATGCGGTCCTCGGTGCTCAGATTGAGCAGGTCTTGCAGCGGTACCACGGCCAGGTTGGCTTTTGACTCGAAGGCGATCTCGGTCAGCATCCAGGCGAAACTCTCCTCGCTGGGGTCGCTGTGGGTGTAGATCCGGAAGGTGTGGTGTTCGTGTTCGTCGGCATTGCGCCACCAGCCCCTCGTGGTGTCATTGTCATGGGTGCCGGTATACACCACCTGGTTTTCCTTGAGGTTGTGCGGCAGAAAGGCGTTCACGGCAAAGTCGCCGCCGCCGAAGGCGAATTGCAGCACCGCCATGCCCGGCAGGCCATAGTCGTCGCGCAGCGCTTCCACATCCGGCGTGATGACGCCCAGGTCCTCGGCGATGATCGGCAAATCGCCCAGCGCTTTTCTGACCGCTTCGAACATCTGGTGGCCCAGCGCGGGTTTCCACTCGCCGATCATGGCCGTCTCGGCAGGGTAGGGGATTTCCCAGTACCCGGCAAAGCCCCTGAAGTGATCGACCCGGATCAGGTCGTAGAGCTTCAGGCTGGCCTGAAAGCGGCGAATCCACCATTGAAAGCCGTTTTGCTTCATAGCGTCCCAGTCGTAGAGAGGATTGCCCCAGAGCTGGCCGGTGTCGCTGAAATAGTCCGGCGGCACGCCCGCCACCACCGTCGGCTGGCCCTCGTCGTCGAAGAAAAATTGCTCGGGGTTGGCCCAGGCGTCCGAGGAATCCATCGCCACGAAGATGGGAATGTCGCCGATCACCTGCACGCCCTGTCCGGCGGCGTAGGTGCGAATGGCCGTCCACTGCTGGAAAAACAGGAACTGCTGGAAGGAGTAGCGCTCGATCTCACGAATCAGCCGGGTTCGGGCCTCGGTCATGACGTCGGCCTCACGCCTGCGAATCGGCAGCGGCCAGGTGTTCCAGGGCAGGCCGCCCTGCTCGTTTTTCAGCGCCATGAACAGGGCGTAGTCTTCCAGCCAGTGATGCTCGGTGGTTCTGAACGCCTGAAACTCGGTGTCGAGCTTGCCCATCTGGCCCTCGGCGCGCGCCGCGTCGAAGTGCGAGAAGGCGCGGCTGAGCATCTGGTTGCGCCAGATGTACTGCAAGCCGAAGTCCACCCGGTCGGGGCTGAAGTCTGGCACGGCGTCGAAGTCCACGTCCAGCAGCAGTTTCTGTTCACGCAGGGTCTCCAGACACACCAGGTACGGGTTGCCTGCAAAGGCCGAGAACGCCTGATAGGGGCTGTCGCCGTAGCCGGTGGGGCCGAGCGGCATGACCTGCCAGTAGCGCTGCCCGCCTGCCGCAAGCCAGTCGACGAAGTGCCGAGCGTCCTCGCCGAGTTCGCCGATGCCGTAGGGACCGGGCAAGCTGGTGGGGTGAAGAAGAACGCCACTGGAACGGGAAATACTCATGCTGTCTCCTTGACCGGAAGGGGTGCTGCCGCTCCTGGCTGCCTGGAGAGCGCGTGTCGCGGCGGCATTGGAACCCTTTCCATTGATAGCCGGGATTGTAGCAAGGCGGCGGCGAGCGCAAAGACACGGCTCAGGACAACGGGCCTTAAGGAAACAGTGCTCCAAAAAAATGCCCTCCCGCGCCGCGTGGGTGCAGGAGGGCAGAAGGCGTCGCCTGGGCAATGTCGAGGTGTGGGCGGAGTTCAGCGCACTGCTGTTTGCCGAAGCCTCAGGGGCCTGGACTTTCCGACCCCTTTCCCCGGCGCAGTGCCCACATGCTGCCTTTCAGTCCATCACGTCTTCAATCGGCACGATGCCGCGCTCTTCCTGTGTGACCCGGTACTCGCCCTGGGCAGCCACGAAGTCGGCGGCGAGTTGCAGGGTTTCCTCGACCCACTGGTAATCGTTACTGACCGTCACCACCCCGACGATTTCCCAGTCGTGGGCGTCGAGGCCATCGAGGCGGGCCACCGTCACCGGAAAGCGGGCCTTGAGCCGCTCGACGACGGGCCGCACCAGTGCCCTCTTTTCTTTGAGATTGGTGACCCAGGGCATTTCCAGGCGCAGCGTCAGGCTGCCGATGTAGCCGAGACTCATCGGGCGGGGCCTTGCGGGGGCGAGTGCATGGGCGTGAAGGCTCGGGGTGTCAGAGCATCCCGGCCAGGAAGCCCTGCTTGCGAATGGTGCGCAGCAAATCCATCACGGTGAGGGCGGTGGGGTCGTACTGCACCGCGATCTGTCCCTGGTCCGGCTGGGCCTGGGTCACGCCGGGCATGCCGAGCAGCACCTTGGAGATGCGCTCGCCCGCTTCCTTGTCCATGCCGCGCACGCCGATCAGCACGCGGGCCTTGTTTGTCGTCTGTGTCATTTGCTCTTCTCCGTGGACATCTCTTCATTGTGAAGGCTGACGGGCGCGGCTGCCTATCCGTTTTTCGCCTTTCCAGGGTCTGCGGAGAGGGGAGACGTCGGGGGGGAGGCGAGGCGCTCGCCGGGCGCGCTGGCGTGGCGGCTGCCGAGGTGGCGCACCGCGTAGCGGCCCAGCAGATGCGCTTCCTCGGCGTGGGCGGCGGCTTCGAGTTCTGGCGTCAGCGGAAAATGCACCTCGTAGACGGCGGTGTCGTAAGCACTCTTGACACAGGCGTGCAGCAGCCCGCTGGCCGTCTCGGGCGGAGCACCCCCGGCCAGCAGCACTTCCACCACCAGCACCACCGGCCGGTCACCCTGCCACACCGGCTGGGCCAGCAGCAGCCCCAGCACCCGGCCCTCCTCCTCGGCCAGAAAGCTGTGCTCACTGCGCTCGAAGAATTTCAGCGCGGGCAGCGACGTTCGCAGCCGCCCCTCGCGCTCGCGTTCCTCCAGCGTATCGAAGGTGGGGTCGCGTCGGCGCTGCACGTCCAGGTCGAGCGCCTCAAGGGCCGCGAAGTCGTCGGCTGAAAAGATCCGGTAGCGCAACATGCGCCCAGGCTAGCGCCTGACTGGCCGCGCATTGGTGGCTTATGGCAAACTGCCTGACATGACTGCTGACCCTATCCGTGCCCGCTTGGATGACCTGGCCGCTGCCCTGCGCCACTTTCACTCGGCCCTGCTCGATGTCGCCAAGAGTGAGTACGAATTCATGCACGGCCCGATCAATTCGCCGTACACCTTCTTCAATCTCGTGACCGGCGACCCGGCTTTTCAGTGGCTGCGCCCGCTCTCGGGCCTGATGTCCACCCTGGACGAGGTCGTAGACCAGAAGAATACCGTGCTGACCGAGCGCCACCTTGGTGATGTGCGCCAGGCTTACGGCCTGCTGTTCGGCAGTACCGACACCCGGTTTGCGGAGTTTCGCAGCGGCTACCAGCGGTCCAGGCACGACCCCCAGGTGCAGGCTGCCGAGGCGCAGGTACGCCAGGTGCTGGACGCGCATGCCGCCTGAGCCGGGCTTACCTATCTGGGCCAGTCAAATTGGGGTCAGTCAAATGTGGGTCAGCCGGAGATGAAACTGATCGTCGCCCTGGGCAATCCCGGTCTCCAGTACGCCCAGACCCGCCACAACATCGGCTGGCGGGTGGCCGACGAGCTGGTGCGCCAGCAGGGCGTGGGCTGGCTCTCTGGCGACCACGCCGAGCGGGCCGAGTTCCGGGTGGTGGGGGAGAAGGTCGTCATCATCAAGCCGCAGACCTTCATGAACGCCTCGGGCAAGGCCGTGCTGCCGCCGATACAGTTCTACAAGCTCGGCCCTGAGGCCCTGCTGGTCATTCAGGACGACCTCGACAGTCCCTTCGGACTGCTGCGGCTGCGGGTCGGCGGGCGGCACGGCGGCCAGAACGGGGTGCGCGACATCATCCGGGTGCTGGGCACCGAGCAGTTCACCCGTCTCAAGCTGGGTATTTCCCGCCCGCCCGCTGGCCGCGATCCCGCCGACTGGGTTCTGAGCAAGTGGGCTGAGGCCGAGCGGCCCACCCTTGACGAACTGGTGCGCCTCGGCGTGCTGGCGGTCCTCAAGTGGGTCACGGCTGGCTCCAAGGAAGCCCAGGCCGCCTACAACAGTACTGATCTGCGGCCCAGGCCGCCCGCTCCCGAGCCGACCAGTACCGAGCCAAATAGTGCCGAGGCCGGGCCAGAGCCTGACCCATTGGGCTGACATTTCTTGCAAAAACCTCTGAGCCGGTGGGTGCTGAACACCTTCCGGCTTTGTCGTGCCGTGGGAAGAAGCTGGGCGGCCATCTGGAGCCACCGATTTTCGGACCGTGCCAAGAAATTCTGACGAATTGCAATTCTGTTCTATCAAACCGCTATTTAGCAGACTAAATAATACACTTTGTTGACATCAGTCTGGACATCTGGCAAGTTTGGCGTTGACAGTCTGCATATCTGGCCTTAACCTGCTTTTAAGTTGGGTGGTCAAGAGCGCTTCCGGGCCTCCTCACCAATCCCGCAGAGCAGTGGAAAAAAGGAGCGGCATGAAACTGATCACCGCAGTGATACGGCCCGAACGGGTGCAGCAGGTCAAGGAAGCGCTGTTTCAGGCAGGCATCAGCGGCCTGACCCTCAGCCGGGTCAGCGGGCACGGCGGCGAGCAGGAGATCATCGAGCACTACCGGGGCACCCGCGTGATGGTGGAATTCCGGGACAAGGTGGAATTCAAGATGGCCGTCAGTGAGCCGTTCGTGGACGTCGCCATCGAGGCCATCTGCAAGAGCGCGCGCACCGGTGAGGTCGGCGACGGCAAGATTTTCGTTCAGCCGCTCGAACGGGTGGTCCGCATCCGTACCGGCGAGGAAGACAACAGTGCCCTGACGCCGGTCAATGAGAAGAAGCTCGCGCCGGTCGTCTGAACGGTTCCAGCCTCACGGCCCGGCCCCTCATTGCAAATTCACCGTTCAAGTAAGGAGAGTCATGCTGCTGATTTCCCCCCATTTGCTCAAGCGCTCGCTGCCGATGCTGACCCTGCTCTCTGCGGGCGCGGCGCTGGCCCAGGCCGCCAAGGCCCCCGCCTTCAACACCGGTGACACCGCCTGGATGATAGTGGCCGCCGCCCTGGTGCTGTTCATGACGCCGGGCCTGGCCTTCTTCTACGGTGGCCTGACCCGCTCGCAGAGTGTCCTCAACACCATGATGATGAGCTTCGTCTCCATCGCCATCGTGCTGGTGCTGTGGATGCTGGGCGGCTACAGCATCGCCTTCGCGCCGGGCAACGCCTTCTTCGGCAATCTCAGCGCGGCAGGCTTCAACGGCCTCGACAACGCGGTCAACGGCACCATCCCCTCCTACGTCTTCGCGGCCTTCCAGGCGATGTTCGCGGTCATCGCCCTGGCGCTGATCTCCGGCGCGGTGGTCGAGCGGATGCGCTTCGGGGCCTTTTTGCTGTTCGGCGGGCTGTGGAGCCTGCTCATTTATTCGCCGCTGGCCCACATGGTCTGGGGCGGCGGCTGGCTGGGCGTGCGCGGCGCGCTGGACTTCGCGGGCGGCACCGTCATTCACATTGCGGCGGGTGTTAGTGCCCTGGTCGCCGCCTTCGTGCTGGGGCCGCGCATCGGGCATGGCCGCACCGCCCACGTGCCGCACAACGTGCCGTTCGTGCTGCTGGGTGCGGCGATTCTGTGGTTCGGCTGGATTGGCTTCAACGCGGGCAGCGCCCTGGGGGCCAACCAGTCTGCAGCCCTGGCTTTCATGACCACCTGCGTCGCCACCGCCGCCGCCATGCTGACCTGGCTGGCCTGGGAAAGTGTGCGCGGCGGCAAGCCCACCGCCGTCGGCGCGGCCACCGGGCTGGTCGTCGGCCTGGTCGCCATCACCCCCGCTTGCGGCTTCGTCTCGCCCTGGGCTTCGCTGGTCGTCGGTATCGCGGGAGCCACCGCCAGCTTCTGGGCCGTGCAGTTCAAGCAGTCCTTCCGTGCCGACGACGCCCTCGACGTGTTTGCCTGTCACGGCATCGCGGGTATCGTGGGGGCCTTACTGACCGGCGCACTGGCCTGGACCACCGGGCAGGGCAAGCCGCTGGGCGAGCAGATGCTGATTCAGACTGAGGCGGTGCTGTTTACCCTGGTTTTCTGCGGCCTGGGCAGCTTCATCCTGCTCAAGCTGGTGGGGCTGGTCATGCCGCTGCGCGTGACACCGGGCCAGGAAATCAGCGGCATCGACATTTCCTCGCACAGCGAGCAGGGCTACGCCGAGTCCGAGTCGGGCCTGAGCGCTCCGGTGATGATCGGCGGCGACTGACGTTCTCTGAATTGACCCTGCCGAAATGAACTTCTCGACCTCTGGACCCCGGCGCGGCTTGCCGGGGCCTTCATGTTGCTGTTATCTTTTTGGACTGAGGCCAAGTCTGGCCGGGGGGCCGAATCGGGATTGATGTCCTTAAAAGTGCCTGGGGACGCTGTGATAAGATTTTCGCTGAGCTTGACAGTCTAAGAGTCGGGCCAGATCAATGCATGTCTGACCTCACCGCAGCCACCTTCGGGGGCGGGAGGTCATGTGCCACGAACTGCAACGAAGAAGGAGGGAAGATTTGGACGCCTCAAGTCGGGTTTTAAGTGAACTTGCCAGTCGTGAGCAGGCGCTCGATGCACAAATCGAGTCGGCCCGCCAGGACGCTGCGCGTGAGATTGAGGCCGCCGAGGCCCAAGCTGCGCGCATTCTCAGGGAAGCTGGGGAGCAGATCAAAATGCTCACCGCCCAGCGCGAGCAGGAGATGGACGCCGAGTCGCAGCGCATTCACGCTGAGGCCCAGGCGCAGGCCAAGGAGGAGGTGCTGACGGCCCATACCCGTGCAGACGCCAAGATGGGGCAGGCGGTGGAAACTATCCTGCGGGCGGTGCTGCCGTGATCAACCCCATGCAGCAGATCGTCATTGCCACGCGCAAGCGCGGCAGCCGCGACGTGATCGAGGCGCTTCAGGATGTGGGCGTGCTGCATCTGGTGCCGGTGCAGGGGGGCGGCGTCTTGAGCGCTGGCCCCCTGACCGGCGAGGACGCCGAGTTCCGGCGTGAGAGCGAGCGCATGCTGGCCCGTGCCGAGACCACCCTGACTGAACTCGGCGCGGTGCGCCGCGCGGCAGGCGTGCTTCCCGCCGAGGAGGAGTGGCCTGCTCTCCTCGAAGAGGTGGCTGGCCCGGCTGCCGAACTGGCCCGGCGGCGGCAGGTTCTTGACGGCGACCTGGACGTGGCGCGCACTTACGGCCCCGCCGTCAAGGCGCTCAGCGAACTGTCGGGCGGTCTGGACCGCAGCCGCCGGGTTTCACTGGTGCCGTTTCTCTACCAGAAGCCTGAAGACCTCGGGGTGTTGCAGGCCGCCTTGCAGGGCAGTCTCGACGGACGTTTCGAGGTGGCGACCCGCCCACTTTCCGCCAGCGGTCTGGTGGGCGCGGTGGCGACCCTCAGCATTGACCGTGACGCGGCCCGCGCCGCCCTCGGGAAGGCCCGACTGGGCGAGCTGAGGTTGCCGGGCCGGTTCGACGGCCAGCCGATCAGCGAAGTTGACCTCGAACTGAGCCGTATTCAGCGTGAGGGCGCGTCACAGCGTGACGCCCTGGAACGTGAGCGGGTCAGTCTGGCCGAGCGCTTCGGCCCGGCACTCTTCGCCGTGCGTGACGCCCTGAGCGATCAGGTTGCCATTCACGACGTGCAGGGCATGAGCGCTCGCGGCAAGTACAGCCTGGTGATGCAGGGCTTCGTGCCCGACGACCGGGTTTCTGGCCTCAAGTCGGCGCTGGACCGCTTTGGCGACGCTGTGAGCTATGAGCTGCACCCGCTCGACTCGCACCACGCCGCCCACGTTCCCGTCGAACTCAAGAACACCCCCTACAGCAAGAACTTCGAGCTGGTCATGGGAATGTTGCCGCTGCCCCGCTACGGCAATTTCGATTCCACGGGCATCATCTCGTTTTTCTTCCCGCTGTTTTTCGGCTTCATCATTTCCGATATCGGCTACGGGCTGCTGTTCTTTATTGTCGGCACCTGGTTTGCCACCAAAGCCAGGCGCGGTGAGGGTTTTGATTTATCGGCGATGGGATCCTATCTCTCGCCCGAGGTGATGGGCAAGCTCGGCGTGATCATCCGCACCATGAGCACCTGGGCAATTTTCTGGGGATTTCTCGCGGGTGAATTTTTCGGCAACCTTGGCGAGCACCTGCACGTCTTTCACTTCAACCACGCGCTTGTTCAGAGCATCTGGGGTGTGAAGCTGGTCAGTCCTGATGAGGGTGGCCTGCTCCCGATTGTCTTCCCGCGCCTGGACGCCGGATTTACCAACACTGCCCTGATCACCACGCTGGTGGTCGGTATTGGGATGGTGCTGTGGGCCTGGCTGATCCGTGTGCAACTGGCCACCCGCCACGGCGACAAAACCCACCTCTGGGAAGCTGTCGGCATGCTCGGCGGTCTGACTGGGCTGATCAGCCTGGGCTTTCTGTCGCAGGGCGGCAACCAGCTCGTTAACGCCGCCATCTACAAGGATTTCAGCAGCCCGCTGCTGATCGTCATGTACATCGGCTTCGCCGTCTTTATTCTCGGCATGATCATGTCGCGCGTCTTCCTGATGATCATTGAGATTCTCGCGCAGGGCGGCAACATCATCAGCTTCGCCCGTCTGTTCGCCGTCGGGGTGGCCGGAGCCATTCTCGCCAACCTCGCCACTGATCTGGGTTGGGGCCTGTATGAGCGCATCGGCGTTCTCGGCATCATCGTCGGGGTGATTCTGGCGCTGGTGGTGCACGCCTTCATGCTGGCCATCACCATCATCGGTCACGTCTTGCAGCCGATCCGTTTGCATTTTGTCGAATTCCTGACGCCCACCGGCTACCACAACGAGTCCGGCGTGCCGTACAGCCCGCTGCGCCGCCTCAGTCCGGTCAGTCTCAAGAAATGATTTCTCACCTTCCTCTTCAGTCCCCGACGACCCCCATTCAAAGGAGTAACCGCATGACCAAGACCAACAAGATCGCCCTCGCCGCCCTCGCCCTCGCCCTGATCAGCACCGGCTTTGCCCAGACCGCTGTGGTCCCGGCCACCACCGCCGTCAACTCCAACGGCGGCCTGATTGCCGTCGGTGCAGGCCTGGCGCTGGGCCTCGGCGCTATCGGCACCGGTCTGGCCCAGGGCCGCATCGGTGCGGCTGCCGCTGGCGTCACCGCCGAGAATCCGGGCCGACTGGGCCTGATGCTGCTGTGGTTCGCCATCCCCGAAACCCTGGTGATCTTCGGTCTGGTGGGATTTTTCATTCTCTCAGGCAAGATCTAAGCGATGGCGCTCGATAAACTGCTCGAAAACGAGGCGCAGTCGGAGATCGAGCGCATCCGCGCTGAGGCGCGTGACCGCGCTGGAGCCATCGTCCGTGACGCGCAGGAAAAAGCCCAGAGCCTAATCGAGAGCCGTACGCGGTTGCTGGAAACCCAGATGCAGGCGTCTTTGACCCGCGCCCGCTCCTCTGCTGATCTGGAGCGCAGCGCTTCGCGGCTCAACGCAGGCGAGAACGGCATGAGCCGGGCTTTTCAGACGGCCCAGCACGAACTGCTGGCCGTGACCCGCGCGCCCGAATACAAGGACATCCTCTCGCGCCTAATTTATGAGGCCCGCGCTGTGGTGCCCAATGCCGAGGTGATCGAAGTGCATCCCAATGAGGCACACGTGGCCCGCGAGATCGTCACCGATCTGGAAATCCGCGAGAACTACGCGGTTCAGGGCGGCGTGCGGGTGGTCGCCAACGGCGGCAAGAGCGGCGTCACCAACACCTTGCAGGGCCGTCTAGAGCGGCTACGCGACTCGCTTGCTCCGCAGGTGAGCCGTATCCTCTCGGAAGGGTAAGGGAGGACGCTATGGCCGACGATTACGGCTACATCAATGCCCGCATTAAAATGATGCGGACCCAGCTCTTCGGTGAGCGCGCGCTCGAGGCCGCGCTCGGCGCGCAGAGCTATCCTGAATTTCTGCGGCTGCTGAGCGAGTCCGAGCTGTCGGGCGACCTCGCCGGGGCCACGGCCCAGGGCGCGGGCCTGCCGGAACTCGACCAGGGCCTCTCCAAGAATTTCTTCGAAAACGTGGATAAGGTCTACCGCCTCGCGGACGGCGACGCCAAGACCGAAATCGGCGTGCTGCTGCAAAAGTGGGACCTGGTCAACCTCAAGTCGATTGCCCGTGGCCTGACCAGCGGGCGCAGCGGTGAGCAACTCTCCGCGAGTCTGATTCCTGGCGGCACCATTCCGATGACCACCTTGCAGACGGCCTTGCAGGGCGGCGATCTCTCGGCGGCGGCCACCGCGCTGACCCTCACCGGTCATCCGCTGGCCCCAGCCTTCCGTGAGGGCGTCTCCGCCTACAGCGCCAGCAGTAAGCTGCTCGACCTGGAAATCGCGCTCGACCAGGCGTATTACCGCTACGCTTTGCGGGTCTCGCGCAACACCTCTCTGCGCCGCTACCTCTCGCAGGAAGTGGACGTGACCAATGCGCTGACCTCGCGCTCCCTGCGCGCAGCCCAGGGCGGCACCAACCCGGCGCTGTTCGTGGAAGGTGGGCGCAATATCGACGCCGGAACGTTTGCTCGCCTCACCGAGGGTGACCCCAGCGGTGCGGGCGAGATGGCCCCGATTCTGGAAGCGGTGGGTCCTGCCGAGGCCGAGCGGGCCGCCCGCGACATTCTCGATAATGCGGCCCGCAACGCCGCCGCTGGCGATCCGCTGGGCGTGGGCGTGGCGATCGATTACCTGCGCCGTAAGGAACAGGAGATCGCCAAACTCCGCTTAATCGGGCGCGGTAAGTTCTACAACGTGCCCAGCGAGCAGATCCGTCAGGAGGTGACCCAAGCATGAGCCAGCCGAGCAAGAACGCGGCAACGGCGCAGAGGGTGGTCGTGCTGGCCGACAACGAGACCGCCACCGGCTACCGTCTGGCCGGGGCGCATGTCGTGGAGGCCACCCCTGCCGACGCCCAGGCCAAGCTCGAAGAGCTGATCGTTGGGGGCGGCTACGGTCTGGTGGCGGTGGACACCGGCCTGATTGCCGACCCGGCGACCAGCACCGCCCGGATCATGCGTGGGCGCGATCTGCCGATCATCTTGCCGATTCCCAGTCTCAGCGACGCTTTTTCCACCGAACAGGTGGACGCCAAAGCCTACATGGGCAAACTGGTGCGCGAGACGATCGGCTTCGACATCAAACTGTAAGCGAGTCTGAGGGTTCTGAGGTCCAGGGGGCGGCGGCAGTGCCCGGTTACTGAAGGCACGGCGCTTTTCCCCTAGACTTTCAGACCTCTCAACGTTCTTTTAAGGAGTAACCATGACGCAACACAAGCAAGGCGTCATCGAGCGCATCGCCGGACCGGCCGTGATTGGCCGGAACATGTACGGCGCGAAGATGTTTGACATCGTTCGCGTCGGCGACGAGCGCTTGGTGGGCGAGATCATCCGGCTGGACGGCGACACCGCCTTCGTGCAGGTCTACGAGGACACCTCGGGCCTGACCGTCGGCGAGCCGATTGTCAGCACCGGCCTGCCGCTCTCGGTCGAGCTCGGGCCGGGGATGCTCAACGGCATCTACGACGGCATCCAGCGCCCGCTCGACAAGATCCGTGAGCAGTCCGGCGACTTCATCGCACGCGGCATCGAAGTCAGTTCGCTCGACCGCGACAGGAAGTGGCCCTTCACGCCCAGCGTGCAGGTCGGTGACGAGGTCACGGGCAGCGCCATTCTCGGCACCGTGCCGGAGTTCTCCTTTACCCACAAAATCCTGACGCCGCCTGACAAGAAGGGCCGCATCAAGAGCATCGTGGCGGCGGGCGACTACACCATCGACGACACCATCGCCGAACTCGAAGACGGCACCAAGCTTCGGCTGGCCCACTACTGGCCGGTGCGGGCGGCGCGTCCGGTGGCCCTCAAGAAAGACCCCAGTTTGCCGTTTTTGACCGGCATGCGGATTCTGGACGTGCTGTTTCCGCTGGTGATGGGCGGCGCGGCGGCGATTCCCGGCCCCTTCGGCTCGGGCAAGACCGTGACCCAGCAGTCGGTGGCCAAGTACGGCAACGCCGACATCGTGGTGTACGTGGGCTGCGGCGAGCGCGGCAACGAGATGACCGACGTGCTGGTGGAATTCCCCGAACTGGAAGATCCCAAGACTGGCGGGCCCTTGATGCACCGCACCATCCTGATCGCAAACACCTCCAACATGCCGGTGGCGGCGCGTGAAGCCTCGGTCTACACCGGCATCACGCTGGCCGAGTACTTCCGCGACCAGGGCTATTCGGTGTCGCTGATGGCCGACAGCACCTCCCGCTGGGCTGAAGCGCTGCGCGAGATCAGCTCCCGCCTGGAAGAAATGCCCGCCGAAGAAGGCTACCCGCCTTACCTCTCGGCGCGTTTGGCTGCTTTCTACGAGCGTGCCGGAGCGGTCAAAACCCTGGCGGGCGAGGACGGCGCGGTCAGCGTGATCGGCGCAGTTTCACCTGCGGGCGGCGACATGTCCGAGCCCGTGACCCAGGCGACTCTCCGTATCACCGGCGCGTTCTGGCGCTTGGACGCGGGCCTGGCCCGCCGCCGCCACTTCCCGGCCATCAACTGGAACGGCTCGTACTCGCTGTTCACGCCGATTCTCGATAGCTGGTACCGCGCGAACGTCGGCGAGGACTTCCCCGAACTGCGCCAGCGTATCCAGAACCTGCTCCAGCAGGAAGCCAGCCTTCAGGAAGTCGTGCAGCTCGTCGGTCCCGATGCTCTGCAAGACAGCGAGCGGCTGGTCATCGAGGCGGGCCGGATGTTGAGACAGGACTTCCTTCAGCAAAACGGCTTCGACCCGGTGGACGCCTCGGCCTCCATGCCCAAGAACTACGGCCTGATGAAGATGATGCTCAAGTTCTACGACGAGGCCGACGCCAGCCTCAAGAACGGGGCCACCATTGACGAGATCATTCAGAACCCGGTGATCGAGAAGCTCAGCCGCGCCCGCTACGTCGCCGAGGCCGACTTCATGGCCTACGCCGAGGGAGTGATGGACGAGCTGGACACCACCTTCAAGACCAAATCCGCCCAAGGAGTGAAAGCGTGACCCTGCTCCAGAAGGAATACAACGACGTCGCCTATATTTCCGGGCCGCTCCTGTTCGTCAACGCGGCCTCGGACCTGGCCTACAACGCCATCGTCAACATCAAGGACGGCAACGGGCGCATTCGCGGCGGGCAGGTCATTGAGGTCAGCGACGAGCACGCCGTCATCCAGATTTTCGAGGACACGCGCGGCCTAGACCTCGCCACCGCCTCGGTAAGTCTGGTGGAAGATGTGGCCCGTTTGGGCGTCTCCAAGGACATGATCGGACGGCGCTTCGACGGCCTGGGCCGCCCCATCGACGGGCTGCCCAACGTGATCGCCGACGAGCGCCGCAGCATCAACGGCCAGGCCATGAACCCGGCCAGCCGTGCCAAGCCGGAAGAGTTCATTCAGACTGGCATCAGCACCATCGACATCAACACCTCGCTCATTCGCGGCCAGAAGCTGCCGATCTTCAGTGGAAGCGGTCTGCCCCATAACGAGCTGGCTGCCCAGATTGCCCGTCAGGCCAAGGTACCCGGCTCGGACGAACCGTTCGCGGTGGTCTTCGCGGCGATGGGACTGACCCAGCGCGAGGTGTCGTTCTTCACTCAGGAATTCGAGCGCACCGGCGCTCTGGCCCGCGCCGTGCTGTTCCTCAACAAGGCCGACGATCCCACCGTCGAGCGCATTCTGACGCCGCGCATGGCGCTGACCACCGCCGAGTACCTGGCCTTTGAGCACGGCTACCACGTGCTGGTGATCCTGACCGATTTGACCAACTACTGTGAGGCGCTGCGTGAAATCGGCGGCGCGCGCGAGGAAATCCCCGGACGGCGCGGCTTCCCCGGCTACATGTACACCGATTTGGCCTCGCTGTATGAGCGCGCGGGGGTCATTCAGGGCAAGCCCGGCTCGGTGACCCAGTTGCCGATTCTCTCGATGCCCGACGACGACATCACCCACCCGATTCCTGATCTCACCGGCTACATCACTGAAGGGCAGATCGTGGTGGACCGCACCCTGAACAGCAAGGGCATCTTCCCGCCGATCAACCCGCTGCCGAGCCTGTCGCGGCTGATGGGCAACGGCATCGGCAAGGGCAAGACGCGCGCCGACCACAAGAACGTGTCAGATCAGCTGTTTGCCGCCTACGCCAACGGTCTCGATTTGCGCAAACTCGTCGCCATCACGGGCGAGGACGCGCTGACCGAGAACGACAAGCTGTTCCTGCGCTTCGCCGAGGATTTCGAGAATTACTTCATCGGCCAGGGCGGACAGGACCGCAGCATCGAGGACTCGATGACGGTGGCCTGGGGCATTCTGAGCAAGCTGCCGCAGTCACAACTGACCCGTATCGGCAAGGACTCGATCGACAAGTACTACGGCACCAAGGTCGACGAGATGTGGAAGGGAAATAGGATGTAGGTGGTGGGCAGTGGGCGGTGGGGAGGAGTTGATCTTTCCGCGTCGCCCACCGCCTGAAACCCCAAAAGGGAGGTGAATCATGGCAGACATCAGTCCCACCCGCAGCGCCCTGCTGGCCGCCAAAGCCAGCCTCAAGACCGCCACCAGCGGTGCAGACCTGCTCAAGCGCAAGCGTGACGCCCTCATCGGTGAGTTCTTTGCGCTGATCAAGGACGCACTGGCCGCCCGCGAGGAGTTGTCGGGCGTCAGCAAGGGCGCGTATGTCTCGCTGTTCTCGGCCAAAGCCTGGGACAGTCCCGAGGCCGTCGAGAGCCTGAGTCTGGCGCAGGGCAGCGAGTACAGCGTCAACATGGAAATCGAGAGCATCTACGGCGTGAAAGTGCCGAAGATGCAGATTCCCGAGCGCAACACCGCCGCCGCATTCAGTCCGATCAACGTCGGTTCGCGCACCATCCAGGCCGCCACCGACTTTCAGACCGTCATGAGCGCGCTGGTGAAGGTGGCCGCCACCGAGACCAAGCTGCGGCGCATCGGCGAGGAGATCAAAAAGACCTCACGCCGCGTCAACGCGCTGGAACAGGTGGTTATTCCCGGTGTGCTCAACGAGATCCGTTTCATTCGCGGGGTACTCGATCAGCGCGAACGCGAGGAGAGCTTCCGCCTCAAGAAAATCAAGGCCAAGCTGGAGCGCGAGGCTGCCGCCAATAAGAAAGCGGCAAAAGAAGCGCAAGCTGCCGACTGAGCGTTGCTTTATACCGAAGCCGCCGTTTCCTGATGGGGACGGCGGTTTTCTCATTCCTCCGGCGAGTCGGCCAGTTTCCGAGCGGCGGCTTCCAGATGCGCCCGTGCTGCCGCTTCTAGCCCTGCAAATTCTGGCGTGCTGTAAACCTGCTCCTGGCTCAGAAAGTGCTGCAAGATGGCCTGCCGCCCGCTCCGGTAAGCGGGCCAGGGCACAAAAGCATATTCCTGCCGGATGGACTGCTCATAGGCCCAGAAGTCTGCATCGGCAGCGCCAAAAACTGCCAGGTCGGCGTCCACGATCAGGGCGGCGGTGGGGGTCTGTGGCGGCGTGTCGTGCCGGGTCGCCAGGATCAGCGCCGCCACCTCCTGCCGGAGCTCGGGGGACGCGCCCTGCACTGTGAGCCATTCGCCAAACACCTGCGCGCTGCGCTCCTCGTTGTCATTCCTGGCCGGGTCGTAGATCAGATCGTGGCCCCAGACCGCCAGTTCCAGCGGCAGCAGCAGGTCGGTTCGCGACTTCAGGGCGACCAGCATGTGTTCGACATGGTGGAGATTGTGGTAGGCCCGCCCGGCTTCCGAGTAGAACGGCGTGCAGAACGCCCATACCGCCGCCAGCTTCATGGCAGCTGTCTCAGCGCCTCGGTGATCAGCCCGTAAACTCCCGATTCATCGGCCCTTGTCACCAGTTGCACGTTTGGCTCGCCGTCCACGCGCACCGTTTCGCCCAGGCGTTCGCCGCTGTCGGTCATGGTTACCACGCGGGCTGCCTCCCACCCGAACAGCTCCGGCGCGAGCATCAGCGCCGCCGTGCAGGGGTCGTGCAGGGCTCCCACGCTCTGACCCAGCTTGCCGATGCGGTCCAAGTAGTCGTCAAGGAGGGCGGCGCAGGTGTGGGCGGCAGCTGTGCCGACAGCGGCAAGTTGCTGCGCCCGCTGCCGCGTCACCTGTACTTGGCGGGTCAGGTTCAGCCCGATCAGCGAGAGTTTCGCCCCGGCTTTCAGCACCACGTCGAAGGCGTGCGGGTCGGCGTAGGTGTTGAATTCGGCGCGGGGGGTGGTGTTGCCGAGTCGAGGTGCCCCGTTCTCCAGACTGCCGCCCATCACGATGATCTGCCGGGCTTCCCTCAGTACGCCGGGTCTGAGCCGCTCGGCCAGCGCCAGGTTGGTCAGCGGCCCGGTGGCCAGCACACTGATCTCGCCGGGCTGGGCGCAGAGTTGCCGGATCAGCGCCAGAGCAGCGTGTTCGCCCTGAACGGGCCGGGTCGGCTCTGGCAGTGGCACGTTCCCCAGCCCGCCGACGCCGTGAATCTGCGGCGCGTACACCGGCTCACGCACCAGCGGGGCCAGCGCCCCGGCATAGACGGGCACGTCGTCCCGGCCCGCCAGCGTCAGCAGGGCACGGGCATTGTGGGTGGTGGCGCTCAGCGGCGCGTTGCCGTGCGTCGTGGACACGCCCAGCAGTTGCACGTCTGAGCGGCCCAGCAGGGTCAGCAAAGTGATGGCGTCGTCGCTGCCGGGGTCGCAGTCATGCCAGGTCGGGAAGGAGGAGGAGGTCATGGGTTTCATTATCGGCTGTTGATGACTGCTGTGGCAGTTCCCGCATACTGCGCCGCGCGACCTGCTTTCCCGGCGTGACAATTCATTGAACGGCTGTTCAAAGAATGCTAGGGTATTTGGCGGAGGATTCACCATGTCGCAGCCTGCCGCCCCAAGATCGACGCCGCCCATAGGCATTACCGCCGTGGGCGCGTACGCCCCCGACAAGATTGTCACCAACGAGGATTTCGCTGCCCGGCTCGACACCAACGACGAATGGATCGTCTCGCACACCGGCATCCGCGAGCGCCGATTTGTCAGCGAGGGCGAGTACAGCTCGGTGCTGGGCGTGCGGGCCGTGCAGAATCTGCTGGAGCGTTTCCCTGACGCGTTGGAGGGGGTTGATGCGGTGGTCTGCGCCACCGCCACTCCCGACGCGCTGTTTCCCTCGACGGCGGCGCTGATCGCCGGGCAACTGGGCTTGCGCGGCGCGGCGGCCTTCGACGTGTCGGCGGCGTGCAGCGGCTTCGTCTACGGCTGCTCGGTGGCGCACGGCCTGATTCTGGCGGGCGCGGCCACCAAAGTGCTGATGATCGGCGCGGACACCCTCAGCCGGGTCGTGGATCAGGATGACCGGGGCACCGCCATTCTGTTCGGTGACGGCGCGGGTGCAGTGGTCATCGGCGAGGTGCCGCCGGGCTACGGCTTCGAGTCGTTCGTGCTGGGGGCCGACGGCTCGGGTGCCGACAGCCTGTATATCCGCTGCATGGCGACCCAGCTGCCCAGCGGCCTTCAGATGGGCGAATTCACCGGCATGAATGGCCGCGAGGTCTTCAAATTCGCGGTGCGGGTCATGGTGGACAGTGGCAAGGCGGCCATGCACAAGGCCGGGCTGAGTGCCAGCGACGTGGACTGGCTGATTCCCCACCAGGCCAATATCCGCATCATTCAACCGGCTTGCGACCGCCTGGGCATTCCACTCAGCAAAACGGTGGTCAATCTGGAGCGCTACGGCAACACTTCCGCCGGATCGGTGCCGCTGGCCCTGGCAGAGGCCGTTCAAGACGGGCGCATTAAAGACGGCCAGCAGGTGCTGATGGTGGCCTTCGGCGGCGGCCTGAGCTGGGGCGCGGGCACTTTCAAGTGGTATGACAGCACCAAGCATCAGGCGGCCAGATCAGTGCCCGCCGAGGTCACGGCGTGAAGATCGCGGCTCTCTTCCCCGGTCAGGGGTCGCATGCTGTCGGCATGAGCGCCGATCTGCTGGCCGACTTTCCCGCCGCCCGCGCCGTGTTCGAGGCGGCCGAGGCGACGCTGCCGGGCCTGCGTGCCCTGATCGAAACCGGGCCGCTCGACGCCCTGACCCTGACCGCCAACCAGCAGCCCGCCCTGGTGACGGCCAGCCTCGCCGCCTACCGGGCCTGGCAGGCGCACACGGGCCTGACGCCCTTCGCGGCGGCGGGCCACAGTCTGGGCGAGTACAGCGCCCACGTCGCCGCCGGAACCCTGGAGTTGGAAGTGGCCCTGCGGCTGACCCGCCGGCGCGGTGAGCTGATGCAGGAAGCAGTGCCGGTCGGCGTCGGCGCAATGGCGGCCATCATGGGCGATCCGGGCGCGGTGGAGGAAGTCTGCGCGGGTATTGAAGGGGTGCAGCCCGCCAACTACAACGCGCCCACCCAGACCGTCATTTCCGGTGAGAAGGCGGCAGTGGACGCAGCAGCGGCCCAGCTCAAAGCACGCGGCCTTAAAGCCATTCCCTTGAAAGTCAGCGCCCCCTTTCATTGCGCGCTGATGCAGCCCGCTGCTGAGGCGCTGGCTCCCGATTTGCGGGCCGGGCCACTCGGCCAGATGGCCTTTCCGGTGGTGGCAAATGTGAACGCCCAGGCCATCAGCGAGGCTGTGCAGGTGCCGGAGCTGCTCATCGACCAGATCACCGGCAGCGTCAGGTGGGTGCAGAGCGTTCGCCGACTGGCCGACATGGGCGTGGACGTGTTCGTGGAGTTCGGGCCGGGCACTGTGCTGACTGGACTCGTGAAGCGAATTTTGCCCGAAGCGCGGGTCATGAATGTGGGGAACTTGAGCCAGGTGCAGGAGTTTTCGCTGTAGGGCGCGGCTTCACACGTGCCGAAAAGGCCTTCTGGCTTGCGTCGCAGTTCAGCAGCATAGACAATGACTTATTATGAAATTGCTTGCTCCTGCCTTACTCATGATGGCGGCGGTCACGGCCTGTAACCGGGACGTGGGATTCAAACCACTCCCCATTTCCCTGGCCACCCATCCCAGCGTGCTGCGCGGAACGTGGAATGGTAGCACCACCAGCCAGGCATTGGGCCTGCAACTGACCGCCACTTACGACACGACCCGCCAGTATCAGGTATCTGGAACGGGCAGTCTGGACAGTGAGGCGCTGACGGTGGCGGGTACGGTGAACGGCGGTTCGCTGCACAGCTACTTGAAAGCCCAGAATTCACCTGCTCCAGAATTTGCTGATCTGACTTTGAAGCGCTCGGGCAAGACCGATCTGAAACTGACCTGCTCTGCCGACAGCAGGGACGCGACGCTTGTCTACTGGTTCTGGCAATGTTCCCTGCCAGGCGAGACGACTTTATTCGAGCTGACGAAAGGAACTCCATGACCAACCCAACCATCCCCCAACGCGTCGCTCTCATCACCGGAGCTGGGCGTGGCCTCGGTAGAGCGATGGCCCTCAAACTGGCCGCTGACGGCTTTGCGGTGGCCGTTCACTACGGGCGCAGCAGCCAGGAAGCCGAGGCGCTGGCCGAGCAGATTCGCGCGGCGGGCGGCGTCGCCCAGACCTTCAAGGCTGACCTCTCGGTGCCTGCCAACGCGGGCAAACTGGTGGAGGACGTGGCGGTCCAGATGGGCGGCCTGCATGTGCTGGTCAACAACGCCGGAATCACCCGCGATGGCCTCGCCATCCGCATGAAGGACGAGGACTGGGACGCCGTCATTCAGACCAACCTGAGCAGTGCTTTCGCCGCCTGCCGGGCCGCCATCAAGATCATGATGCGGGCGAAAAGCGGACGAATCATCAATGTGTCCAGCGTGGTGGGTCTGATGGGCAACCCCGGTCAGGCCAATTACGTCGCCAGCAAGGCGGGCCTGATCGGGCTGACCAAGGCGCTCGCCAAGGAGTACGGAGGCCGCAACATCACCGTGAACGCACTGGCCCCCGGATTTATCGCCTCCGACATGACCGACGCCCTGAGCGAAACCCAGAAGGCGGGCTACGTGGCCGCCATTCCGCTGGGTCGCCTGGGCCAGCCAGAGGATGTGGCCGCGTTGGTGGGCTTCCTCGCCTCCGATGCGGCGGGCTATATCACCGGGCAGGTCATCGGGGTGGACGGCGGGCTGTATCCGCACTGAGGGGGCAGTTTATTTGCAGGCCGCCAGCTTCTTGACGATCTCGTAGCCGCCGCTGAGGGTCGTGCCTGCGGCGTGCTGCGAAGCCGCATACTGCAAGCTTTAGAGGCCCGCGTGATCGGCAAACCGGGCTTCGGCTCTAATTTAGACTCAGTTCCCCCGGCTTCCTCCGGTTGCCCGCCCCGTGTAGACTGTCGCAAGCCAAAGCACATCACTGCTCAGGAGGAACCATTATGGATACTTACGAACAAGTCAAGAATGTGATCGTGGACAAGCTCGGCGTCGAAGCCGACAAGGTGACGCCCGAGTCCCGTTTCGTCGAGGACCTCGGCGCGGACAGCCTGGAGACCGTCGAGCTGATCATGGGCCTGGAAGACCAGTTCGGCGTGACCATCAGTGACGAGGCCGCCGAGAACATCCGTACGGTGCAGGCCGCCGTGGACTACATCAGCAGCCAGCAGTAACGCCGCGCAAGGTCGGGCCGGGGGCGGATGCGGAAAAGCCGTGTTCGCCCCTCACCATGAAGGCCCAGGCCGCGAGGCTGGAGGACACAACGATGGACATCAAACGAGTGGTCGTCACCGGACTGGGGCCGGTCAGCCCGATTGGCATGGGGGCAAAAGTCTTTGCCGAGGCGCAGCGGGCGGGCAAGAGTGGGGTCGGCCCGATCACCCACTTTGACGCCAGCATGTGCCGGGCGCAGATTGCCGGGGAGGTTCATGACGACCTCAGCCCGTTTATCGAGGCGCGGGAAGCCAAGAAGCTCGACCGCTATGTACAGCTTGCCCTGGCCGCCGCCGAGCTGGCGGTGAAGGATAGCGGCATCAGCAAAGAAGACCTGGCGGGCGAGCGCACGGGCACGCTGGTCGGCAGCGGCATCGGCGGTATGAAGACCTTCGAGGATCAGGCCAAGCTGATGGTGGAGCGCGGTCCCTCAAGGATCAGCCCGCTGTTCATTCCGATGATGATCGCCAACATGGCCACCGGGCACATTGCCATGCGCTTCGGCGCAACCGGCCCGAGCAGCACCGTGGTCACCGCCTGCGCCACCGGCTCGGGCGCGATTGGCGACGCCGCCCGGATCATTCAGCTCGGCCTGGCCGATGTGATGCTGGCAGGTGGCGCGGAAGCGGCCATCACCGGCCTGACCATCGGCGGCTTCGGCAACATGCATGCCCTGACTGCCTCGCACAATGCCGACCCCGAGCGGGCCAGCCGTCCCTTCGCCGCCAGCCGCGACGGGTTCGTGCTGGGCGAGGGCGGCGCGGTGGTGGTGCTGGAAGAACTGGAGCACGCCAGGAAGCGCGGCGCGACCATTTACGCCGAGGTGGTCGGCTACGGCACCTCCGCCGACGCCTACCATATCACCATGCCTGCGCCGGAAGGCCGGGGCGCGCAGGTGGCGATGCGTCAGGCGCTCAAGGCGGGCGGTGTCAACCCCGAGCAGGTCGGCTATATCAACGCGCACGGCACGTCCACCCCGGCCAACGACCTCAACGAGACCCTGGCGATTAAAGCTGTCTACGGCGACCACGCCCACAAGCTGGCCGTCAGCAGCACCAAGTCCATGACCGGCCATTTGCTCGGCGCGGCAGGGGCGATGGAGGCCATTGCGGTGGCCCAGGCGCTGCACGAGGGCATCTTGCCGCCGACCATCAACCTGGCGGACGATCCTGACCCTGAACTCGACCTCGATTACATCCCCGAGGGCGCGCGTGAGCAGCAGGTCGAGTACGCCATGAGCAATTCCTTTGCTTTCGGCGGCCAGAACGCGGTGCTGGTGTTCAAGCGCTGGACGGAGTAACAGCAGGCTGGGGCAGAGCAGCGGGCAGGGGAGAGGCCCTGTCCGCTACTCAGTCCCCGGCCTGCAACATATTGGCTTCCAGCCGCTCGGCCACGTTGACCACATGGTCGCCCAGCCGCTCCAGGCTGCGGGCCATGCGGGTGGCAGTCAGCGCTGCGCCGATGTCCTCGGGGTTTTCCAGAATGCGGGTGAGAGAAGCGCGCTGAAGCTGCTCATAGAGGGCATCAACCTGCTCGGAGTCGAGCCGCATCACGTCCCGAGCCCCGCTGAGGTCGCGCTCGGCGAAGGCGTAGGCCAGCCGCTCCAGCATGCTGCTCAGCAAGCGGGCCATCGGCAGCACGTCTTGCAGCGCCGCCGTCTGGGCCAGCGGTTCCAGCGCCTCCAGATCGCGTCCGACCTGCCGTCCATAGTCGCCGACCCGCTCCAGATCGGCCAGGCTGCGAAATACCATCACGTAGAAGTGCAGATCGGTGTCGGTCAGGGGCCGTGCCAGGGCGCTCAGGCACAGTTCCTCGAGTTCGTCTTCTAGCACGTCGGTCTCGCGCTCCAGCTCAGCGGTGCGAATGGCCAGGCCCGCGAACGCGCCCCGGCCCACTGCGCTCTGCAAGAGGGAGACCTGCTCGAGCGTGATGCTGAGCATCCGCAGAAAGCGGGCGGTGAGCTGCGCCCTGGTGGGAGTGTGGGGGCTGGTGGTCATAGAAGTCAGTCTGCCTTGCCTGGGTGAGCGGGGTGTCATGGACGGGCCAGCAAAAAGAGCGGGCCAAAGCGGCCCCGCCCCGATACCATGCTGGAACCCAGTTTAGCCGAAACGGCCCGTGACATACGCCTCGGTGCGCTCGTCGCGCGGCGAGGTGAAAATCTGATCGGTCTGGCCATGCTCAACCAAGTCGCCGTTGAGAAAAAAGCTGGTGGTGTCCGAGACGCGGGCCGCCTGGTGCATGTTGTGGGTCACGATGATGATGGTCGTGACTTTTTTCAGCTCGGTCATCAGATCTTCGATCCTGGCGGTGCTGGCCGGGTCAAGCGCCGAGGTCGGCTCGTCCATCAGCAGGATTTCCGGCTCGACGGCCAGGGCGCGGGCAATGCACAGCCGCTGCTGCTGCCCGCCCGAGAGTCCGGTGGCGGGCGACTTGAGGCGGTCCTTGACCTCGTCCCACAGCGCTCCGCCGCGCAGCGAGCGCTCGGCGATCTCCATCAGCGCCTTGTGGTCGCGCATCCCGGCCAGCTTGAGGCCGCTCACCACGTTGTCGAACACGCTCATGGTGGGGAAAGGGTTGGGTTTTTGAAACACCATGCCCACCCGGCGGCGCACCTCCACCGGGTCAATGTCGCTGGAATAGATGTCCTGACCGTCGAGCAGAATCTGGCCCTCCACCCGCGCGCCGGGGGTCAGGTCGTGCATCCGGTTGATGGCCCGCAGGAAGGTGGTCTTGCCGCAGCCGCTGGGGCCGATCAGTGCGTTGACCGTACCCTTTTCGACCTTCAGGTTGACCTGTTTGACGGCCTGCTTGCTGCCGTAATAGATGTCCACGTTGCTGGCGGTGAGAAGCTGGGTCATGGGAATTCCTTTGGGGGAGTCAGTGGCGCGGCCTGTTGGCGAAGCGGGCCAGTAGCGAGGTCACGAAAATGATGCTGATCAGCAGCAGCGCTCCGGCCTGGGCCAGCCGCTGGTTCTCGTCGTAGGCGCTGGTGGCCCCAATGTAGATTTGCAGCGGCAGGGCGCTGGTGGGTTGCAGCGGATTGAGGTTGACCAGGTTGCTGCCGAAAGCGGTGAACAGCAGCGGCGCAGCCTCGCCAGCCACGCGGGCCAGGGCCAGCATCAGCCCGGTGATGATGCCGCCGCTGGCGGCGGGCAGCACGATGCTCAGAATGACTTTCCACTGCGGCAGCCCCAGTGCCAGCCCCGCCTCGCGCACCGAGAGCGGCACCAGCTTCAGCACTTCCTCGGTGGTTCGCACGACAATCGGCACCATCAGCAGGCCCAGCGCGATGCCGCCCGCCAGAGCGCTGAAGTGGCCCATCGGTTTAACCACCAGCGCGTAGACCACCAGGCCCATCACGATGGCAGGAATCCCGCTGAGCACGTCACTGAGCATCCGGATGGTGGGCATCAGGCGGTGGCGCGGGAACTCGGCCAGAAAGATGCCGCCCGCCACGCCCACCACCACGCCCAGCACGGCGGCCATCGCCAGAATCAGCAGCGAGCCGGTGATGGCGTTGGCCCAGCCGCCGCCCGTTTCGCCCTCGGGGGCCGGGTTCTTGAGAAAGAAATCCAGGTTGAGCGCCCCGACGCCTTTGATCAGCAAAAAGCCGAAGATCAGGATCAGCGGGGCCACCACCAGAGCGGTGCCGAGGCCGATCATCACGCCCATCAGGGCATTCTTGGATTTGCGGCCACTGCTCAGGCCGCTCCTGGTCAAGCGCGGGGTCAGTTGTGACACGGCCATCTCACAGACTCCTTTTGGCAGGCTTCACGGGCATCACAGCCCCTTCGGCGTCATCCGCAGAATGATCGTGCGGGCGATCAGGTTGACAAACACGCTGACGAAAAAGAGGGTCAGGCCCAGGCCCACCACGCTGGAACGCTGGAGGCCTTCGCGGGCGTCACCGAACTGGTTGGCGATCATCGAGGCCATCGTGGCTGTCGGGGACCAGATGTTCTTGATGACCTCGGGGGTATTGCCGATGACCATCGCCACCGCCAGCGTCTCGCCCAGCGCCCGGCCCAGCGCCAGAATCACGCCGCCCATGATGCCCGCGCGGGCATAGGGCAGGATCGCCAGGCTGATGACTTCCCATTTGGTCGCGCCCAGCGCGTACATGGCCTCGCGCTGATCGGCGGGCACCAGCCGGATGACGTCGCGGGCGACAGAGGCGGTAAACGGCAGAATCATGATCGTCAGGATGATCACAGCAAGCAAGAAGCCCAGCCCGGTAAAGGTTTGCGGCATAAAAAAACACGGCAATGAGGTCTTGTTATCGTTGAACAGGGTGGTGCAGTGGTTCGCCAGGTTCGGATTGCTGGTATACAGCCACAGCTGCACCTGCTGAAACAGCGGCTTGAGCGCAAACAGCGCCCACAGTCCGTATACCACGCTCGGCACGGCGGCCAGCAACTCGACCAGGTAGCCCACCGGATTGGCCAGCCACTTGGGCGCGTACTCAGCCACGAAGAGGGCCGAGGCAATCGCCAGCGGCACACTGATCAGCAGCGCCAGAAAGCTGGTCAGCAGCGTGCCCATCACCAGGCTCAGCGCTCCGTACTCGCTGGTCACCGGATTCCAGACGTTGGTGGTCAAAAACCCCAGCCCGAACTTCTGGATGGCGGGCCATGACTGCTGGCCCAGCAGCACGATGCTCAGCACGAAGGTCAGGACGATGATCAGCGACAGGCCGATGATGACCGTGCGGAAAATGCCGTCACCTCTGGAACTGAGACGCGGCAGCTTCACTTTTCTGGGGAGCGTTTCATTCATGCGTGGCCTTTGAGGCGCGTGGCAAGGGCGCGTGAAAGTATTTCACCTGCCGGGTGTCAGGGCCAGGTCAGCCTGAGCAAAAAGTCACGGCCCGGCAACTCCATCAAAATCGGAGCGCCCCGAACAGAGCGCCCCGCGTGGGAGTTCAACGTCTGGAGATCAGAGCTTCGCGCCGCCGTAGGTCACGCTGTTGAGAATGGTCTTGGTCTTGTTGACCACGTTGGCGGGCAGCTTGGCGTAGTCCAGCGGCTCGTTGTACTGCTGGCCCGCCCCGACCATCCAGCTCAGCAGGTTCTTGAACTCTTTGGCCTGGGCCTGGGTGCGGTTGCCGTACTTCTGGTCCTGGTAGAAGATGACGTAGGTGAAGCTGGAGATCGGGTATGCGCCCGCGTTGGCACTGTTGGTGATGCTGACGCGGGTGTCGGCGGGAATGACCACGCCTTGGGCGGCCAGCGCGGCCGGGCCGTTGTCGGGCACGATGAACTTACCCGCGTGGTTTTGCACCGAGCCGAACAGCAGTTTGTTCTGCTTGGCGTAGGTCAGCTCGATGTAACCGATTGCGCCGGGCGTGCTCTTGACGATTCCGGCCACGCCGTCATTGCCCTTGCCGCCCACGCCCACCGGCCACTGCACACTGTTGGCGCTGCCGACCTTGGTCTTCCACTCGGTGCTGATCTTGCTGAGGTAGTCGGTAAACACGGCGGTGGTGCCGGAGCCGTCCGAGCGGCGTGCCACCGTGATCGGCAGGCCAGGCAGCGCCACGTCGGGGTTGAGCTTCTTGATGGCCGGGTCGTTCCACAGCTTGATTTTGCCGAGGTAGATGTCGGCCAGCAGCGGGCCGGTGAACTGAAGCTGGGTGGTCACGCCGGGGACATTGTAGGAGGCCACCACTGCGCCGATGGCGGTGGGAATGTGCAGCAGCTTGCCGGGAGCGGTCTTCATGGTCTCGTCGCTCATGGGGTTGTCGCTGGCCCCGAAGTCCACCGTGCGGGCGATGATCTGCTGCTGGCCCGCGCCGGAGCCGACCGACTGGTAGTTGACGTCGGTGCCGCTGGTCTTCTTGTACTCGGCGAACATCTTGGTGTAGAGCGGGTAGACAAACGAGCTGCCCGCGCCGGTGATGGTTTCGGCAGAGGCGGCAGCGGCGGTCAGGGTCACCAGGCCGAGGCCCAGGGTCAGGAGCTTCTTCATGCCTCACACTCTGCTGGCGGTTTGTCAGCCCCGCGTCACTGACTTGTCAGGCATCTGTCAGCTTCAGGGCGCTCACCCCTGAAAACGAGCGCTCCAACAATTTTGCACCGGGTTCAAGGCCGGATGCTAGGTTAAGCCATGACCGCCACCGCTCACTCGCCCGCCCTGCACCATCTGGGCGGCACCCTTTACGCCGTCCAGATCCCGATTCCCCTGCCGATGAAAACGGTGACGGTACTGATCGATCTCTCTTCGCCCGTCACGCTGATTGACACCAGCATTCACACACCTGGGGCCCAGCAGGCCCTGGAGGCCGCGCTCAGCGAACTGGGCCTGCACTGGCCCGATATCGAGCGCGTCATCGTGACCCACATTCACCCCGATCACTATGGCCTGGCCGGGCTGATCGAGGAGCGCAGCGGCGCGTCGGTGCAACTCCTTGATCACTCGGTAAAACAGGAGAAGCTCTGGTCAGACTGGGACACCCAGTTGCCCGCCCAGCAGCAGTTTTTTGCCGAACATGGTGCGCCGCCGAATTTTGGCGTAGGCGAGGCGCAGACTGCCGAGTGGGTGCGGCCTGCTGCCCGCCTGACGCCGCTGAGCGAGGGCCAGAGCGTGCCGCTGGACAACGTCGAGTGGCAGGTGCTGTGGCTTCCCGGTCACGCCGACGGTCATCTGGGGCTGTGGCAACCGGAGACCGGGATGTTGATCGCGGGCGACGCCATCTTGCCGCGCATCACCCCCAACATCGGCCTGTATGTGGGGGGGCGGCCCGATCCGCTGGGCGATTACTTCGCCACACTGGAAAAGCTCAGGGCGCTGAATCCGGGACGGGCGGTGGTGGGGCACTACGGGCCGACGATGGACGGGGTGGCGGCGCGGGCGGGCGAGATTTGGGAGCATCACCTGGAGCGCTTAGGCGAGCTGCTGGCCGCCGTGCAGGAACGGCCCCGCCACGCCTACGACCTGAGCTTCGTGCTGTTTGCCCGTGAGTTGCCCCTCACGGGTCGCCGCTTCGCTGTGGCCGAGACGCTGGCGCACGCCGAGTACCTGCGGCTGGGCGGCGCGATTGGCCGCAGCCTGGAGAACGGAATCTGGGTGTACCACAGCTAGAAATGGGCCAGGGACTCGAAAAGGTATCTTTTCATCTGTCGCCCCTGTGGGAGAGCTGAGGGAGAGTCGTAGACCTGCTTGCAGGGGGCGGCGACGGGGTAAAGCCACGAAAAAGGCGGGTCAGCTTCTCAGCTGCCCGCCTCTTCTTTAAGGTCTTTACTTCGTGGTCGGCGTTGCCGTGCCGGTCACGGCCTTCTTGCCCATGCGCTCTTCGAGCAGCACCACCATCGGGGCCACGATATAGATGCTCGAATAGGTGCCGATCAGAATGCCCAGGATCAGCGCGATGGAGAAGTCGCGCAGTACCGGGCCGCCGAAAATCAGCAAGCTGAACAGCGGCAGCATGGTGCTGATCGAGGTCATGACGGTGCGCGAGAGCGTCTGGTTGATTGAGATGTTGACGATCTCGCGGTAGCTCCTGCCGCGCAGCAGTTTCAGGTTCTCGCGGATGCGGTCGGAAACGATGATCGAATCGTTGAGCGAGTAACCGATCAGGGTCAATAGGGCCGCCACCGAGGCGATGTTGAATTCCAGCCGCGCGACGGCGTAGAGGCCCATCACGATGGCCACGTCGTGCAGCACGGCGACAATCGAGCCGAAGCCCATCACGAAGTCGAAGCGGAACCAGACGTACACCAGAATGAGTCCCAGCCCCACCAGCACGGCGTAGATGGTCTGCTGGGTCAGGTCAGCGCCCACCGACGGCGACACCGTTTCGGTCTGCCCGACCTCACCGCCCGGCAGCGCGTCGATCTTGGCGGTGATGGCCTTGACCTGGTCACTGTTGATCTGCGGCACCTTGATGGTGTAGGTGACGCCGCTGGTGGTGGCGCTGAGTTCGCGCTGGATGCTGGTGCTCTGCCCGGTCACGCCTGCGACTCCCGCGCTGATCACGGCGTCCCGCATCTGCTCGGTGGTGGTGCTGGGGGCGGCCTTGGCGGTGATGCTGGTGCCGGAGACGAAATCCACTCCGAAATTCAGCCCCTTGACGCTCACGAAGATCGTGCCCGCGATGGCCAGCAGGATGCTCGCGGTGGTGATGATGGGGGCCGCCTTGATGAAGTTCACGTTCGGTACGCCGATGCGGAAGGGAGCCTTGAAGTCGCGCTTATTGGCCAGGGCGTAGAGCATCCACTTGGCAAACACCAGATTCGAGAAGGCCGAGGCCAATACGCCGATGATCAAAGTGACCGCAAAGCCCTTGACCGGCCCCGAGGCGTAGTTGTAGAGCGCCAGGGCGGAGAGCAGGTGAGAGGCGTTCACGTCGAGAATGGTCAGGGTGGAGTGCTCGTAACCCATGTTGATGGCGTTTTTCAGGCCTTTGCCCCGGCCCATCTCCTCCTTGATGCGCTCGAAGGAAATCACGTTGCCGTCCACCGCCGCGCCGATGGTCAGCACCAGTCCGGCGATGCCCGGCAGGGTCAGGGTGGCTCCGAAGCCGCCGAGGAGGCCCAGGATGGTCACCGAGCTGAACAGCAGGCCCAGCGACCCGACCAGCCCGAACCAGAAGCCGTAGTAGAAAAACAGCATGCAGAAGACGGCAGCGATGCCCACCAGCGCGGCAATTGCGCCGCTGCGGATGGCGTCTGCGCCCAGCGTCGGCCCGATGGCGCGCTCCTCGTCCACTTTGATCTTGATCGGCAGCGAGCCGGATTTGAGGACCAGCGCCAGATTGGTGGCGTCCTCGGAAGTGAAGTTGCCGGTGATCTGGAAGTTGTTGTAGAGGGCCGATTGGATGGTCGCCACCGATTTGATCTGACCGTCCAGGACCACGGCCATCGACTTCTGAATATTTCGGCCTGTGAAGTCGCCGAAAGCCTTGGCGTCCTTGGGGTTGACGTTGACGTTGACCTGCCAGACGCTGGAGCGCTGCTGATCGATGCCCGCCGTCGCGCCCGAGACGATGCCGCCGGTGGCCTCGACGGGGCCGAGATCGGAGAGTTTGTAACCGAGCGACGCCGGATTACGCTGCAACTCGGCCGGGTCCTGCTTGGCTCCCGGCTTGACGACCCGGAACTCCAGCTTGGCCTGCTGCTTGATGATCTGGCGGGCGCTGTCTTGCACGGCAGGGGTGGCTCCCGGAATCTCCACGACCACCCGCTTGCCGCCCGACACCGTCACGGTGGGTTCGGTGACGCCCAGCGTGTTGATGCGGTTTTCGATGATGGTCTTGACCTGTTCGAGCTGGTCCTTGGTGGCCGTGCCAGTTTCGGGTGAGAGCGACATCCGCAGCCCGCCTTCCAGGTCGAGGCCCAGGGTGATGAACTTGAAGTTGCTGCCCCACAGTTCACCGGGGTGCTCACGGTGCTGCCAGGGCCGCCAGATAAAAGCGAGGCTCAGCAGCAGCACGGCGAAGATGGCGAAGGTGGTGGTGAGGGCGTTGCGCCGCTGCGGGGCGGCTTTTTTGCGGCGCACAGGTCGTTTGGGACTGTTAAATGTCATGCAGGCTCCGAAAACTCGAATAAGGTGGGGCAGGGGAGAGGGACGGTGGGAGGAGTGCGCCCTCAGCCACCGTCGGTCTGTTGCCGCCCCAGCGCCGTCAGGTCCGGCATTCTGGGCGGCAGTTGTGCGGCTCCCAGCAGCACGTCAGTGCGCCGCTGCACCGGCAGGGCCACGTCTGGCGCTTGATCGGGGGCGCTCAGCAGGCCCGGTCCCGGCGTGGGTGTCGGCAGGGCGCGCAGTTCCGCTGGGGCGGCAGGCAGCGCCGACATCAAGGAGGTGCGCTGCGGCTGTTCCGGGTGCGGCGTCTGGTTGCCCCACACCGCCAGCAGCGAGAAGGCTGCGATCAACCCCGGCCACAGCTTCAGGAAGCGGGCCAGCGGAGGGGAGAGCGTCAGGGTCTTCTTCATGTTCTTAATGGTCGTTCAGCAGATTACTATAGCAGCGCTGAGCTGACGGGGGTCTGGCGCAGGTGACCAAATCAGATGAAGCAGACCCGCAGCAAAAAGGAGCCGAGCGCTTGGCCCGGCTCCCACGAGATGAAGCTCGACTGCGTTTAACCCCAATGCCAGTAAGTTAAGAAGGTAGCGGGGCACTGACACGCACTTTCCTTGGATAGCGGGTCATCTTGATTTTGACGGCTCGAGGGTACGAGCGAGGTCGTTTCGCTGGAAGTACGAGCAACGCGATGTCACTGGTAAGTTGCTCCAGATACTGCGGAAGACGACCCGCTGCCACCACCCATGCGCTGAGCCACAACGTCCGGACCAGCAGCAGACTGGTCCGGTACGAAATTCGTAAAGGACTGACCTCCAGGTGACCGGCCACCCGGGCCATTTCCAGACGCACCAGGTTGTACACCACGGCCAGCGCGAACAGTTCCTGCCGAATTCGGTCTGGCGTCTGAGAGCGCAATGCCTCCAATCGTTCCAGGGTATGCGTATGGAGCTCATCAAATCCGGTTTCGAGCTTCCAGCGCTGGTGGTAGAGCTCAATGATCTCGGCCGCCGGGTAACGTTCGGCGTCCAGCATCGACGTCAGCAGCCACTGTGGCTTGAAGCCTGGAAGCTGGTCGCAGATGACGCGGATCCGCATGCTGCGGGGCAAGGTAGGGTCAGACCTGCGCGCAGGTCTGCGAAAAGGAACTTCAGCGATAACCTCATTCGGTCCCAGGATTTCCAACACCGTCCACACCAGGTTGCTTTTAGCTCGTACGAGCCAGTGGCGCTCTTCGCCCCGCTGCTGATGGCGGTAAAACCGTCGGTCGTCCAAGAGCCCCCGGTCGACCATTAGCACACAGTGGTCGGGCAGCTGTTCATCGAAGCCGCTGGAGAGCGATTCCTCGCTCTCCGTGTATGTGCCGACCTTCAGATCCAGCAGGAAATGCGACCCGAGCGCCATCAGACCAACGACCCTCGCTTGCGGATATGCACTCTCACGGTGTGCACCACTCGAAGGCAGAGTGAAATGCGCGCGATTCTCGTCACTGTCCGGGACCCGGAGAGTCGTGCCATCAATGCCGAGTACCGCCAGGCCCCGCCAACGGTTGGCGTCAAGCTGCTCGCGACCATGACGAGTGACAACAGCATCGAACAGGTGTTTGAGGGGGGCGATTCCCAGTCGGTCGCGTGCCTGTGCCAGGCCTGCCGAACTGATCGTCGTCTTCCCGGTGTGATCAGGGAGGATCAGATGCAAATGGTCACACACCGCCTGAATTGACCGGTCACGCAAGAGCGCCATGCCAAGCATCAGCCATACGGCCCGTTCTGCCGGGAGCTTTCGGCGACGAACTGAAGCGGTCCCCGTCGCTTCAAGGGCTTGCGTCACCAACGTAGCGTCGAGGCTCGTCTCGAAGGTGGCGAAATGATCGAGTGGCTGATCGCGGGCCGTGGTCAGCAATGCGGTGCCAAGATTCATCCTTCATCTTGACACCATCGCCAGTCCACCCGAACCCCTTAACTTACCGGCATTGCGTTTAACCCTTGACGGCCCCTGCCGTGAGGCCCGAGACGATGTTGCGCTGGAATACCAGCACCAGAATGATCAGCGGCACCGTGACCACGATGCTGGCGGCCATGATCTGCCCCCACGGCTGATCGAACTGGGTCGCCCCCGAATAGTTGGCGATGACCACCGGCACTGTGCGCTTGGTGCTGGTGAAGGTCAGGGCGAACAGATACTCGTTCCAGGCGTTGATGAAGGCCAAGAGACCCGTGGTGACCAGGGCGGGCATCATTACCGGAAAGAGCACCTTGAAGAGGGTCTGCAAGGGTGAGGCTCCGTCCACCAGCGCGGCTTCCTCCAGCTCACCGGGGATGTCGCGCACGAAGGAAGTCAGCACCCAGACCGTGAACGGAATGGTGAAGATCAGGTAGCTGAGAATCAGGCCGCCGGGGTTGTTGTAGAGATTCAGCGAGTTGATCAGGGTATAAAGGCCGCCCAGCACCGCAATCTGCGGAAAGACGCTGACTGCCAGCACGATGTAGAGCACAGCCGACTTGAACTTGAACTTGAAGCGGCCCAGCGCGTAGGCGGCGAAACTGCCAAACAGCAGGGCAATCGCCACTGCGCCGACAGCGGTGATCAGGCTGTAGAGCAGGCCCAGCCGGAAGCTGGGGTTGGCGAACACGTCGGCGTAGTTGCTCAGCGTCGAGGGCGCACTGGCAAAAGCCATCGGCTGCAAAAACAGATCGCCCGCCCGTCGGAAGCTGGTCAGCACCGCCCACAAGAACGGCACCAGCAGGTAGAGGGTGATCACGACCACCAGAACATAGAAGCCGACGCGCTGAAGGTAGTACAGGGCCGGATTGGTGCGTTTCAGGTACATGGCTGCTCCCTTCTGCTCAGTCGAACTTCACGCGGAAGGCCGTGACGTAGACGACCACGATCACCATGATGATGATGAAGATGGCGATGGAAATGGCGCTGCCCAGGCCCAGCAACTGATTGTCAATCAAAGCCTGCCGGGCGTAGGCAGTCATCGAGAGCCGCGCCGCCGAGACGTTGCCGACCATCACCGACATGATGTCGAAGACCCGCAGGGCGTCCAGGCTGCGGAACACCAGCGCCACCAGCAGAGCCGGGCGCAGCAGCGGCAGGGTCATGCGCCAGAACTGTGTCCATTTGCTCGCGCCGTCCATGTCGGCGGCCTCATACATGTCGCTGGGCAGGCTTTGCAGGCCCGCCAGAATCAGCAGCGCCATGAACGAGGTGGTTTTCCAGACGTCCACCGCGATCATGGCCCAGATGGAGCTGGAGGGATTGGCCAGCAGCGCCACGCCGCCCAGCATCCCTCGCCCGATCAGTCCGAAGGAATCGTTGTACATGTAGGCCCACATCTGCGCCGAGACGACGGTGGGAATGGCCCACGGCACCAGCATGGCGGTTCTGAGAAAGGCCCGGCCCGGAAAAGCGCTGTTGACCACCAGCGCGATGACCATGCCGAAGACGGTTTCCAGAAACACCGACACCACTGTGAACAGCAGTGTGTTCGACACCGCGCCCCACCATTTGGGGTCTTGCAAAAAGCCCAGCGCCACGCCGTCACTGGTGGTGAACCAGAAATTGCCCAGCCCCAGAAACGTGCGCTGATCCGGCGAGGTGAGATTGGCGTCAAACAGAGAAAAGAAGATGGTGCGGTACAGAGGATACCCGGCGACCAGCACGATGGCGATCATGGTGGGTAGTAGTAGCCAGATGGCTTGCCGGGCACGCGCGGCCTCGATGCCGCGATGCCGGACAGGCGCTGGCGTGTTGGGCTTGAGGGTGGTCATGTGAGCCTCCTGATGGACGTTCTCTGCGGCCCGGCGCGGGCATTTTCTAAATTTCCGGTCTTCGTCGTGGTGCTTGGAATCCCGTTGCCTGCGGCGCGTTCCCGGCGTCAGTTCAGCGTCAGGTTCCTGAACTGAAAAACGGGGAACGCCCGTTGATCATGGACGCTCCCCGGCAGACTCAGTGAGCCTGGGTGAAGGGGCTTACCAGCCGCGACCCTTGACGCGCGACAGGTCGGTCTGGAGCTGCGCCACGGCGGCGGTGCCGGTCATCTTCTTGTTCAGCACGTCGCTGACGGCGGTGCTGAACGCCTGCGAGACCTGGTTGTACTTGTCCTTGGTGGGACCGGAAGGACGCGGCACAGCGTTGGTAAAGACGTCAAGCAGGCTGCCGAAGAAGGGGTTGGCCTTCAGCACGTCCTTGTCCTGATAAAGAGCAGAGATGGTCGGCGTGAACGAGCCTTCAATGGCACGGATCTTCTGCTCGGCGGGGCTGGTCAGGTAGCGCACCAGCGAAATCGCGGCGTCCTGATTCTTGGAGTACATGCTGACGCCGAGCTGCCAGCCGCCCAGCGCCGCAGCGGGGGTGCCGCCGGGGCCAGCAGGCAAGGGGGCCACGGCGATCTTGCCCTTGACCTTGCTGTCCGCGCTCTGGCCGAGTGACCAGGCGTAGGGCCAGTTCCGCATGAAGGCGGCGTTGCCCGACTGGAAGATGCCGCGCGCGGGCTCCTCGTCGTAGGTGGTGACGCCCTTGGGGCTGATGGTGCCGACCCAGCTTGCGGCGGTGTTGAGCGCGGCAGCAGCTTTGGGGTTGTTGATGGTGATCTTGCCCGTGTCGTCGACGATGGTGCCGCCGCCGAACGAGGAAACCCATTCCAGTGCGTCGCAGGTCAGGCCCTCGTAGTTCTTGCCCTGAAAGACGTAGCCCGCGAACGCCTTGTTGGTCTTCTGTTCACCGTCCTGAATTTTCTTGGCCATGGTCGCCATCTCGGCCCAGGTCTTGGGAGCGGCGGTGTAGCCGTACTTCTTCATGAGGTCGGTGCGGTAGTAGAGCAGGCCGCCGTCGGTGTACCAGGGCATCGCCACCAGTTTGCCGTTCACGGTGTCGGCAGCGATGTTGCCCTTGAAGTTGGCCGCGATCTCAGCAGCCGTCACTTTTCCTTTCAGGTCAACGAAGTGCTGAGCAAGCAAGCCTGGCCACACCACGTCGAGCTGGTAGACATCGATATCGCTACTCTTGGCGGCGAGCTGCTGCTGGTACAAACCGAGACGGTCATTGGTCAGGTTGGGGCTTTCAAAGACCTTGACGGTGTTGCCGGTCTGCTTGGACCAACGGGCGGCACCGTCTTTGCAGAGTTGGAGTTCCTGACCCACTGCGCCGCAGGCGAGCGTCAGGGTGACAGCTTGCGCTGAGCCGAAAGCGGCAACAGCGGTAAGGGCGAGCAACATGGCGGGTTTCTTCATGTGTTCCTCCGTGTGAAATCGCCACTTCGTCAGGTGTTGCCTTAAGGGTCGTACCTGTGTGCGGAAGCGGTTCCACGTTTGAGCGTTTGGTAGCGGAAGACTACACCCACTGTCCCCACTTGTCAATCTGATGAGTCTGGCTGGGGCACGTTCGGCACGGCCTTGAGCGCTCTCTGAGCAGGCGATCAGACGCTCATCAGACTGCACATGTCTCAGCGCTGGGTGAAGCCCAACTGAAGGTTTGGGCCCGCTGCGTCTGGCCACGCAGGTGTGTAAAATCCGACATCAAGAAAGCGGATATGACGAAGTCCGGCATTCACGGTTCAGGCAGATACAGGTAATAGCGGACGCTGCGAGGCCCCTGTCCTTCCTTGCGAAGTCGCCCACCCAGGGTGAGGCGGCGCAGCACCCGCCAGGCACTCTGGGTTTTCAGGTCGCAGGCGGCGCGCACGTCGCTGTTGCAAACTCCCTCCGGGCGGCGGGCCAGGTCCAGCACCCTGGCTTCCAGGGCCGCGCGTTCCAGAGCGGCTGAGTTCTTTGGAGGAAATGGGCTTCTCGGGGCGATTGGGCGGGGGATGGCAGGCAGTGGACGCTTCGGCGCGGCGTGGCGGCGGTCCGCGTCCCCGCTGTGCAGCGCTGCAAGCGACTGGGCCGACAGCCGGTTGATGCGCTCACGGCCCACGCGCTCCGAAATGATCAAACCGCGCTCCTCCATCATGCCCAGCAGCCTCGGCGTGCGGTCTTCGGGGAGTTGCAGGGCGCGGGCGAGCTGGGCGCGGCTGGCCTGGCCCTCGCGCCCCAGCAGTGAGAGCACGATCAACATGTCGAGTGACAGGGTCTGCATCTCTTCTTGCTTGCGGGCCACAAAGCGCACGAACGGCGCGTTGAAGCTGGGGTTGTGCAGACTCAGGCTCACCGCGTCGGGGTAGGTCAGGTACTCGGGCGGCTCTTTGCCGCAGCGCAGCATCATGGCGTACATCTTGTCCACGCCCACCCCGGCCCGCTCGACCAGCCCAAGCCGGGCCAGTGCCTCGGCCAGCAGCGGGTTGCGGCGCTTGGGCTGGTGGCGCAGGATGTTGGCCGCCGTGATGCCGCCGCTCAGGCCGCCGGGATTCATGATCTCCAGCCGGTCAGGGTAATGGTGCACGTGCACCACGTCGCGCAGCTGGTAGTCACGGTGGGTCAGGGCGTTGAGCAGCGCCTCGCGGTACACGGCCTCGTCGTGGTCCCACACCTCGATGCGGAAGAGGCCGACCTGCACCGGCGTGAAACTGTTGCGTGCCTGAATCAGCTCGGACAAGCGGGCCAGTGCCGCTGTGAGCGGCCGAAGCAGGTCTTCTCTGAACTGAAACTCCACGTCACTCTCCGCGTGGTGGTAGTAGCAGACCTCGGCCTGCGGCAGATGCGCCCTGAGCGCCCGCTCGGTTCCGGCCAGCAGAATCCCGGCGATGGTGGGGCGCAGTTCCCCTCCTGAATCCGGCACGACCAGCCCCAGCTCCTGAAGGAAATCGAGGTCGGCCAGTTGCGAGAGTGCGCCCCGGTGCGAGATCGAGCGCAGACGCGCCACCTCCAGCGGATCGAGGTCGGCCAGGCTGGCAGTGACCGGCACGCTGGCGGTGTAGTCCGGCTGGGCACTCAATGGAGCGTCGGCGGGCGACACCGGCACGAAGGTCTGACCGTCCCAGGCGCTGACCGAGCCGTCAGGGGCCGAGAGCAGGTACAGGGCCTGCGGCACGAAGATGCTCAGTGCCGCCGCGCCTCCTTCATTCTGGGAGCGCGCCACGTTGACGCTCAGCCGCCCGCCGCTGAGGGCGAAGATGGCGTGGGTAACCTGCAAGGGGTGCAGCTCGGCGCTGCCCTCGCCCGCCTCCACCTGAATGACGCCGCCGCGCGTGTTGGCCAGCGCCACCGCGTAGCGTGCCAGTTCGTCGGGCATGACCCCGGCGCTGAGGTGAATCTGCGCTGGCATGGTCTGGGCTGGAATGCTCTCCGGGGCCGCAGCGGGTGGGATGGGCTGGGTCATGGGCGAGCAGTATAGCGGCTGGGCCACTCCGAAGCCGCCAAACTGCTCGCGAATCAGGCCAGCAGCGATCAAAGCGGCGGCGCGGTGAGCCAGTAGCGCTCCAGCCGTAGGCCCGCGTCGCCCCCGGCGCACCACACCAGCGCCGCCCGCCCACCGACGCCCCACAGCACCGCTGCCTGTCCGAAGCGCTGGCCCAGCCGGGTGGCCTGGCGCAAGTTCAGGCCCGTCACGATCAGGCTCGGTTCGGTCCACTCGCCTGCACCATTGACGCCCCCGAGCTGCGGCCAGCCGAACAGCGCCGCGCGAAGCCTCTCCTGCGCTCCGAGGTTGCTGGCCCGGTCATGCTGAAGACCCTGCGGATTCCAGGCGGTCAGGATGGCCCAGCGCTGGCCTGGCGCGCTCCACGAAGGTGGCGGCCCCGGAGAGTGGCCCAGGTGCAGGCGCTCGTGGGCGGTGCCGTAGTGGGTCTCCAGAAAGGCGCGGCGCAGTTGGGGATCAGGGTGGGCAGGCACCGTCAAGTCTGGCTGGACTTCAGTGGGCCGCTGCCGCCACCGTGGCGTCCACCGTGACCAGTTCGGTCTGACCGAAGCGCAGCAGCACCTTGACGCGCTTGCCCGGCTTGAAGGTGCCGCCCAGCACCACCCGGTAGGTGCTGCTCTGCGAGACGGTAAGTGGCCCGCTGAGCGGAATCTCCTTGACCACCTGACAGCGCGGCGCACACCTCAGCAGCTTGGCGTGTCCCGCGTCCGACCAGACGCCGGTGAGGCTGGCTGAGCTGCCCGGTGACAGGCGGGCTTCGAGCAGCACGCCGCCGAAGGTGGGGCGCAGGATGGCCGAGTCGGCGCTGGGCGCGGCCAGACTCCAGCTACCGATCAGCAGCGCCAGCAGGCCGCTGGCCCGGCGCTTCACTCGGCCTCTCCGCCGCCCGCGTCCTCATCTGCGCCGCCATCGTCAATGTTGCCCTCGTCCGGCTCCTGGCGGGCGTCCACGTCCGTCTTCATCAGTTCGCGCAGCACCGAGGTGGCGAAACTGCCTTTGGGCAGGGCGAAGCTGACCGTATAGCCGTCGTCCTCGGGCTGCACCTGGGCGTCCTCCATGAAGATGCGGATCAGGCGGCGGTCTCCCTTGCGCGACGAGAAGACCTCGGGGGTCAGCCCGAACTCGCCCAGTACCTCCGCCTCCAGCGCGCCCGCGTCGAGGGTCAGTGGTTTGGTTTTTCGGCCAAACAGGGTGCCGGTGGCGCTGATCTCATTTCGCTCGGCACGCAATGACTCGGCCTCGGCGTCCTCGACCAGAAAGACTCCGCCGGTATCGTGCTTCTTGGCCATGTCACCGCTGAGCAGTGCATCAAAGAGACCCCGCTCCAGCCGCCGACTGACCCAGCGGTTGAACACCGCGCTCTGCACGCTGCTGCTCAGGAAGCGCCGCACCTGCGGGTCGCGCAGCTCCGACTCGCCGCGCAGCACCCTCAGCCCCTCCTCGGCATTCAGTCCGCCGAGGCCGAAGCGCTGCGGTCCGAAGTAGTTCGGCACGCCCAGGCGGGTCAGCAACTCCAGGGTGGTTTGTGCCTGCGCCGCTGTGCCCGCCGCTGCGCGCACCCGCACTGTGAAGCGGTTGCCGCGCAGGTGACCCAGGCCCAGCTTGTTGGCGTGGCGGCTGACCTCCAGAATCCGCACGCCTTCAAAGCTGAAATCGCCCAGCCGCGCCTCGAACTTGGCGGGGAGGCTGATCCACTGCCGGGTCACGGCGTGGCGGTCCTTGAGGCCCGCGATGCCCAGGTCTTTGGCCTTGACGCCGAGCTGCGCGCTGAGTTCGCGGGCGACGTGGGCGGTGGTGTGGCCGGTTTTCTCCAGGTGAAGGTAAAGGTGATTGCCGCTGCCTGAGGGCAGGTAGGTGGGGCGCTCCTCGACCACGAAATCCTCGGGCCGCGAGCGCAGGGTGCCGCCGCTGCCGGGGGTGGGAGTCAGGGCGCGTAGGGCTGCCCAGGAAAAGATCAGATTCACAAGATCTTTACCATACTCCCGGTCAGCATGAGGAGCACCATGCGGCGGCATACGTTCCGCCTGGCTGCGTGGACTGGCGGAACTCTTATACCACTGAAAAATCCGCTCTGGGTGTACCTTTAGCTGCCGAAGGCCTTGTTTTAGATTTCTCTGGCAGCCTCTTGTTTGATGAGAGAGAACTCACAAATCGGCCCAGAAACGAATATTCCCGCCCACCGTCTTCAGACTCGGCTCTGATTCTTCATGTTCAGCCCGGCCTGAGACTGCACCGAAGCTATGCTTGACGGTGTCGATGCTGACTCTCAGCCCGCTTCGGGAATGAATGCTGACGCGCCCCTTGGCTGCGTGAGGAGGCCGCATGGGGGAATTTCGACTCTAGGGCCAAGAATGCTCCTGCCGCCCTCTTTTCGCCCCCCTTCTCAATCCTGGAGGTACATCCATGACGCTTCCCTGCATCTGATAGCCCTCAGCTTCTCCGCTTTCGCGCTAGGCAGTAACGAGGTCACAGGCGGACCGATGACCAGCAACAGGGACGCCGGACCGGGGGACATGATGGATGGGGGAGCGCAAGGTGCTGGAGCAGACCAATCATGCCTGCATCTGCGGAGATCAGTCATTCGCGGCGACCGCATCCTGGTGACGCGCAACGGGGCGGTGGGCTATCGCGGCTGGCAGGAATTCGGCGAGAACATCGCAGCGGATTACACCATCGCCGCTGCCGTGCAGGGCTGGATTGACAGTCCCCCGCACTGCAAGACCCTGATGGACCCCGGTATAGGGAACTCGGCGCGGGCTATGTTTGCCAGCAGTGCACCCAGTACGGCAGGACCCAGGGGTTCGGCACCCGCTGAGCGCCTGGGTGGTGAAGGAGGGAAAAGCGGAGGAGGCCAGGTTCGTTGTGAACTTCGTCCCCCTCCGCCATCAAGTTGGAGATCTGGTCGTTTCAGCCGCCCAGATAGGCGTGCAGCACCCGCTCATCGCCCACCAGCTCGGCGGAGGAGCCGCTGAAGGTCACCTGCCCAGCCTCCATGACGTAGGTGCGGTGGCTCGTTTGCATCGCCAGCCTGGCGTTTTGCTCGACCAGCAAAATGGTGACGCCCTGGGCGTTGAGTTCTTTGATGATTCGGAAGATTTCCAGCACGATGATCGGCGCGAGGCCCAGGCTCGGCTCATCAAGCAGTAGCAGCTTGGGGCGGCTCATCAGGGCGCGGGCAATGGCCAACATCTGCTGTTCGCCGCCTGACAGGGTTCCGGCCAGCTGGTGACGCCGCTCGCTCAGACGCGGAAAACGCTCGTACATCTGCTTGATGTCGGCCTGAATGCCTCCCGTGTCCTTGCGGATATACGCGCCGAGTTCGAGATTATCGGCAATGCTCTGCCGGGCCAGAACCTGCCGACCCTCGGGACTCTGGGCAATGCCGTAAGTGACCACCTTATCGGCAGTGACGCGCAGTAAGTCATGGCCCTCGAAGGTGATCTGGCCGCTTTTGGCCTTCAGCATCCGCGAGATGGCCCGCAGGGTGGTGGTCTTGCCCGCCCCATTCGCGCCGATCAAGGTGACGATCTCGCCCTGCTCGACGGTGAGAGAGAGGTCGCGCACCGCCTGAATCGCGCCGTAATTGACGCTGAGGTTTGTGAGTTCTAGGAGGGGCAAGGGAAAGGCTCCTTTCGGGTGGACTTATGGGGAGGGAGGAGGCGAGGAAAACAGGTTTGCTGGCGCTCCCTCCCCGTTCCTCCCCTCTGGAGAGGAAGGGAGGAACGCTTTTTTGCATTCTCTACAACTTACAGTAGTCCCAGCGTTCTTCCCGCCTCCCGCGTGGTGCGGGCCGTTGACTGAACACTGTAATAAGCCGTTTCGCGCATGGATTCTCTGGACTCCCCGTGTTCTCCTGCGGTCATGTCTACCAATCTCTACCCGCCACTGAACCTCAAGGTCATCACGCCCAGGCTGGAACTTCATGGGGCCACGGATGAACTGCTGGCCCAGCTTCTTCCCGTTGTTCGTGGTGGCGTGGTCGCAGGGCAACCTTACCCGTTCGATGATCCCATGTCTTTGTACGAAGACAATCCGGTGCGTGAACGGAAGTGGCTTCAGGCCATCTGGCGCGGGCGGGGCAACGTTCACCCCGAGTCCTGGCGCTTATACTTCGTGATCTTACTGGGCGAGCAGGCCGTGGGAATGCAGGATTTGATCGGCGTGAATTTCGACACTTGCCAGACAGTCACCAGTTTTTCCTGGCTGGCTCCGAGCGTCCGGCAACAAGGTCTGGGACGTGAGATGCGTGCCGCCATCCTTCACCTTGCCTTTGAAGGGTTTGGAGCGGCGGAAGCGGCCAGTGAAGCTTTCTTTGATAATCTGGCGTCTAACCGCGTGTCTGAGAGCATGGGCTACCAACCGAACGGCAGTGACTGGGCCACACGGCGCGGTGAGCCAGCAGTACTGAATCGCTGGCGTCTCAAGCGGGACGACTGGGCACCGAATCGCCGGAGTGACATTGAGTTGATTGGCGCGGAAGAATGCAAAGCCGTGTTGCACATCAAGTGAGCACGGTTATCACCCTGACCTCTCTCATCAGGCTGGACCAGACACAGAAGTTTCACCCTGGAGTTGATACTTGAGGCTTGTCGGTTCTGGGAGAGGCCAGGGAAAGCTCCTTTCGGGTGGACCTGTAGGGCGCGGGTAAATGGGTGTAATGGTTGCCCTTCTACTGTCTCCATCTCCTCACGCTCCCAGATAGGCCTCGATCACTTTCGGATCGCGCTGCACGCTGGCCGGGTCGCCTATGGCGATCAACTCGCCGAAGTTCAGCACCGCCACCCGGTCACACAGGTTCATCACCAGCGGGACGTGATGCTCGATCACCATGATGGTCAGATCGAAGCGGTCTCTGACCTCGCGGATAAAGCTGGTCAGGACGCTCTTTTCAGCGGTGTTCATGCCCGCCGCCGGTTCATCGAGCAGTAGGGCACGCGGCTGGGTCGCCAGGGCGCGGGCGATCTCCAACCTTCGCTGATCACCGTAGGAAAAATTGGCGGCCTGCTCCCCGGCCCGCTCAGACAGCCCCACCAGGTCCAGCAACTCCCAGGCCCGCAGTGTGACCCGGCGCTCCTCGGCCTTGTCGCGGCCAAAGATACCGGCCCACAGGCCAGCGCGGGTGCGGGTATGCTGGGCAATCTTGACATTCTCCAGCGCCGAGAGCGGCCCGAACAGCCGGATGTTCTGGAAGGTGCGGCTGATTCCCTCGGCGGCGATCTGGTGCGGCGCGAGGCCGGTCATCATCTGGCCGCCGAAGCTCAGGGAGCCGCTGGAAGGCGGGGTCAGGCCGGTCATCAGATTGAAGAGGGTGGTTTTGCCCGCGCCGTTGGGGCCGATTAATCCGAAGATCTCTCCCCGGCGCACTTCAAACGACACGTCGTTGACCGCCACCAGGCCGCCAAAGCGCCGGGTCAGGTGCTGCACGCTCAGCAGCACCGGGGCTTCCTGGGCCGCGTTCTTGTTCGGCAGGCTGGCCGTCATGGCGTCTTCACAACGTTCATAGTGTCTCCGACGTGTATGGTGGCCCCGATGGTCCCTCGTTGATGGGCGGCGGGGTGGGCCGCGAGGGGGGTTTTGGCTTGGGGATGAGGCGGCCGACGATGCCCTGCGGCAGGTACAGGCTCGCCACCACCAGTACCAGGCCGTTGATGACCAAGCGCCAGTCCGAGAGGCTCCGCAGCACTTCCGGTAAGGCGGAGAGCAGCGCTCCGCCCACCAGCGGGCCCCATATGCTGCGGCTGCCGCCGATCAGCACATAAGCGAGGTAGGCAACGGAGGCGTCAAACGTGCCCTGCTTGGCGTTCCAGGTGTTCAGGAACGGCGCACTCATCGAGCCGACAATGCCCGCCAGCACCGCGCCGATGACGAAGGCCAGCACCTTGTAGCGGGTGGGGGAGACGCCCATCGCGTCGGCGGCCAGCTCGTCCTCGCGGATGGCCCGAAAGGCCCGGCCTGTGCGCGAGTTGCTGAGCTGACGGAAGAACAGCAGTGCGAGGATCAGCAGCGGCAAAAACAGCCAGAGGTACTGCCAGCGGTCCTGAAAGCCGAACGGCTGCGGAATGCCGAACAGGCCCACCGCGCCGCCAGTAATGGTCAGGTTCAGTGACAAGACCCGCAAGATCTCGACGAAGGCAATTGTCGCCAGCGCCAGATAAATGCCGCGCAGCCGCAGCGCGGGCACGCCCACGATGACGCCGAGCAGCGCGCAGGCGAGCGCCGAGAGCAGCCAGGTCAGCGGGTAGATGCCGTTACCCAGCGCGTCGCGCCAGCCGGAAAAGGCCGGGTTGGTCAGCATGATGGCCGCGATATAGCCGCCCAGCGCGTAAAACCCTGGACTTGCCAGCGAGAGCTGTCCGGCCATCAGCGGCGCATAGAGGCTCAGGCCCAAAAGACCCTGCTGAAGCATGGTGGCGAGCAGAAAGCCGTACTGTTGCAGAAATTCCATAGCCTAAACCTTCTGAATCCGGGCCTGGCCGAGCAAGCCCTGGGGACGCACCAGCAAGATGATAAACAGCAGTGCAAACGCGACGGCTTCCTTGTAGGCGCTGTATTCGGCAGGCACGAACGCCTCGGCCAGCCCGATGACCAGGCCCCCCACCACCGCGCCGGGAATACTGCCCAGGCCGCCCAGCACAATCACTGCCAGCCCCTTGAGGCCGAAGGTCACGCCGAAATACGGCCCCGCGATGCCAAACGAGCTGCCCACCAGGGTTCCGGCCAGCCCGCCCAGCAAGCCCGCCAGAAAGAAGGTAATGATGATGAACCTGTCCACACTGATGCCCAGCAGCGAGGCGGTGCCGGGGTTTTCAGCCACTGCCCGGAGCGCTTTGCCGGTGCGGGTGCGCCCGATCACGAAGCCCAGAATCAGTAGCAGCACCATGCTGACGGCAAAAATAATGACTTGCACGGTGCGGATGATGATGACCTTGTCGCCCAGATGAAACAGCAGCGCGGGCGGCAGGTTGCCGTAAATGCCGTCGGGAAACGAGTAGCTCTCCGCGCCCACCAGAATCTGGATCAGGTTGACGATGACCAGTGCCACGCCCAGAGAACTGACCAAAGCCAGTAGCGGATCAGCGCCGCGTGACCGCATGGGCCGGAAGGCCAGCCGCTCGATGATGACGCCGACCACCCCCGCCAGCAGCGAGCCGATCAGCGCCGAGAGGGCAAAGCCCCAGGCGCTTCCAGCCAGCGGCGAGCCGTTCGGAAAGACATTGAGACCTTTGAGCAGGCCGTTGTTTTCGAACTGTCCGGAGATCAGGGTGTAGGTGAAATACGCTCCCAGCGTGAAGACCGCGCTGTGCGCAAAATTGATGATGCCCAGAATAGAAAAGACCAGGGTATAGCCCAGCGCGAAGATGGCGTAGACACTGCCAATCGCCAGGCCGTTGAGGACATTTTGCAAAAAACCGCTCAGTTCCAATGGGGACGCTCCTCTTTTACCAGCGTAAGCGACATATGTTGTCTGCTTCACTCAAAAGATGGGGCCAGCCGTGTCTCTAATGCCAACGGCTGACCCTTATCTTCGGGGACTACTTCAAAAAAACAAAGGTGCCGTTCTTGGTGTCTTTCATCTTGATCTGCGCCACGTAGAAGGCCTGCTGCACAATATCGCCGTCTTTGTCAAAGCTGAGGTCGCCCAGCGGCGTCTTGTATTTGCCAATCAGAAGTTGCTTGTTCAGGGCGATTCTGAGGTCGCTCAAGTCCCAGTCGGCAATCTTCTTTTTGTGATCAAGGACTTTGAGGGCGTCCACAAACACCTGCACCCCGGTATAGGCCTGGGCAGCGAATTGAGGCGGGTCTTTCTTGTACTGGGCCTTGTATTCCCGGGCAAACAGCTGATTGGCGGCGCTTGACTGGGTGGGGCTATACGCCTGCGCGACAATCACGCCGTCGCAGTACTGACCGCAAATGGGGAACATACTGGAACTGTTCAGGCCGTTGCCGCCCACAATCAGGCCTTTATAACCGAGCTGGCGCAGTTGCTTGATCAGGTTACCGCTGTCATTGGCCAGGCCGGAGATAATCACCAGATCAACGTTCTCGCCCAGCACCGCCGTCACCTGGGTGGTGAAGTCGTTGTCGGTGGTCTGAAACTTCTGCACCGTGGCCACATTGAGATCAAGGTCTTTGGCGGTCTGCTGAAAAATCCCTGTTTCAGAGGTCGAGAAGGCGTCGTTCTGGGCGTACAGTACCGCCACTTTTTTGATCTTGGGATTGATCTTCAGTGCCTGCTTAAGGGCGTTGGGCGCAATCGCCGTGACCGGCGCAGAAACGCGGGAGATGTACGCGCCGATCTGCGGAATGCCCTTGGCGGTGTTGCTCGGCCCCAGCACCGGCACCTTGGCGCGGTCAGCGATGGGATCGGCGCTGAAAGCCTGCTGAGACAGGGTCGGCCCGACGATGCCCACCACGTTGTCTTTGCTGATCAGGTTCTGGAAGGCGTTGATGGCTCCAGCCTCGTCACCGCTGGTGTCTTGAAAGACCAGTTTGATCGGGGTGCCGCCCACGCCGCCGCGTGCGTTCAGGAACTTTTCCGCCAGCCTGGCTCCAATCACCTGTTCCTGGCCGAACAGCGAGGCGTTGCTGGTCTGCGCCACGGCAATGCCAATCGGAATCGGGCTGGCGACTTTCTGGGCCGAGCCGAGGGAGAGGGTGCTGAGCAGCATCAAGCTTAAAGTATTTTTTAAGGGGTGGTTCATAGGGCCTCCTGACCGGTTTGGGGGTCAATGTTCGTTAAATGGTCGTCTCATCTTGCCACGCTCAGCCGCGTTGTCAAGCCACTTCGCCGCTCACTTCCCCGTTACTTTTGAAGTCGGCTGGCCCGCTGCGCCGCCACGAAATTCAGAAATTCGGTCTGCGAGAGGGTGTTCACCACGTTCTCTGGTCGGAGTCCGGCTTTTCGGGCCACCCATGCGCCGTAGCGGGTATCGTCCAGCCCGTGAACGGCGTGCGCGTCGGTATTGATGGCGAATTTCAGGCGACCCCGGTAGCGCAGGGCGTAGCGCCAATCTATATCCAGCCGGTAGGGGCTGGCGTTGATTTCCACCACCGTGCCATGGGCCTGACAGGCGTCCAGCACAGCATCCAGATTGACAGGGTAGGACGGGCGACGCAGCAGCAATCTGCCGGTGGGATGGCCCAGCACGGTGATCAGCGGGTGTGAGGCAGCTTTGATCAGGCGCTCGGTCTGCGCTGCCTCGCCCAGCGTGAAGTGGCTGTGGACCGAGGCCACCACGTAATCCAGTTCAGAGAGCAGGTCGTCGTTAAAGTCCAGCGAGCCGTCCTCCAAGATGTCCACCTCACTGCCCGCGATGAGGGGCAGGCCTGCCCGCTGCAACTCGCGCACCTCTTTCAGCTGCGCTCTTAACCGTTCCGGAGTGAGGCCATTGGCGTAGAAGGCGCTCTGAGAATGATCTGCCGTGCCGAGGTAGCCGCCTAAACCTCGGGCCGCCTCTCCCATCTCGCGCAGGCTGGCCGCACCGTCGCTCCAGGTGGAGTGGGTATGAATCAGCCCCTTGATCTGCTGGGCGGTGATCAATTCGTCAACGGTCGGTAAATCCTGCCAGATGTCGTCGTGCTCGGCCTCGCGGTACTCGGCGGGGCGGTAGGGGAGACGCAGCGCGTTCAGTACGTCCTGTTCGGTGGGTGTGGGCAGTGTTTCGCCGATGCCCTGCTTTCCCCGGTGCAGACCGCGTCCGTTGAGGTCGAAGCCCTGCCGGGCGGCCTCGGCCCGCAGCTCCTCGCGGTACGGGCGGCTGCCGCCCATCATCAGATCGAGCGCCCCGCGCACCTCGGCTCCGGCATAGGGAATCTCGATGGGCACGCCTTCCCAGCTTCCGGCCAGCACCGGGCGCTTGTCCACCTGCTCCAGCTCAACGCCTTCCAGCGCGGCCCGAATTTGCTCCGGTGTGGCGCTCACCGTCACGCGCACGCTGCGGGCCGTTTCAGAGTGGCGGCGCACGTCCCCGCTGGTTCGGGCGTCCAGGTGCGACAAGCGCTTGATCAGTTCCTCAGCCACGTCCATCGCGGTGTTCATCCGCTGGCGGCCCTGTGAGGCCAGCACGAATTCCACCGCTTCCAGCAGGGTCGCTGCCGTCTTCGCGCCGAAGCCCTTGATCGCGGTCACGCTGCCATTATTCAGCCCTTCCCGCAGCGCTTCCAGCGAGTCGAAGCCTGCCTGCCACAGCGCCCGGACTTTCTTGGGCCCCAGGCCGCGCACCCGCAGCAGGTCCACCACGCCGGGCGGCACCTGGGCCTGGGCCTCATCGAGCGGGCCGAAGCGCCCGATCTGCACGGCCTCTATGAGCGCCCCGGCCAGCGCCGTGCCGACTTTGGGAATGCCCTTGAAGTTGCTCTGCGCAGCGGCAGTCCAGTCTTCCAGCGTCTCGATGCTGCGGGCTGCCGAGCGGTAGGCCTGTGCCCGGAACGCCTCTGCGCCCAGCACGTCGAGCAGATCGGCGGTGGTTTCCAGGGCAGCGGCGGCGGCCTTTTTGTCGAAGGGAGACATGGGAGTCAGGGTAGCGGGTTTTGGTTGGGTTGGAATGATTGGGCGAGTTGGCGCTCCGCTGTGGATGGATCCTCCTGCATTTCTTGCGGTTGCTTGCGCCAACCTGCCCTACCGTCGTGCCCCACTGTCCTGCGCTGCTGGCGTGGACACGGTGCCGCAGACCTGCCCGGCCAGCAATGCTGGAAGGCGGTGTACGTTTCAGGTTTTTTCTCCTCCTTCTTGGCGGGAAGGTTGGAAGGGGGTAAGTAAGCGAAGCGAATGCTCTCCAGGTCTCTGCCCTCAGTTCTGCCTCCTTTGTCCCACCTTCTGGGACTTGGCAGCCTCAAGACACCGGGACAGCGCGGCCCGCAGACTGTGGGCCACAGGTGAAGACCCCATGCCGACCAGCCGCGTCACGACTTCCGCCCGCCGACACGTCGCCTCAGTTTCCGCTCAGCCGCTCTCGCCCGGCATAGGCCACCACCGCGCCGCCAACATCGTGAATCTCCTTGAGGGCGTCGTGAAAGCGCCAGCCCACCTCGCCGGGTGTGTGGGCGTCGCTGCCCAGCACGAAGGGAATGCCTCGCGTGGCCGCCGCCCGCACCAGGTCGGGGGCCGGATAGGCCTCGGCCACCGGCTTGCGCCAGCCTGCCGTGTTGAAATCGAGACTCACTCCCTGCGCGGCGATCACGTCCAGTGCGTGCAAAGCGGCCATACCGTCCTGGTCGGTGTGGCCGAACTTCTTGGGCAGATCGAGGTGGCCGATGGCATCGAACAGGTTGCTGTGGGCCGCGCCTTCCACCAGGGCGTAATACTCGCGGTAGAGGTCGGTCAGGTCGCGGCGTTCGTACTCGTCCACGAATTCTGGGTTGTCAAAGCCCCACGCGCCGATGTAATGCACGCTGCCGATCACGTAGTCCCAGGGATGCGCCTCCAGCACCTCGCGCACGTAGGCTTCGGTGCCGGGGTGGAAGTCGGCCTCCAGGCCCAGGCGCACGCTCAGGCGGCCCTCGAATTCCCTCTGGACTTCCTGCACCGTTCTGACGTACTCGCCGAGCTGCTTGCGCTTCATGCGCCAGGGTGCGTCGTACCAGGCGGGCATCGGCATGTGGTCGGTGAAGCAGAGTCCGGCCAGGCCGAGGTCCAGCGCGGCCTGCGCGTACTCGCGGGGATGGCCTGTGGCGTGGCCGCACAGCGGCGTGTGCAGGTGCGAGTCGAAGAGGTGCGGGGGCAGCAGCGGGGTCATCCGCATAGCCTAGCCCGCGCCCGCATCACGCGCTCGTCACGGCGGTGTTACGCCTCAGCCGCACACTGATTTCAAGCCGAACAACATCCGAGTACCAACTCGCGCCGTCAGGGAGGAAAAACGATGCAAAGTGCCGTGCAGATCAGGGTGATGGGAGTGCCGTCCGTGCGAATCGGCGGTCAGGTCGCCCACTTCAGGACCCGCAAGGCGCTGGCGCTGGCGCTGTATCTGGCGCTGGAAGGCCCGCAGCCGCAAGACACCTTGCTCGAACTGCTGTGGCCCGACGCGCCCAACAGCGGCTCGCTGCGAACGGCGGCGCTGCATGTCCGTCAGGCGCTGGGTCAGGAAGCCGGGCGGCTGGAAACCCACTGGTGCGGGCTGTCGCTCGACCTCAGCGGCGCGCAGCTCGACGTGTGGGCGCTGGGCGGTCTCGATGCAGGCGAAGCGCTGGCCTGGCATCACGGCGCGTTTCTGGCAGGCCTGTACTTGCGGGGCAACGCCACCTGGGACAATTATCTGACCTGGCGCGGCGAGACACTGCGCGACGAGTACGACCAGCGCCTGGCCCGGCTGTTTACGGCGGCCATGCAATCGGGCGACTTCGCCCAGGCCAGCGCTCTCGCCAGCCGCCGCTGCGACCTCGATCCGCTCTGCGAGGTGGCCTGCTCGCAGTGGGCCTCGGCCCTCCAGGCTGCCGGGCTGCGCCGCCGCGCCCAGGACGTGCTGGCGGCCTTCGCGCAGCGCTTCGAGCAGATGTTCGGCCCAGCTTCGCTGCCCACCCTACGGGCCGAGCTGCCGAGCGCACAGCCTGCCGCCCGTTGGATGGTCGGCGCGGCGCGGGCCTGAAGCGGTGTTGGCCGTATCGGTAGACGGCTAAGTACGGTCAGACTGCCGTTTCGGGATTCTGCAAAAAACACTTCATCCCTACACTCTCGTCTGGCCGTACTTTTGCGCCTTCTCGTTCCGCTCGGTTTACTTGAAGATAAACGTTGTTCTACTTAGTTGCGGGTGGTGCTGTCCGCAGGGGGTGTCAGGGGCGGCACCGCCACCGGGCGGCCATCCAGGTCCACCGCCACGAACACGAAGGTGCCGTTGGTCGCCAGTTGCTGCTCGCCGCTCATCAGGTTCTCGCGGTAGACGTCCACCCGCACGGTCATCGAGGTGCGGCCCACCCGGATCACCTGGGCTTCGAGTGCCAGAGCGTCACCGACCCGCACCGGTAGGTGAAAATCCACGGCGTCCATGCGGGCGGTCACCACGTGATGCTTGGCGTGGCGCACAGCGGCCACCGAAGCGGTCTTGTCCATTAGCGACAGAACAAAGCCGCCGAAGGCCGTGCCGTGATAATTGGTGTCCTTGGGAAAGACCAGCTCTAACATGCGTGCGCCGCTCTGCGGCTGCCCGGGCAGGGTCGGAGGAAAGTCGTCGCGGCTCATGCCGGGCAGTCTAGCGGCTGGATGGTCTGACTGTCGGGGGACTTCAGGACTGCACCGCACGCCAAGCGTGAATGCCCCGTCAGCTTGGGGTGAGGGTTGTGTCAGGCCCGCCGGGCTAAAATAACAGCGTGTCAGGCAACGTTCGCTTCCTGCGCCGCAGCGGTCCCCACGGGGTGTCCGGTCTCTCTGTCTCAGCAACAATGCCTACTTGTCATCACTGCGCTTACTTGATAGTATGGGACTCAAGTTATCTGCGCTACTCCGTCTGACAGGCAGCCGCTTTGGATTGAACGGTTCCGAGATGACCCAGAATAGCGTGTTCCACCCGGAAGAAAGGAGCCTTTCATGCCGACCGACAAGAGCCAGACCCCCCAGAATCAGACCCCCCAGACACCCATCATTCCCTTCAACATCCCCGTCTGCCCAGTGCGCGGCAGCGTGATCTACCCGACGATGGTGCAGCATATCGACGCCAGCCGCGCCATCAGCATCGCCGCCATCGAGGCCGCGATGGAGGAAGAAAAAGTCATCCTGATCGTCTCGCAGCGCGATAAGGACGTGGACGACCCGACCGGCGAGGACCTCTATGACGTGGGCACCGCCTGCAACGTGCTGCGCGTCCGCAAGAACCCCGACGGCACGGTGCAGATGCTGGTCACGGCGCTGTCGCGCGTGCGGGTGGCCCGCTACACACAGACCGAGTACCTGCGCGCCGACGTGCAGGAAGTGGTCAGCAAGCCCGGAAAGCCGGTGGAACTCAAGGCCCTGACCCGCGAACTCAATGAGAAGTTCGAGAGCGTCATCCAGGGCGGCAAGGGTCTGACCCCCGACGCCGTGCAGGCCATTCAGGGCAAGGAAGATCCCAGCGAACTGGCCGACTTCATCGCCTTCCACATGGATTTCCGTCTGGAAGACAAGCAAGCGGTGCTGGAAGAGGCCACCCTCACCGGACGTCTCAAGAAGGTGCTGACCCTCCTCGACGCCGAGCAGGAAGTCATGGCGGTGCAGCAAAAAATCCGCGCCCAGGTTAAGGAAGAGATTGACCGCAACCAGCGCGAGTACTACCTGCGCGAGCAGATGAAGGTTATCCAGAAGGAACTTCACGGTGGCGAGGACGGCGAGACCGACGAGACCGAGGAGCTGCGGACCAAGATCGAGGCGCTGGGCCTGAACCCGGATGTCAAGAAGGAAATCGATCGCGAACTCAACCGCCTGAGCCGGATGCACCCCGACGCTGCCGAAGCCAGCGTGATCCGCACTTATCTGACCTGGGTCACCGAGCTGCCCTGGAATGTTCGCAGCGACGATCAGCTCGACGTGAACGAGGCCGCCCGCATTCTCGACGAGGACCACTACGGCCTGGAAAAGGTCAAGGACCGGGTGCTGGAGTATCTGGCCGTGCGCCAGCTCCGCAAGTCGCGGGCCGAGCGCGGCGAGATCGACGCCTCAGACGTGAACAAGGGACCGATTCTGGTTTTCACCGGCCCTCCTGGTGTCGGTAAGACCTCGATCGCCCAGAGCATTGCCAAGGCGCTGGGACGCAAGTATGTCCGCATTGCCCTGGGCGGCGCGCGCGACGAATCCGACATCCGGGGCCACCGCCGCACCTACATCGGCGCGATGCCCGGACGCCTGATTCAGGGCCTGCGGACCGCTGGGACCAAGAACCCGGTGGTGCTGCTCGACGAGGTCGACAAATTGGGCAACGGCCATCAGGGCGACCCCAGCTCGGCCCTGCTGGAAGTCCTCGACCCGGCCCAGAACTTCAACTTCACCGATCATTACCTGGGTGTGCCGTTCGACCTCTCTGAAGTCATGTTCATCGCCACGGCCAACTACCCCGAGCAGATTCCCCCGGCCCTGATGGACCGCATGGAAGTCATCGACTTTTCGAGCTACATCGAGGCCGAGAAGCTCGAAATCGCCAAGCGCTACCTGATGCCGCGCCAGCTCAACCAGAACGGCCTCAAGAGCAACCAGATCCAGATCACCGACGCGGCGCTGGAGCGGCTGATCTCCAACTACACCCGCGAGGCTGGGGTCCGAAACCTGGAGCGCGAGATCGGCACGGTGGCCCGCAAGGTGGCCCGCCGACTGGCCGGGGGCGACGCCAAGCGTGTGAAGGTGACCGACAAGGAGCTGGACCGCTACCTGGGCCAGAGCCGCTACACCCCCGAGACCGAGGCCCGCGAGGACACCATCGGCCTGGCGACTGGCATGTTCTACACCCCGGTCGGCGGCGACATCCTGTTCATCGAAACCTCGGTCAGCCCTGGCAAGGGCCTGCTGCTCACCGGGCAGATCGGCGACGTGATGAAGGAGTCGGCCAGAGCGGCGCTGACCTACATCAAGACCAATGCCGAGCGGTTTCACATCGACAAGGACAAGATCGACAACTCGGAGATTCACGTCCACTTCCCGGCGGGCGCGATTCCCAAGGAAGGTCCCAGCGCGGGCGGCGCGATTGCCACCAGCCTGATCAGCGCGCTGTCGGGCATCCCGGCGCGGCACGACGTGGCCATGACCGGCGAGATCACCCTGACGGGCCGCTACCTGCCCATCGGCGGCCTCAAGGAAAAGGTGCTGGGCGCTCGGCGGGCGGGCATCAAGCACATCATCATGCCCAAGTCCAACGAACCCGACCTGCGCGACATCCCACTGCACCTGCGCTCCAGCATGGCCTTTCACCCCGCTGAGAACCTCGATCAGGTGCTGGACGTGGCCATCGTCGGCGGCCTAGCAGCCCTGGAACGCGGCGTGCAGGCTGTGCCCAGCGGCGGAGAGGGCAGTGGCGAAACCGGGGAGCCGGTCAAGCGGGCTCCGCGCCGCAAGCGCAACGCCGGTGAAGCCCCCGCCTCGGCCTGATTCTGCACACACCCATTTCATTGCCCCCGCCACTGCGGGGGTTTTTGCTGGTCCCGGTGGCGCTAGACTTCCAGTATGCGTTTCGTGCAGTTTCTCCAGGTCCTGCTGCTCTTGCTGCTCGGCGGCTACCTGCTGCTGGTGTCGCTGGAAAATCCGGGGCGGGTGCGCTTGCCGCTGCCGTTTGCTGACGGTGAGATGCTGCTGCCCACCGGCCTGGCACTGGGGCTGGCGCTTTTGCTGGGGGCCGTCTACTGCGCTCTCCTGCTGCTGCCCCCGCTGGCCCGGCTCCGAATGCGCCGCCGCGCCGATCTGCGCCGCCGCCGTGAGGCCGAGGAGCGGCTGCAACTGACCCTGCGCTCGCGGCTGGGCGAGGCCGCTCCGCTGGCGGTGCAGCCGCCCCCATCTTCTGTCTCCGTCTCCATTCCTGCCGAGGCCCGATCTTGAATCTCACCCTGCCCACTGCCGCCCCCACTGAGCGTCCTCCCGAGGCCCGCTGGCTGCTCAGCCCACCGGCCAGCCGCGCCGAACTCCTGCGGGTCATGGCCGAGTTCGGGGTGTCACCGATGCTGGCGCAGGTGCTCTCGGCCAGGGGGCTGCGCCGCGCCCACCTGACGCCGGAGCTGGCGCTGACGCCCAATCCCGGCTTGCTGGAAGCCGCCGAGCGCACTGTGCGGGCCATCAAAGCCGGAAAGCGGATCCGCATTCACGGTGACTACGACGCCGACGGTGTGAGCGCCACTGCCATTCTGGTGTGGGGGCTGCGCGAGGTGGGCGCGAACGTTCACGGGTTCATTCCGCACCGGCTCAACGAGGGCTACGGCGTGCATCCGGACCGGGTGGCCGAGCACGCCGAGGCCGCCGACCTGCTGATCACGGTGGACTGCGGCGTGACCAATCTGGAGGAGATCAGGAGTCTGCTGGCCGGTGGCGTGGAGGTCATCGTCACCGACCACCACTCACCGGGACCGGACTTTCCCGACTGCCTGGTGGTGCATCCCAAGCTGACGCGCGACTACGACCCGGCCATCCATAACCTGACCGGCGCGGGTGTGGCCTACCACTTGCTGTGGGCGGTGTATCAGCATCTCGGCTTGCCTGCACCGATTCACCTGACGCCGCTGGCGACCCTCGGCACGGTGGCCGATGTGGCCCCGCTGGTGGGCGAGAACCGGGCGCTGGTGGTGGCCGGTCTCTTGGAGTTCGGGCGGACTGAGCTGCCCGGTGTGCGGGCGCTGATGAACGGCCTCAAAAAAGTGACGGCCCGCGACGTGGGCTTCGTGCTGGCCCCGCGCATCAACGCGGCGGGCCGGATGGGTGAGGCCGATGTGGCCTTAGAGCTGCTGACCACCACCCACAAGCTGGAGGCTGAGAAGCTCAGCACTTACCTGGAGATCAAGAACAGTGAGCGGCGGGTGCTGCAAGACCGGATGTTCAAGGAAGCGCTGCAACTGGTCGACCCCGCCGACCCGGCCCTGGTCATCACCAAAGACGACTGGCACCCCGGCGTGATGGGGATCGTTGCCAGCAAGCTGCTCGAAACGTACTACAGGCCGGTGTATATCGTGGCGCAGGGCAAGGGATCGGTGCGCAGCACGCCCGGCATCTCGGCGGTGGCGGGCCTCTACGACTCGGCACATCTGCTCAAGCGCTTCGGCGGGCATCCCGGTGCGGCGGGCTTCTCGCTTGACATGGACCAGTTTGCCGCTTTCCGGGACCGCATCCACAACTATGCCCGGCAGTTTCCGCGCCCGTTGCCGACGGTGGCGCTCGACGCGCTGCTACCCGCCGGGTGCGCGGACTTCGATTTGATCGGCGAGATTGAGCGCTTCGAGCCGTTCGGGGAAGGCCACCGTGCGCCCCTGTGGCACCTGCGCGGCCCACTAGAAGCCGCCAAGCTGATCGGCCAGGACAGGGGCACCCTCAGCTTCACGGCTCTTGGGGTGCGCGGGATCAAGTACCGCGAGGGCCGCACCCGTTCGGGGCCGCACGACTTCGCCCTGCATTTGCAGCGCAATGCCTGGAACGGGCGCGAGAAGGCCGAGTTTCTGGGCGAGGCGCTGCGCGTTCCGGAGGCGCTCAGCCTCGCCGGAGAACCGGGCGGCGGCCCCGTGCTGGCACGTCTCGATCCCAAAACGGCCATGCAGCATCTTCGGGACGGCGCGCTGGCCTACGCGGTGGGCGAGGTGGCCGGGTACCTTCAGAGCCACATTCCCGGTGTGACGCTGCTGGACGGCGACGCCAATCTCAGCGGTGAGGTGGTGCTCTACGCCCTGCCGCCCGAGGACGCCCTGGCCCGCTGGCTTGGTCAGGGCCGGGTATCGTTCGCCTGGGGACCCAAGACCCTGGCCGAGCTGGACGGGCAGACGCTGGGCCGCCGCGCCGTGCTGAGCGGGCTGGACTACGCGCGGGAAGGCGAGCGCCTCCAGGCCGCCGAGACTTACCGCCGCCTCCAGTGGGCGCACTTTTACCGCACACTCGATGACGAGGGATTCATGCGGGCGGTGCGGGCCATGCTGGGGCTGGACCAGCAAGACACGTCAGCGGGGCAGTGCCTTGAAAAAGAGAAGATGTGGGCCGCCGATTGACCTGGTCAAAGGGAAAGGGCTGGCGCAGATTGCTGACCGCCTGTGGCCTGATACTGGGCGTGGTCGCCGCGCTGACGGTGGCACTGGTGCTGATCGCCAACCAGCAGGTGCTGAGCAGCGCCGAGGGGCGACTTTACGGCGATGTGAATGCTGTTCCGGTTCGGCAGGTGGGCGTGCTGCTGGGCACCAGCAAATACCTCAGCGGCGGCGGCGTCAACCCGTATTACCGCTACCGCATCGAGGCGGCGCTCTCGCTCTACCGGGCTGGAAAAATCAGCGACCTGATCCTGTCGGGCGACAATGCCCACCGCAGCTACGACGAACCCACCACCATGCGCGCCGATCTGCTCGCGGGCGGCATTCCGGCGGCGCACCTCTACCGCGACTACGCCGGGTTCCGCACCCTCGACTCGGTGGTGCGGGCCAGCAAGGTGTTCGGTCAGGGCCGCTTCACGGTCATCTCCCAGCGCTTTCACAACGAGCGGGCCATTTATCTGGCGCGGGCGCACGGCCTGGACGTGATCGGCTTCGATGCCCGCGACGTGAGCGGTCCGGCGGGGAGACGGGTGCAGGGCCGCGAGTGGCTGGCCCGCGTCTCGGCGCTGCTGGACGTGTGGCGCGGTACCCAGCCGAGATTTCTGGGTGCACCCGAAGTCATTGACCGTGCGGCTGGGCAGTGATTCTGGATACGGTGACCTGACGGGACTTTAAGTTTCTCATATATGACGCGAAGTGAGAGAAATGCGACCAAAACTGGACTAGTTGGTGAGGGTGTGTGAACGCCATGATGGACCTATGACACAATTAACACCTCCCTCACTGCAACCTCAAGTCCGGTCCACCTCTGCCCTCCAGAAGCCCGCTGTGGCATTGGCCCTGCTCGGCACGACGCTGCTGCTCGGCGCGTGTGGCAGTATCACCGTCAACCCGCCGCCAGCCACCCAGCCGACAGCAATTTCGGGCATGCTGGTGCCGTTTGCGGCCGGCTCAGCCGATACCATTCAGCAGCAGTTGACCGGGCTGAGTGCGCCGATTGCCTCCAACGGCAACTTCGATCTGGGTTTGCCGAGCACGGCCATCATGAATGGCACCTACGGTAATCTCCTGAATGATGCCAACAGCACTTTCGGGCTGTGTACCACCAATAATGTAACTGCGCCCAGCGGTTTCAAGTCCATCGCCTTTACCACGCTCGACAGCATGAAGGGGATGACCTTCGTGGCCGAGAACCTTAGCCCGTTGCCCAGTGGAAACGCCGTGTCGTACAAGGCATGGTGGTTTGCCACTGTTGCAGGTACAGTAACCGTCAACAACACGGGTTGTATCGGCTTCGGCAGCATCAACCAGAGCTTGGTCTTCAAGCAAGGTTGGAACGTGATGGACGTCACTGTTAACGGTGCGAACACGACGATTGCACTGGCCGCTAACCAGACGCCGGGTCGTCTGACCTGGAAGAATAAGAATGATGTGCAGTCGCTTGCCTCGCAGGCGCTCAACCCGTATCTCTTCAACCCCTGGGCCGCGCTGCGCCAGTAAAGCCTCTTCGTCATCTCAAGCCCAATTACCCGCTTCGGCGGGTTTTTCCTTGCCTTCATTCCGCCCCCGCAACCCTCCTCACCCTGGCCGCGTACTCTAAGCCATGAGTGACGCCGATCTGGACACCCTGACGCCGCCCGAAACCCTTAAAGCTCCCAGGGCTGTGCCCAGCATCGGCCCCGACCAGGGCCGCGACATGACCCCGCTGAGCGGCGAGGACAAGACCCGCCTCGACGAGATGGCCCGCGCCTTCGTGCAGGACGTGACCAAGCTCGACGCGCACGGTGAGGGCTTTAAGCGCAAGCTCGACTCGGTGCACGCGCTGGGCATGGAGGAGCAGCGCAGCGCGGCGCAGGTCAGCAACCGGATGCTGGAGCGGCCCCTGCGCGCCACCAAAGCGGGTGTCTTCGACGAGGGATCGAGCATTATCAAGGGTCTGACCGATCTGCGCCATACTGTCGAGGACCTCGACCCGTCGCGCGGCACCCCGGCCCGGCGCTTCTTCGGAATGCTGCCCGGCGGCAAGAAGGTGCAGAGCTACATGGAGCGCTACGCCAGCGCCCAGGACCACCTCAACGCCATTCTGGACACGCTCTACCGCTCGCAGGACGAACTCAGGAAGGACAACGCCTCGATTGAAACTGAGAAGGTGGCGCTCTGGACTGTGATGCAGAAGCTGCGTCAGTACGCCTACGTGGGCCAGGCAGTGGACGACGCCCTGACTGAGCGTCTGACGCTGCTCGAACAGACCGATCCCGACAAGGCCCGGATGGTCCGCGAGGAACTCCTCTTCGCCATTCGCCAGCGCATCACCGATCTGCTGACCCAGTTGGCCGTCAGTGTACAGGGTTACCTGGCGCTCGATCTGGTCCGTAAGAACAACCTGGAACTGGTCAAGGGGGTGGACCGCGCCACCACGACCACCATCAGCGCCCTCAGAACCGCCGTGCTGGTGTCGCAGGCGCTCGGCACTCAGCAGATGGTGTTGGAGCAGGTCACGGCGCTCAACACGACCACAGGCAACATGATCGAGAGCACTTCCAATCTGCTCAGAACCCAGTCGGCCCGCATTCAGGAAGGTGCGGGCAGCGCCACCGTCAATGTCGAGCAGCTCCAGACTGCCTTCAAGAATGTCTATGCGGCGCTCGACGCCATCAGCGAGTACAAGGTGCGGGCGCTGGAAAACTTCCGTCAGACCACCCAGATTCTGGCCAAGGAAGTCGGCACCGCCCAGACTTACCTCGACAGGGAGCGCCAGCAGGCCTCGCAGGAACTCGCCAGCGAACTGAAAGTAAGCGGTTCGGTGGTGCGGGAGGGGGAACTGAAGCTGTAGGGGGCGCGTGGCGTGTGGCGTGTCGAAAGGGCATGCTCTCTTTGCTCCCCACTCCATTCCCGCCACTCCGCTTTCCCCTCAAAGGGGACTTGCAAAGCTGCGGAGCAGAGGGGCGAGGTTTTTGTCCTCTCTATTCAGGGGAGGAAATGTCCCGCAGGGACAGAGTGGATAAGGAGTGGCATCCTCATGGGTGTATCGTCATGGACCGACACCTGGATGGACCCATTCCTCCCGTTCACGGCGAGTGGTGAGCAAAGCGAACCTGCCTTTCCCGCAAGCCACAAGCTAAGCTGTCCCCGTGTCCGACGGCTCTCCCTTTCCCTACGTTGACCCCGCCACCATCCAGACCGGGCTGCATTACCTCGATCTGGCCGGAATTTTCGCCTTCTCGCTATCGGGGGCACTGACTGCCATCCGGCGGCAATTCGATATTTTTGGCGTTCTGGTGCTGGGCAGTGTCACGGCGGTGGGCGGCGGCAGTATCCGCGACACCCTCACCGGCAACACCCCGCCACTCTTTTTGAAAGACGAGACGTATCTGTGGGTGGCCCTCGGCGGCGCGCTGCTGGCCTTCGCCTTCGGAGAGCGGCTGGCCCGCTTCGAGCGCACGCTGAGCTTGTTCGACACCATCGGCCTGGCCCTCTTCGCTGCCAGCGGCGCGCTGCTGGGGGTGCGCCTGGGTCTGGGACTGCTGGGCGTCACCTTCGTTGGGATGCTCAGCGGCGTGGGCGGAGGTGTCATCCGTGATCTGCTGGCCGCCCAGGTGCCGGAAGTGATGTACCGCAATGATCAGCTCTACGCCACTGCCGCCGCGCTGGGAGGCATTACGGTGTATTTCATCCACCCCTATTTTCCCGATCTGCAAACCCAGCTACTCGCCGCTGCGGTGGTCGCTCTGGCCCGCTGGCTCTCGCGCCGGGGTTGGGTCCGGCTGCCAGTGCGGCGCTTGCCAGAATCGGAGAAGGCGGAGCTATAAAATCGAGATAAGAAAAAACCCCGCCGTCGCAAGCAAGGTCAAACGTGAGCTGAAGTTGAGCGCGGCCTACTCGTCTGCGCCGTACTCCGCGCCCAGATTTTCCTTCAGCTCCTCGACCTTCCCTTCCGACTCGAAGCCGGGGGCCAGGCCGTTGGCGTCCATCTCGCCGGTGCCGCCCTGCATCGCCTCGCTGATGGTCTCATTCGGCGTGGTGTCGCTCTCGCCGGTGTAGCCGTCCTTCAAATCACTTGCCGCTGTTTTGTCGGTCATGCCTCATACTGGAGAGTCGGTGTGAGAAGGCTGGCCCAGGCATTTCAAAGGGTCTTTACCTTTGTGGCTGGCGCTAAGGCACGACCTGCACGGCCACCGCCTGCCATTGTCCGGCGCGGCGGGCATAGACGCGCAGGAAGCCCTGGGCATGCACCCCATTGGTGCTGAGCTGGCCACGCGTGAAGGCGGTGTCGCCGCAGACCTGGGCCGCCCGGCGCTCGAAGACCAGCAGCTCGTCCGGGTAGACGCTGAGGGCGCGCAGCAGGGCCGCCTTGCCCACCGCCGCGCCGTCCGGCAAGAAGCCCAGCCAGTCGTCAGCGATCAGCTCCGCGAGCGCCTGCGTGTCGCGGCTGGTATAGGCGGCGTTCCAGGCATCGTCCAGAATCAGCACGGCGTTGAGCGCCAGAAATTCGTCCAGGCCAGCGATGCCCGACTGGTCCTGGCCTGACTGATCCTGGGAGGCGCTCACGGCTGGGCCGACCCGGAGTGCAGCAGTTTCAATCCGCCGCCTCGACGTGGGCCGGGTAAATTTCCAGCTCGTTGTAATAGGCGTCGCGCAGCACTGGCAAACGCCCGGCCTGCTGGATCATCCTGATCATGCGGTCCTTGCTCAGTCCCAGTGGGCTGGTCGCGCCCGCCGCGTGGGCGATGTGCTCGTCCACGATGGTGCCGTCCACGTCTGAGACCCCCCAGTCGAGGCTCACCTGGGTGAGTTCGCTGCCGATCATCACCCAGTAGCCCTTGATATGCGGAAAGTTGTCGAGGTAGATGCGCGACACGGCCAGGTTGCGAAGATCGTCCAGCCCGGTGGTGTAATCGGTTTTGCCGAGATTCTGCGCCAGGGTATTGCCCATCGGCTGAAACGCCAGCGGAATGAAGGCGTGAAAGCCGCCTGTCTCGTCCTGCAAGGTTCTGAGTCGGTCCATGTGATCGAGGCGTTCTTCCAGCGTTTCGATGTGGCCGTAGAGCATGGTGGCGTTGGTCCGCATGCCGATGGAGTGGGCCTCGCGGTGAATCTGAATCCACTTCTCGGCCTTGACCTTGTTCTTGGCGACCTGCTTGCGGACCCGGTCGGCGAAAATCTCCGCGCCGCCGCCGGGCATGGCGCTCAGGCCCGCCGCCTGGAGTTCGCGCAGCACGTCCAGGGTAGGCTTCTTGCTGATCTTGGAGAGGTGCTCGATCTCGGCGGCTGTGAAGGCCTTCACCTGCAACTCGGGAAACGCGGCCTTGAGCTTGCCGACCATCTCCGGGTAAAAGCTCCAGGGGCGGTTGGGGTGGTGGCCGCTGCTCATGTGCAGCTCGGTGAGACCGGGTTCGTACTTGGCGCGCACATGCTCGACCACCGCGTCGGCGTCGTAGTCCCAGGCGCGCTCCTCGCCCTTGTGGGCGGCGAAGGCGCAGAAGGTGCAGCCGACATAGCAGATGTTGGTGAATTCCAGCCGCATCGAGTGGACGAAGTAAGTCTTGTCGCCGTGCTGGCGCTCGCGCACCAGGTTGGCGAGGCGCATCAGGGCGTTCACGTCGGGCGTGTCGAACAGCACCATGCCCTCGGCAAAGGTCAGGCGCTGGCCCGAAACCACCTTGGCAACGATGGGCACGAGCGCGGGGTCACGGGTCTTGATCATGCCGCCAGTTTACGCCTGCGGGGACGGGGGAAACGTCCTGATGGCGACAGATCAGCCCTCACCTCCCCGCCTCCAGCCGCGCCTTCATCTCCGGCCATTCCCCGTCTGTGACGCTGAACATCACCGTGTCGCGGGCGCTGCCGTCCGTACGGACCATGTGCTTTCGTAGCACGCCCTCCCGCACCGCTCCCAGCGCTGCAATCGCCGTCTGCGAGCGCTCGTTGATCAGGTCAGTCTTGATTTCCACCCGGCGTATCTCCATCACCTCGAAGGCGTGGGCGAGCAGCAGCAACTTGAAGGCGCGATTGGCCCCCGTCCGCATGAAGCGGGGCAACAGCCAGGTGCTGCCGATTTCCAGCCGCCTGTGTTCCGGGCGCATCTCCATGTAGCGGGTGCTGCCCGCGTACTCGCCGCCGACCAGCGACACGAACGGCCTCTGATCTGGGGCGTCCAGGGCAGCCATGTAGTAGCTGAGGTGAATCGGCGAGGTGCCCATCTGAACATACTCGCCGGGATGCTCGGCGGCCAGCGCCCTCAGCGGAGCAATGTCGGCCTCGGTCAGCGGGCGCAGGGTGTGGAGGCCGTCCGAAAGAGTCAGGTCGTGGTGCATGGCTGTCTAGAATAGTCGCTTAAAACTGCACCGTCGCCAGCACCTGATCGAAGGTCTTGCTCAGGCGCTCGAAGGCGCTATTCGGCACCGTGAGCTGAAAGCTGTAGAAGTTCTTCGCGCCGTTGCCGAACCACACCCGCATCACCAGAATGTCACTCTTGCTGGTGATGACGTACTGGCGCATCAATCCCGACACGCCGCCGTAATTGGCGGGTTTCTCGCCCTTGAAGGTCAGCGCCGAGCCGCTTTCCTTGACGGCCTTCTCGAAGCTACCGAACTCGGTCTTGAGATCGATCTTCTTGCCGTTTTTTGGAATGAACAGCAGGCGGATCAGGGCGGCGGGCGGCTTGGGCTGAGACGCCACGGTGATGCCGCCCAGGCCGTCTTTGAGGTTGAGGCCCACCCAGCCCTTGGGCAGGCTGACCGTGAACGGCAGCTTGGCGTCGCTGACCTTGACCAGCGCGGCAGCCTGCGTCTGGGCCTGAGTGGTCTGGGCCTGAGCAGATTCACCCAGCGCCGAAGCGCCCAGCACGGCGGCGAGAAGCAGCGGGGAAGTGGCCTTCATGCCGTGCATGCTAGCCCACTGCCGGGTGAGGAGCCAAACCGGGAGCTGGGGGCGGTCTATCATCGGCCCTATGGAGCACGCCCCGTTCACCGCCCTCGCCCGCGTCTACGACGCCATCATGGCCGATATCGAATACGACGCCTGGGCCGACTTCATTCTCAGCTACGCCGCCGACGCGGATATCAAGGTCGCCAGTGTCCTCGACCTGGCCTGCGGCACCGGCAACCTCACCCGGCAGCTCCGCGCCCAGGGCCTGAGTGTCACGGGGCTGGACGCCAGCGCCGAGATGCTGTCAGTGGCCGCCGCCCGGCTGCCGGACGTGATGTTCGTGCCGGGCGATCTGCGAACCTTCGACCTGCATCAGACCTTCGACCTGATCACCTGCGTCTTCGACAGCCTCAATAACCTGGTGGCCGAGGGCGATCTGCTGGCGGCCCTGGGGCGCAGCCACGCCCACCTCGCGCCGGGCGGCCTGCTGGCTTTCGACGTGAATACCCGACTGGGTGTGCGCGAGCTGTGGGAAGGTGACAGTATCGAGGGGCTGGAGCCGCTGCCGGACGGCTCGGAGGTGCATTACCACTGGTCGCACCGCTACGACGCCGCCTCGAAGCTGGGGGTGGTGCAGGCATTCTGCCGCCTGCTGGGCGGCGAGCACGACGGCGAGGAGTTCGTGGAGACCCACCATGAGCGCGGCTACGATCCCGCTGAACTGGAGAGTGCCCTGCGGGAAGCGGGGTTTGCGACCTGGGAGATTCTGGAATACCCCGACTACGCGCCGCCGGAGCCGGACAGCCCGCGCGTCTGGGTGTTCGCCCGCCGGGGACAGCCGTGAGCGAACCGGCCTTGAGTGCCGCCCGCCTGGCCGTGCTGGGTGCGGGCGGCTGGGGCACGGCGCTGGCCCGCACGCTGGCCCAGACCCATCCGAACGTCACCCTCTGGGCCAGGAGGGAAGTGCTGGCTGGTGAGCTGCGCCGCAGCCGCTTCAATGCCGCCTACCTGCCGGGCGTGGCGTTGCCCGAATCGGTCAGCGTCACCAGCGATCTGAGCGCCGCCGTCGCCGGGGCCGACTTCGCCTTCCTGGTGGTGCCGAGCGTGGGCATGAGTGGGCTGCTCAGCGCCCTGCCGCGCTCGCTGGGCGTGGTGCTGTGCGCCAAGGGACTGGCTCCCGGCGGCACCCGGCTCAGCGAGCTGGCCGCCTCGCTCGGCTTCGGACGGGTGGCGGTGCTGAGCGGCCCCAACCACGCCGAGGAGATTGGTCTGGGCCTGCCCGCCGCCACGGTGGTCGCCAGCCGGGACGAGGCCTTTGCCCGGACGGTGCAGGCCGAATTGATGACGCCCAGCCTGCGCGTCTACACTAGCCTGGACGTGCCGGGCGTCGAACTCGGCGGCGTTCTCAAAAATGTGGTGGCGGTGGCGGCGGGTCTGGGCGACGGCCTCCAGCTCGGTGACAATGCCCGCGCCAGCGTCATCACACGCGGCCTGCGCGAGATGGCCCGCTACCTCGATGGCCAGGGCGCGCAGGACGACACGGTCTACGGCCTGAGTGGGCTGGGTGATCTGGTCGCCACCGCCACCAGCCGCCACTCGCGTAACCGTGCCGCCGGGGAAGCGCTGGCGCGCGGTGAAGCACCAGAGCAGGGCGGCAAGGTGGTGGAGGGGCTGCGTACGGCGCGGCTGCTCTCAGCCTGGGCGCAGGAAAGCGGCGTGGAATTGCCTATCGTGCAGGGGGTCGCTGCCGTCTCGGAAGGCCGCCTGTCGCCGCAGCAAGCCCTGGCGGTCCTGATGCAGCGGGAAGCCAAAGCCGAGGGCTGAGATGTATCTGGGGCGCGTGAAAGAATGGAGTATGTCACGCCCTCTGCCGCTGGTTGCCGCACTGCTGCTCGGTTTCGCCTTCACTGCCTTGCCCGCTCAGGCCGCACCAATTCCATGTTCGGTGGCCGTCAGGCTGGACGCCGACACCTACAACCTGCTGGCGCTCGGTACCCAGGTCAGCGAGGCCGCCACCGACCAGAGTAGCTTTGAGTACGCCGGGTGTCAGGCGGCGCGCCTCGGTGCTCAACTGGCCCAGTCGCCGCAACTGCGCGAGCGCCTGGGGCGGCTGCGGACGCTCTACCGGCAGCTCCGGGCCGAGGAGGGTGGGCTGGCCTACGTGATGGCGGGCGGCGGCACCATCCACACTCACGCCGTGCCGCGCAGCTATCCGGCGCTGGAACAGACGCTCTCCAGCCTGGCGGTACTGGCGTCCAGCAGTCTCGGCGCACAGGTGGGGCCGCAGTACGCAGGCAGCCTGACCTTCTCGCGCACGGCCTTCAATGACCGTTTGAGCGCGCTGAAAGCCTGGAAGCCCAAAGACGCGGCGGCCACGGGCTTTTACGTCCCCAAAACCTTTCAGGCCGATGTGGCTGCCTACGCCCAGACCGGCGCGGCGATCATGAAGCTGCTCGGCAGCCGGGATGACGCCGCCACCGCCGCTGGATATCTGCCGCTGCAAACGCCCCTCTTTGTGGACGAGTACCTGAATCAGTTCTGAGGTCGCGGCTGTGCTACGTCCTGAATAGGTCCGCTTACCCGCCCCAGTTGGCAGGTCGCTCGGCCAGCCCGAAGTGCCAGGCCACCGCCTGCGCGACGCGCTCCCCGGCGTGGCCATCGCCGTAGGGGTTGCGCGAGGCCCGCATCCGCGCCAGCGTTTCGGGACTGCCCAGCAACTCCAGCAGCGTCCGGCGGACCTGAGCGCCGTCGTTTCCGGCCAGTTTCAGCACGCCTGCCACCAGTCCCTCGGGCCGCTCGGTCACGTTCCTGAGGACCGCCACCGGCACACCCAGCGCCGCGCCCTCCTCCTGCAAGCCGCCAGAATCGGTGGCCAGCAACTCGGAAGCGGCCATCAGTGGGGCCATGTCTTGGTAGTCCAGCGGATCGGTGAGTTCCACATTGGTGAGGTTGCCCAGCGCAGGCTGCACCGCCTCGCGCACGGCGGGGTTGAGGTGAACCGGATACACGAAGTGCAGCTCCGGATGGGCGCGGGCCACGTCGGCCAGGGCCTGGGCCAGTTCGGGCATCACCGGCAGATTCTCGCGGCGGTGCATGGTGATGGTGACGAGCTTTTGCCCGGCGTCGCGCCTGGCCTGCCATTCGGCCCTGAGCGCCGCCCGCCCGGCCACCATCCGCACCGCGTCCACGGCGGTCTGCCCGGTGACAAAGAGGCCCGTCTCGGCTTTGCCCTCGCGCCGCAAATTGTCGGCCGCCCCATTCGTCGGTGAGAAATCGAGGCTACTCAGCACCCCGGTCAGACGGCGGTTGGCTTCCTCGGGAAACGGCTCCTGCATGTTGCCACTGCGAAGTCCGGCTTCCACGTGGCCCACCGGAATGCCCTCGTAAAAGGCGCTCAGCGCCACGCAGAAGGTGGTGGAGGTGTCGCCGTGAACGAGCACCATGTCGGCCCCCAGCTCGCGCAGCTTTTTGCCTGCCTGGGGCACGATTTTTCCGGTCAGGTCGGCCAGCGTCTGGCGCTCGGTCATCACGTTGAGGTCTGCGTCGGGGGTCAGGCCGAAAGCGGCGAGCGCCCCGTCGAGCTGCTGGCGCTGCTGCCCTGTCGAGAGAATCAGCGGGGTCAGGCCCGGTTGGGCTTGCAGGGCGCTGTAGACGGGGGCCATCTTGGTGGCTTCCGGACGGGTCCCGAAGGCGAGAACGATCTTTTTCATGGGGAAGTTTCCTTTAGTTGAGTTCCTTGCGGCCCTGCGCGACCTCGATCAGCTGGGCGCGGATGCGGCGGGCGGCCACGAACCACAAGCTGCCCGCGATGAAGACCGCCGTAATCAGCACCGTCAGCGTGCCGATGCCCTGGGCGAACATGCCCGCCACGCCGCACACCAGGGCCACCCCCCACAGCGCCACCGAGGTGCGCCGGGCGTTGCCGGTACGGGCCAGGACCCGGTGGTGCAGGTGGGTCTTGTCGGGGTGCGCCAGTGGGTTGCGAATGCCGCGTGCCAGGCGGCCCACGACAACCTGGGTGGTGTCCAGAATCGGCAGGGCCATGATCAGGAGCGGCACCAGCAGGCTTGCACCCGCACTGATTTTGAGGGTGCCGAGCAAACTGACAGCGGCCAGGGTGTAGCCGAACAGCGTCGATCCGGCGTCGCCCATGAAGATGCGGCTGGGGTTGAAGTTGTGGCGCAGGTAGCCCAGTGCCGCGCCGCCCAAACCCGCCAGCAGAATGACGGCGGCGGCCCGGTCCGTGAACTGCGCCGCTGTCACCAGCAAGACCATGCTGGCGATGAAGGCCACGCCGCCCACCACACCGTCCACACCGTCGAGCAGGTTCATGGCGTTGGTCAGGCCCACCACCCACACGATGGTCAGGAAGACGCTGAGGATGTTGGAGACTTCGCCGTTAATGACGGGCAAGAAGGGAATGGAATTGAAGTCGATTCGCAGCCCGTTGACCATAAGCAGCACCGCTGAGAGGACCTGCACGCCGAGTCTGAAGAGCGGGGTCAGGCCGTATTGATCGTCAATGAAGCCCACCAGAACCAGTAGTGTCGCGCCCAGCAAAATCGCCAGCACCTGAATGTTGACCTGCTCGATGACGATGGGCCGCAAAGTCCAGCCCACCACGATACTGATGACAAAGCCTGCGAAGATCGCCAGCCCGCCCGCGTTGGGCACCGGTACGGTATTGAGGCGGCGCTCATTGGGCATATCGGCCCAGCCCACCTTGAGCGCGAAGTCACGCACCTGCGGAATGAAGCGCCAGGTGATGATGGCCGCCGTGACAAAGGTGAGCAGCACGGCCAGAAAGCCGCGCCCGAAAAGATCGGCGATTCCGAGGTGCTGCGCGAAGGTGCGAAGTTGGTCCATAAACTAGAAGTCAGTCTACGCGGGGCAAGGTTGAACTGTGGGTTGCCGGGTGTGGGCTATGGGAGAAGACCAGGCCCGATAACCCACACCCCACCTGCTACTTGGTACCGTAGATCCGGTCTCCCGCGTCGCCCAGGCCCGGCATGATGTAGCCGTGATCGTTGAGGCCCTCGTCAATGGCCGCCGTCACGATCTCCACATCGGGGTGGGCGGCCTGCACCACGGCGATGCCTTCCGGCACGCTGAGAATGGTCATCAGCTTGATGCTCTGCGCGCCCGCGTCCTTGAGGGTCTGGATGGCGGCCACCGCCGAGCCGCCTGTTGCCAGCATCGGGTCGGTGACGAACACCCGGCGCTCGGCGATGTCCTGCGGCAGCTTGGAATAGTAGGCCACCGGCTTGAGGGTCTGAGGGTCGCGGTAGAGGCCGATGTGGCCGACCTTGGCCGCCGGAACCAGACGCACCATCGCGTCGGCCATGATCAGCCCGGCGCGCAGGATCGCCACCAGCGCCAGCTTCTTGCCGCTGAGCATCGGGAACTCGGCAGTTGTCAGTGGGGTGCTGAGGGTTTCCGGCATCGTTTCCAGGTCGCGCATGGCCTCGTAGGCCAGCAGCAGACTGATCTCCCCGGCCAGTTCGCGAAATTCCTTGACGCCGGTATGCACGTCGCGCATCAGCGAGAGCTTGTGCAGAATCAGCGGATGGTCGGCCACCGTGACTTTGGCGGGGATGGATTTGGGTGTGGTCATGGCGTTCAGGGTAGCGCAGCAGGCAAGGCTGGGGCGTCTCGGGCGAGGAGGTCCAGTTCAAGCGTGAACATGGCCGCCCGCTGCATTTCGCTTTGCTGAAGTGAGGAGATAAGGAGAGATTGACTTGCTCAGGCTCTTCTGGCGCGCGGTCTGAATGTTGTCCAGAATGACCTGTGAGGCGGTTGAGTGCGCAGGTCGTCAGCAGGGCAACTGCGACATGGCTTCAGGCTCGCCTGCAATCTCCAGCGGTGCACTTCTTCCAACGCGGATTGCGTCGGTACTTGAGTTCGGCCTGGACTGCAACGCGTGTAGGTTTCCCTGCCCCTCGCCCGCTGCACGGTCAACCGCCGAGAGAAGTGCGATGGTGTATGGTCATCTGCACGGTTTTCATAGGGCTGGTTTGCCGCGTAAAGAAAAGATAGGAAAGACTTGACTGCGACTCAGCCCGGGAGATGCGCCAGCGCATGGCGCGCCCGCTGCACTTTCACGCGGCGCTGCGCCTCGAACTCATATGGCTCGTTCATCAGAAACCAGTAGAGGTCGTGCAGGTAGCTGTGGGCCAGGTACGCCCGGAAGCGGGTGCGCGAACTCTGGTCCGGCGGTACCAGTTCCAGCGCCGCCTGCATGCTTTCCAGACGCGGCAGCAGATCCAGCGTGCCGGTCTTGAGCAGCGCCAGATCGCGCATCGGGTCATCCCAGGCGGCCTTGGTCCAGTCGATGACCAGCACCTCGCCGCTTTCGTCGTTGATCAGGATGTTGTCCTGCCACAAATCGAGGTGGCAAAAGGCGGCGGGCACGTCGAGCGCCCCGAGTGCGAGCGGCTCCTCGATGGCTGCGAACACGTCGTCGAGCGGATAGGGGGCCAGCGCGCTGCGAAAGCGCTTGAGCCGCTCGCGCAGCCGGGGCAAATCCACGCGGCCCCGGCGTTCCTGGTGCAGTGCCGACAGAATCCGGCGCAGCGCGGGCAGGGCGCGGCGCACGTCGGCCTCGAGCAGCGGGTGGCCTCCAAAGCGGCGCATCACCAGCGCCTCGACCCCGTCGGTCTCGTGAACGTCCAGTACCCACGCGCCCATGCCAGCGCGGCGCATATTGGCGGCCTCGGTACGGTGTTCGCCAAGATGGTTGCGGTACACCTTGACCACCCGCTCACGCGAGGCGTCAGTGTAGACCCGGCTCTGCATGCCCGAATCGAGCGGTGTCAGCGGGCCGTAGAGACGCTCCAGAGTCGGAAAGAGAATGGCCCGCTGCACGGCGCACATGATAGCGGGCGCGGCGCGCTGTGGCGTGGGTCAGATGCCGCTGGTGAACAGGTGAAGCTTGCAACAAGTGTCGGTCAAACGCTCTGGGCACCGCAGCAAGGCGCAGCGCCGCAGCGGGAGGTCAGTGAACGCTGCGCTCCAGCAGCCCGACCAGTTTGGGATCAAGCGCCTTCCCTGCCTGGCCGCGCAGCACGTCGAGGTCGCCGGTCCGTACATAGGCGTTGGCGACAGCCAGAATCCGGGCGTAGAGTGGAATGTCCTCGCCGACCAGCTTGTCGGGGGTGCCCTGGCCGTCCCAGCGCTCGTGGTGGTGGCGCACTGCCAGTTGAGCCTGTCCCAGACTGCTCACCCCGTGCAGGACGTTGGCACTGACCTGGGCGTGGTCTTCCTCGCCGTGAAGCTTTCCCACGTCGTGCAGGACGGCGGCAAACCACACCTCGTCGAGTTCGCGCTCGGCCAGGCCCAGGCTGCGTCCCAGCCGCACCGCCACATCGGCCACCGACTGGGCGTGACCCACCGAGTCGAAATCCAGGCTCTCGGTCATCTCGGCCACCGCCGAGGCGATGGTGCGGGCAGTGGCGCGGGCCTCCTCGCGGGCGTCCATCAGGCCCAGCAGTGGTCCTACCACCCCAGCGAGTTTCTGGGCACTGTCTTGCTGTTCTTGACTGAACCCCCCCTTGAAGCGGTCGAGCACCAGCGCGCCGAGGCTGCGGCCCTTGTTGGCAATCGGCAGCACCAGCGAGGCGCTGACCTGATTCATGCCCGCCTCGTCAAACTGTGGATGGAGCATCTCGTCGTTCATGGCGTAGAGTTCGCTGGTGCCGTTGGTGGTCAGGCGCGGGCGGGCCGCCGTCCAGGGACCGGACAGACTCAGGCCCACCAGTCGGCGCGGGTAGAGCAGCACCGCCACCACCCGGTCCTGGCCCCGGCGCAGCACCGCGTAGCCCTTCACGTCGCCGCCCACCCGCTCGGCCACCTGTGACAAAGCGTTTTCCAGCAGTCCCTCGGGGCTGGGCCGGGACAGCAGTTCGCCGAGCAGTTTGCCGGTGTCGGGTTCCTGGTAGGCGCTGGGCAGTCCGGCCACTGCCTGGGGTGCAAGCTCCACCGCAACGGCCGGTGTGGTGTCCGGCGGGGCCGGAGTCTGGGGACGCGGGCGTCTAAACATGTCGCCAGTATAAAAAGACCCTCGTTCAAACTCCTGACAGCGGGTGTACACCTGAACCCCCCGACCACCGCACCGTGCCGTCCGGCACCCTTGGCGGGCGGCACGCGGCGCTAGAGTTGGGGCTATGAAGGTCTCGCCCTGGCCCGCCGTACTGCTACTGATCGCTGGCGCGGCGTATTTTCTACCGCAGCGGGACCCCGGCGCGCTGGGGTTCGGCCCGCCGAGTCAGGTCGCGCCACTGAATGATCCGTTGCCCCAGACCACCCGCGCCCTGTTCGGTCAGTCGCGCCCGGCCACCGTGCAGATCGATCAGCTCAGCCCAGCGCGCAACGGCGGCCTGGAAGGCGGTCTTGGCACCGGCTTTCTGATTTCCGGCGACGGCGAGGTGATGACCGCTTACCATGTGGTGGACGGCGCACAGCTCATCCGGGTCAAGACCCTCAGCGGTCAGGTCTACCGCGCCCGCGTCACGGCCTTCGACAACGCCGCCGATGTGGCACTGCTCAAGATCGATGCCCGCCGCCCGCTGCCGTTTCTCAAGCTGGCGGCCAGCTCGCCCCGCATCGGCGAGGGGATACTGGCTATCGGCAACAGTGGCGGCGACTTTCTCCAGGCCCGCACCGGCAGGCTGCTGCGGCTGGGCGCGCGGGCAGGCCAGGCCGACTTTCCTCAGAACACCCTGGAGATGAGTGCGCCGCTGGCTCCTGGCGACAGCGGCGGCCCGATTCTGAACGCCCAGGGCGAGGTGATGGGCGTGGTCAGCTACGTGCGGGTCAACGACGCGGGAAAGACCATCACCTCCTACGCGGTGCCGGTGACCCGGACTGGCCCGCTGGTGCTGGCGCTGGAAGCGGGCCAGAAGCGCGACGTTCCGGCGGTGGGTCTGGTGTTCGACAGTCAGCATGACGGCCTGACCACACCTTCCGGCGGAGTGGTCTCTGCGGTGGTGCCGGGCGGCCCGGCAGCAGCGGCGGGCGTGCGCGGGGCCGCCTACGACGCCAAGAATCAGCTCACCGCTCTGGGCGACACCATCACCGCCGTGGACGGCATCCGCACCCGCAGCAGCAACGACGTGATTTTCGAATTGCGCCGCCGTCAGGTCGGAGACCAGATCAAGCTGACCCTCAGCAATGACGGCAAGAGCCGCGAGGTCAATCTGGGGCTGGTGGCCAAGGGTAGCATCAACTACAACCAGTGACAAGGATTCCGGTCAATCAGTGATGCAACAACTGTTGACCCGACCAGCGGGCAGGCCCGGTAGGTGCCGTTCTGCCCAAGACAGACGGAGACCGTTTGAGGCGTCCCGCTTTCGTTCACGAGACTACCCACTGCGATTCGGATTGATGGAATGTCAACCCGCTGCCTTTCTTCTCAGCGCGGTCTGCCGAAGTCCTGTACCCAGTACACGCCGTAACTGCCGCCCGCCGCGTAGCCCAGGCCCATCTGGGTAAAGCGCGCACCCATGATGTTGGTACAGTGGTCCGGCGAGCTGAGCCATCCGGCCACCACCGCTTCTGGGGTGGGCTGCCCGGCGGCGATATTCTCGCCTATGGCACTCCAACTGTACCCGGCGGCGCTGATGCGCTGATCGAAGGTGCGCCCGTCCTGGCTGGTGTGGCTGAAATAGTTCAGGTTGGCCATGTCGCTGGCGTGCCTCGCGAGGCTGCTGTGAGCTGCAGGCTGAGGCCCAGCGCAGGCACGGCGGGCGCGCTGACACTACCGCAGGTGCGCGCAACAGCGCGGGCGGCGTTGGTGAGGTCCAGTACCCGCTGGGCGTAGGTGCTGGTGGTCGGCGTCGGGGCCGGGGTGCTGGCTGCCGTCACCGTCACCGGAAAGTCGAGGAAGGCGGATGGGGACGCCGCGACGGCAGCGCGCACGGTGGCGCTGCCCGGACGGACGGCCTTGATGGTGCCGCCCTGGGTCACGCTGACCACGCCTGCGTTGCTGGTCGTCCAGGTGAGCTGGCCGGGGCCAGCCGGTTGTCCGCCGACGAAGACGTTAAAGGTTTTGCTCTGGCCCACCACCAGGGTGCTGCTGGTCGCCAGGCTGAGGACGCCGACCCTGGTCGGGCCGCTGGTCAATAGAGGCGCGGCCCCCTGACTGCCCTGGAGCTGGGCATGCGGTGTGGGCAGGGTGCTGCAGGCGGCCAAGCTGAACGCCAGCGTCAGTAGGGCGACGTAGCGCTGAACAGAGGCATTTGACATGTGGGTATTTTAGCAAATCTTCATGTGGAGATGAGTGTTTGAGATGGGATCAACTCTCACTTTTCGAGGAGACCTTCTCAGTCGCCAGAAAACAGCTTTTTGTGAATCAATTCTCCACACGTAAATCTAATCTTTTATTTATCTGACTTGACACCGTGGTTTTAGCCCTCTTCCAACTGGAAAGCGTGCGGCAGGAAGTCGGCCACCATATGGCTCAGTATCTGGCCCTGTGTGTTGATGCAGTACACCTGGGCGGCAGGACTGAATTCGAACAGCACCTGGCGGCAGGCCCCGCAGGGTGTGGCGGGCGTGGGGGCGTCGGCGTAGACCACCAGCTCAGTAAATTGACGCTCACCCGCGCTGGCCATCGCCTGAATGGCCGACTGCTCGGCGCAGCGGCCCAGGCCGTAGCTGGCGTTTTCTACGTTGGCCCCGGCAAACACCTGGCCGCCGGGTGTCCGTAGCGCTGCCCCCACCTTGAAGTGACTGTAGGGCGCGTAGGCCCGCTCAAAGGCAGCCTTGGCGGTGGCCAGCAGTTCAGGATCAGGATGCGGATTTGCTGGCGTCTTTGTGTGTGGGGTCATGACTCTCCTCGGGGGGGGTGGGTTCGGCGCGGCTGACCCGCACTTTCGAGACGCGGCGTTCGTCGGCTTCCTCGACGGTGAAGAGCCAGCCCTGATGAACGAATTCGGCTCCCGGCTCGGGAATGTCGCCGAAGTGGTTGGTGACGAAGCCCGCCAGCGTCTCGAACTCGCCCTCCTCGTCTTCGAGGGCGTCGCCGAGGTAGATTTCGGCCGCGTCTACCGTCAGAGAAGCGTCCATCAGATAGATATTCTCGGCGAGTTGCTGCACCAGCGGTTCCTCTTCCTCGTCGGTCTCGTCGTAGATTTCTCCCACGATCTCTTCCAGGGCGTCTTCCAGCGTGACCAGCCCGGAAGTGCCGCCGAACTCGTCTACCACGATGGCCAGGTGCGATTTTTTCTGGCGCATCTTGGTGAGCAGGTCCTTGATGCTCATGCTCTCGGGCACGTAGAAGGTGGGGCGCATCAGTTCGGCCACCGTCATCTGATCGAGGTCTTCGAGGTGCTGCAACACGTCGTTGGTATGCGCCACGCCCACGATGTTGTCGGGGTTGTCCTGGTAGACCGGCACCCGCGAGTAGCCGTGCTCAGTGTTGAGTTCGAGTAAACGCCGGATGGGGGCCGCGCCGTCGGCCACGATCATCTCGCCGCGCGGGGTCAGCACACTGCGAACCGCCGTATCCGACAGATCGAACACGTTGTAGACCAGTTCGCGCTCGTCGTCTTCCAGCACCCCTTCCTGCGAGCTGGCCGAGACGATCATGCGGATCTCCTCTTCCGAATAGCTGGTGTGGTGCCCGGCCACCGGCTGAAAGCCGAAGGTCCGCAGCACCACGCGCCCGAAAGCGTTGAGCACGAAAATAACTGGCCTGAAGACGATGGTAAAGGCCACCAGCGGCGGCGCGAACATCATCGCCACCCGTTCGCTGCGCTGCAAGGCCGCCGACTTGGGAAACAGTTCGCCGAAGACGATGTGCAGGGTGGTCGAGAGCACGAAGGCCAGCCCGAACGAGAACGGCGTGAGCCACCTCTCCGGCACGCCCAGCGCCGTGAAGAGCGGTTGCGAGAGGTGCACAGTGGCTGGTACGGCGATAAAGCCGATGAGGAGGCTCATCATGCTGACGCCGAGCTGCACCGCTGCGATGTACTGTTCGAGGTGTGCCAGCACCTGCTGCACGGTGCGCGCTGCTGACGAGCCGTCCTCGGCCAGCTGGTCGATGCGGGTGCGCCGCACGCTGACCAGCGCATACTCGGCGGCCACAAAAAATCCGTTGAGCAGCACCAGAAGCACCAGGGCACCGACTCCAATCCAATCATTCATCTGTGCGGCGCTCCCAGCGCCTGAGCCACCACGGGCACAAAGACTCCGGGCGTGGTGGCTGTATTTTCCTGCTGAACAAGAATGCTCCGGCTGGATCGGCGGCCACTCGGGTGACCACAACCGGGAAATTCGTCCATCGAACGATCAGCATAGCATGGGGGTGCCAGGGCCTGTCAGGGCTGAGATGACAGGGCGGGACGAATCAGCGCGGCCAGTGGCGGCAGTAGCACGGCCAGGCCCACCAGCACGCTGACGATGCTGGCGACCAGTACCGCGCCTGCCGCCGCGTCCTTGGCGATTTTGGCCTGTGGGTGCCATTCGGGGCTGATCAGGTCGGTGAGCGCCTCGGCGGCGGTGTTGACGAGTTCCAGGCCCAGCACCAGCCCGCAGCACAGCAGCACCGGGGCGGGGGAGACCCGCAGTGCCAGGCACAGTCCGCTGGCGACGACCCCCAGCCACACCTCGATTCTGAAATTCGGCTGGGTGCTCCAGGTGCGGCGCAGTCCGGCCCAGGCAAAGCCCGCCGAGCGCCACCAACGCCGCCAGCTCAGCGCCGAGGCGGAAGGCGCAGGCGCGGGCTTCACGGGGTCTGGTTGGCCTTCAGGGCCGTCTGGGCTGCTCGCCAGGCGTCGTGGAAGATTTGCCACTCGGCTCCCTGCGCGCCCTCCTCGAAGCCCAGGCCGTCGGCGTGCGGGTGGTCATGGCCGACCAGGTGGGTCAGGCCATGACTGGCCAGCAGCGCCACCTCGCGCGTGAGGCTGTGGCCGCGCGCGTCGGCCTGGTGCTGGGCGGTGTCCAGGCTAATGATGATGTCGCCCAGGTGCGGCGGTACGAAGGGATCACCCGGTTCGTAGGTCGGGAAACTCAGCACGTCGGTGGCGGCGTTCTCGCCCCAGTGCTCCAGTTTCAGTGCCCGAATAGCCCGGTCCGAGACCAGCACCACCGTCACTTCCTTGTCTTCCACCCCAAAATGCCGCAGGGTCGCCGTCAGCGCGGCCCGCAGCTCGCTTCGCAGGCCCGCAGGCGGCTTTTTCTGGATCACCAGGTCAATCACGGCGCTCAGTCTAGGGCACCTTGCAGGCTAGGGATTCCGGGGCGGGCGCAGCGCGGTCTGTTTCTTGAGCTGGGCGGCTGTCCTCTTACTGAACAGCATCCTCACCTTGAACGGCTGGGCAGCCTCACGGCCAGTCATGGCCTTGCCGTTCAGCGTGAAAGTAAAGCTGCTGGTGCCGGGCTGGATGCTGCTCCACAGCACTGTCCAGGCGTTGAGTGCTGGATTGATCTGGCCGCCCCGAACCGGCAAGACGTCAAATGGTCCGACGAAACGGGTCGTGAGTGTGGAACTGGTCTTCCCGGTGGTGCTGCTGTAAGCAGTGACCAGCGTATCGCTGTATTTCGCCGCCGAGACGTCGAACTTGATAATCACCTGTTTGAGTTTGGCGGGCAGACCGGTGAGAGACAGTGCCGCGTTGCCCCGCGACATCACCAGGGTTCTGGCTCCAGTTGGCACCCGGACGGTGTATGTCCCTTGGCGGATCACCGGATTGGCAGCGGCGGTCTGGGCCAGGGCGCTGCCTGCCACACAGGCGAGTAAGCCGCCCAGCAACGTTCGTGACCGTATCGTTCGTAATGGGAGCGCTCGTTGAGGCCAGGAAGCGGGGGCGTTCATGTTCCCACCCGAGCCGCCTGACAGACCGCTCACCGCAGGTAGGGGGCGAAGGGAGCCAGGGCGCTCGGGCTGGCCTCGGTCTGGGCCTGGCCGGTGACCAGGTTGAGCAGCACGCTCTCGCCGCTGACCGCCTGCCCGAGTGTCGTGACTTTTACCCCCCCCGCAGCAGGATGGCCGCCTTGGTGGGCAGGGCCACCATCTGCGCGGCGCTGGCCGCCGGGGTGGCCGCACTGACATTGCCCACCGCTGTCACCGCGCCGCTGCGGGTGTCCACGTAAATAGTCTGGGCGCTGAGGTTTTTCACCCGGTTGTCGGAGTAGCTGAGCGTGCCGGTGGCCGTGACCAGCGAGGCTTTCTGGTTGTAGGTGATCTGCTGGGCGCGCAGGGTGCCGCCCTGGCGGGTGGTCAGCACGGCGCTTGTGGCGCTCAGGCTCTCGCCGGTCTTGATGCTGATGAAGTTGGCCACCACCTTGATCCCGGCCTTGTTGTCGCGTATCGTGCCGCCCTGCGGCAGGTCGGTGATGCCGGTGGCGAGATTGAGGTTCTGAGCGCCGCGCGGCGTGATTTGCAGTCCGAAGGCCGAACTGCTCTGGGCCAGGCTGGGCGCGGTCAGGGCAGGAATCAGGGCAAGGGCTGATACGAGAAGGGCGCGTTTCATGTCCGCAACCTTAAAGCCTGCGGCTGACGGGGGGTTGATCTGACCGGTCCCCTTTCGGCCCGCTTGTTGGCGGTCCGGGCTTCTGAGGCCGTGCCCGTCGCGAGTTTTAGCTTCACTTTTCATGAGAAGGCGCTAAAGTGGCCCTTCTTGTGAAGCGCTTGTTTCTGATTCTTGTCCTGATCCTCAGCGGCGCGCTGCTCTCGTCGCCCGTCGCAGCGGCCCCCCGGATCGGCAGTCACCTGGGCTACACCCGCCTGGTGTTCGATCTGCCTGGCGTCATCACCGCCAGCGGCCAGCTTGCCGCCCAGACCTACACGGTGCAACTGGGCGGCGTCCTGAAGAGCGAATCCGGCCCTTTGGACGTGCCCGGCCTGAGCCGCTACCAGATCAGCGGCAGCCGCCTGACCCTGACGCTGAGCGGCCCAACCCTGGGCGGCGCAGGTCAGCCGACGGTGCAGGTGCTGCCTGCCAGCGGCGTGCAACCGGCCCGGCTGGTGGTGGACGTGCCGCTCAGTGGCGCGGGTTCCGTTCTGGCAACCAAAAGTCTGGCGGCCAAAAATCCGCTGCCCAAGAAAATCTCGGTGCCCGTCACGCCACTCAGCCGCCCCGCCAGGGGCAATTCGCCCGTGACGGTGGTCATCGATCCGGGACACGGCGGGGTGTTCCCTGGCATGTCCAGTCGCTGGATCACTGAGAAGGACGTGACCCTGGATGTGGCGCTGCGGGTGCGGGCCAGATTGCAGGCGCGCGGCATCAAGGTCATCATGACGCGCACGGGCGACACCCAGATCAGCACCGACCTCACCCAGGACCTCGATGCCCGCTCACGGCTGGCCAACAACGGCAAGGTGGGGGCCTTTATCAGCATTCACGTCAACTCAGGGCCAGACAGCGCCCAGGGCATCGAAACCTACTACTTCGGCGCGCCGCTCTCGGGCAGCAGCCGCAGCACGGCGGTGTTCGAGAACGGTGGCGGCAGTCTCGGCCAGGAGCTGACCAAGCGGGCCAGCACCACCGCCCAGAACCTGCTGGGCGATCTGGTGGCGCAGGCCAAGCTGGCCTTTTCGCGCGATCTGGCCATCAGAGTGCAGCAGAGCCTGATCAGCGTCACCAGCGCCACCAACCGGGGGGTCAAGTCCGACGCCTTTTACGTCATCAAGAACCCCACCACCCCGGCCATCCTGACCGAGATCGGTTTTGGAAGTAGCCCCACCGAAGGTCCCAAGCTGGCCCTTCCCGCCTACCGCGACCGCATCGCCGGAGCGATTGCCGACGCGATTGCGGCGTACCTGCACACGCCGTAGCGGCTCTGGGTGCACCCCTGCCTACCCAAATCAACCGGACTGGGCGCGCTGATCAGCCCCCAGCCCGGTCAGCCAAGGAAGCTCAGCCCAGCGCTTCGGTAAATGTTTCGCCCAGCGCCCTCATGCCCCGTTCGATTTGCTCGGGCGTGGCGTTGGAGTAGCTCAGGCGCAGGGTGTTCTCGCCGCCGCCCAGCGCGTAGAAGGGGCTGCCCGGCACGTAGGCGACCTTGCGCTCCACCGCCTTACTCAGCAGCGCCGTCGTGTTGACGCCTTCCGGCAAGGTGACCCACAGAAACATCCCGCCCTGCGGCACGGTGTGCTGCGCGCCCTCGGGGAAGTGCTGACCGATCTGGGCGAGCATCTGCTGGGCACGCTCGCCGTAGGCCTTCTTGACGATCTCGATCTGACGCGGCAGGGTGTCGTCGAGCAGTTCGGCGATCATCATCTGGTTGAGGGTGGGCGTGTGAAGGTCCGCGCCCTGCTTGGCCTGAATCAGCTTCTGGATGATCGGCATGGCCGCCTGCACCCAGGCGTCGCGCAGCCCCGGAGCCAGGGTTTTGGAAAAGCTCGACGAATAAATAACGTTGACCTGATCGGGGTCGCCGCCTGCCCGCTCCAGTGCGATCTGGTAGAGGCTGGGCAGTTCACTGCCAGTGAAGCGCAGTTTGCCGTAGGGATCGTCCTCGATGACCATCACACCGTAGCGGTCGGTCAGCTCAACCAGACGCTTGCGGCGCTCCAAACTGAGGGTGCGCCCGGTGGGATTCTGGAAGTTCGGCACGGCGTAGAGCAGCTTGGCCGGGGTGGTTTTCAGCAGAGTTTCGAGCGCGTCCACGTCGATGCCCTGCTCGTCGGTGGGCATCTCCACATAGTGCGGCAGGTACGGCTGGAAACTCTGCAAGGCCCCCAGATAGGTGGGGCTTTCGACCAGCACCACGTCGCCTTCCGAGATCAGCACCTTGCCGAGCAGATCGAGACCCTGCTGGCTGCCGGTCATGATCTGTACATTCTGGGGCGGAATATTGCTCTGACGGCCAATCCATTCGCGCAGCGGCAGGTGGCCCTCGGTGGTGGAGTATTGCAGCGCGGCGGGACCGTACTTCTCCATCACGGTGGTGAAGGCCTGCTTCATGGCGTCCAGCGGAAACAGTTCCGGAGCCGGGAGGCCGCCCGCAAACGAGATCACGTCCGGCTCTTGGGTGATCTTCAGGATCTCGCGGATGGCGCTGGCGGTCATGATCTGGGCGCGGCTGCTCAGGCGCGAATTCCAGTAGGCCGCATTCCAGGTGGTCGTGCTGGGCATGTCGGTGATCGTCATGCTGCATGCTACTCCCCGGCCCCCTGAGAAGGCCAAGCGGCCCCCCACCCCGGTCATCCGGGTATTTCGGAATGTGGCTGGAATTGCCCCACCTATGTCAATTCCAGGGTCGCCGCGCCGCGCTTGCTATGGTGTTGGGCGCAAGGCTTCAAGCCCCATTCATTCAGGAGGAACAACTATGCTCGTCACCGGCTCAGACATTCTGGTTCCCGCCCGCGCTGGCAAATACGGCGTCGGCGCGTTCAACACCAACAATATGGAAATCACCCAGGCGATCATTCACACCGCCGAGAAACTCCGCTCGCCGGTCATCGTGCAGATGAGCGAGGGGGCCATCAAGTACGGCGGGCAGGACCTGGCGAACATCGTCAAGGACATCGCCGCCCGCGCCACTGTGCCGGTCGCCCTGCATCTCGATCACGGTTCCTCGTATGCCAGCGCCCTCAACGCCATCCGGATGGGCTTTACCTCGGTGATGATCGACGCCTCGCACCACACCTTTGACGACAATGTGGCCGAGACCCGCCGCGTCGTCGAGGCCGCGCACGCCATGGGCATCAGTGTGGAGTCGGAACTGGGCCGTCTGGGCGGCATCGAAGAGAACATCATCGTGGACGAGAAGGACGCCTTCCTGACCGATCCCGAGGAGGCGGTGCGCTTCATCGAGCAGACCGGTACCGATTACCTGGCGATTGCCATCGGCACCTCGCACGGCGCGTACAAGGGCAAGGGCCGCCCCTACATCGATCAGGCCCGCATCGCCAGAATCGGTGAGATGACCTCCATTCCGCTGGTGGCGCACGGATCGAGCGGCGTGCCCGCCGACATCGTGCAGCGCTTCCGCGATTCGGGCGGCGAGATTGGCGAGGCAGCGGGAATCGACGACGATGATCTGCGCCAGGCCTGCCAGCACGGCATCGCCAAGGTCAACGTGGATACCGATCTGCGGCTGGCCAGCACGGTGGGCATCCGCGAGGTGCTGCACGCCAATCCCAAAGAGTTCGATCCCCGCAAGATCTTCGGCCCGGCCCGCGACGTGATGTCCCAGGTCATCGAGCACAAGATGCGGGTGCTGGGGAGCGTCGGGAAAGCTTAAACGCCGCATCCGTCACACCTAGAGGCTGGTTGAGAGGGAATCGAAGTTTGACGGGATGATTTTGTCGCTGGCAAACTGGACGGATGGATCGCCGTGCGTACCCAAGTGATGTAGATGACGAGACGTACCACTTTTTATTGCCGTACCTGGCCTTAACCCCTGAGGATGCCCCGCAGCGGAAATTTCCGCTGCGAGAGGTCTTGAATGCGTTGTTGTGGATGAGTCGAACGGGGGCGCAATGGGCATTTCTGCCGCACGATCTTCCACCAGCAGAAGTGGTCCGCAGTCAGGCGAAGCGGTGGTTCGAAGCGGGGTGCTTTGAGAACGCCGTACACGACTGACGGATGCTCAGTCGCGTTCAACAGCAACGTGCCGGCGAGCCGACGGCGATCATCATCGACAGCCGCACGTTGCAAAGCACCCCGGAAAGTGGTCACCGTGCCGGGTTCGATGGAGCGAAGAAGCGCAAGGGTACCAAGGTCCATCTGGCGGTGGATACGCTGGGTCACCTGTTGACCTTGACCACGTCGCCGGCCAACGAACAGGATCGCGCGCAGGTAGAGGCGCTGTGTCACAGCGCCCAGGAGCTCACAGGTGGGATGCTGGAGGTCGTATTTGCCGATCAGGGCTACACCGGAGAACAAGCGCAGAATGCGGCGCGCAAAAGCAATATTGAGTTGATCGTCGTGAAGCGTCCGGACGCTTCACGGGGATTTGTCTTGCTGCCGAAACGATGGGTGGTGGAACGTTCGCTGGCGTGGTTGTCGCGCTTTCGTCGATTGGGGCGTGATCTGGAACGGCTGTCCTCGACCTTGATCGGCTTCCACTTCGTCGCCGCCTGCGTTCTGTTACTGACTAAACTCAGGCCCATCCTTGGATAGGCTGTCCACCAGCCTCTAGATTAGAAGGCCGTCTCCGAGATGGGGGCGGTTTTTTTAGATCGTGGATGCCGTTTGTCAATACTGCATTATGCCTAGGGCCGCTGCCCACCCGCGTGTTAGCTTGACGTGAAAAGAGTCGGGCCAAGTCGGGCAGCAGGGGCGAATAAGAATGAGCACGGGAATAGTGACAACGCGCGCTTTTCAGAGTGGAGCCGCCATTGCGACGGCAGTGACGCTGGGCCATCTGATCAATGACGCCTACGGTGCGATGCTGACTCCCTTGGGACCGGCGCTGCAAAGCAAATTCGGAGTCAGCATTGCGGCCATCACACTGCTCTCCAGCATCTTCGCGCTGACCAGCAGCGTATTGCAGCCGCTGCTGGGCGTCATTGGCGAGCGCCTGGGCAGCCGACTGATGGCCGCCTTCGGACCGGTCTTCACCGGGCTGGGCCTGACCCTGATTGGGTTCGTGCCCTGGTTCGGGGCGTTGATGCTGCTGGTGGCAGTGGCGGGGCTGGGCAGCGGATTTTTTCACCCGTCGGGCGCGGCCTACGTGGCGCGTTCCAGTCCGACCAGCCAGCGTGGGTTGTGGGCCAGCCTATTCAGCGCGGGCGGCACGGCGGGTATGGCGCTGGGACCGGTGTTTGCCAGCGCGGGCCTGCAACACCTCCACTGGTTCGGCCTGATCGGTCTGGTCATCGGTGTCATCAGTTATCTCATCACGCCTGACTACCACCCGGCGGCCAAGCGCCTGACCCTCAAGGCTTATCTGGGTATCTTCAGAGGTCCGATGGTGACGCTGTGGAGCATGGCGGTGCTGCGGAGCCTGGCCAGTATCGGCTATAACACCATGCTGCCGTTCATTCTGGTGGAGCGCGGCTACGGCCTGAGGGAAGTGGCCATCACGCTGGCAGTATTCGCGGTGGCCTCGGCGCTGGGCGGCATCGTGGGTGGGCGCATCTCAGACAAGATCGGGCGGGTGCCGGTGCTGCGGAGTGCCATCCTCGCCACCCTGCCGCTGTTCGCCGCCCTGATCTACTCCAACCCCGGCCAGTGGTGGTTTTATCCGCTGACCTTTCTGGTGGGCGCGGCGGTCAATTCCAGCGTTCCGGTGGGCGTCGTCACCGCCCAGGAATACGCGCCGGGGCACATCGCGGTGGCCAGCAGCATCATGATGGGGTTCTCGTGGGGATTTGCTGGAATGCTGATCTTCCTGGTGGGCTTCCTGGCCGACGCGACCTCGCCCAGCATCGCTGCCCTGTGCGCCGTGCTGCTGCTGCTGCCCAGTGTGTACCTGGCTTACCGCCTGCCGGAGCCGCAAAAGCAGCAATTCGGGTGAGTGGCCTGGCTCTTTGCAGTGAGGGCAGATCGGCGGACTGACTGAAACGACAACCACTTCACTCATTCATCCCCTCCCCAACCCTCGCCTCTCCCGCGACCTGTTCCCATAAAGAGAGTGGGGAAGAAAAACCTGAAACCAATTTCGCATTCTAGCCTGGCTAGCCGGGCAAGTCTTCGGCACAGCGACACTCCATGACCGCACGACAGTCTGGAGTGTTGGTGTAAGCGGTTACTGGGAACGCTGGAAGCTTCATCCCGAGCGGACTGGTACAGCTCCACAGGAGAGCGACCTGTTCCCACTCCCCACCGGGGAGGGAGCGGACGCCCTTGAGGACGCCTGCCCGGTGGGGGGAGGAGTGAACGCAAGTGCCATAAGCTGAAGCCTCCCACAATCTGTCGCCCAGTACATTACATTGGCCCATGCCCGATTCTTCCCCCGAAACGGCCCTGCGCCAACGCCTCGTGCGCGTCGCCCTCAGGCAGGAACCCGCCGATCTGGTCATTCGCAACGCCCAGATCGTCAGCGTGACCACCCGCGAACTGCTGAGCGGCGACGTGGCCATCGCGGGCGGCTCCATCGCGGCGGTGGGGCCGGACTACTGGGCTGCCGAGGTGTTCGACGCGGACGGCAAGTATCTCTCGCCCGGTTTCATCGATGCGCACATTCACATTGAGTCGAGCCTGATGACTCCGGCCAGTTTCGCCCGTGCCGTGCGGCCACGCGGCACGACTGGGGTAATAGCCGAGCCGCACGAGATCGTGAACGTGCTGGGCGAGGCGGGCCTGCGCTGGATGCTGGAGGCTGGAGCCAGCAGCGGGGTGAGGATGTGGGCCTCGCAGCCGTCTTGTGTGCCCGCCAGCGTGTTCGAGCAGGGCGGCGTGCGGCTGGAGCCAGCCGACATCGGGCGCGGCCTGAAGGTGCCGGGGGTGCTGGGTCTGGCCGAGATGATGAACTATCCCGGCGTGCTGGGCCAGGACGCGGCAGTGTGGGCCACGCTGGAAGCGGCGCGCGGCAAGCGCATTGACGGCCACGCGGCGGGGCTGAGTGGCGATCGGCTGCAAGCCTACGCGGCGGCGGGCATCCACTCCGATCACGAGGCGACCACCCAGGCCGAGGCCCTTGATCGCCTGCGTGCCGGGCTGTGGCTGATGGTGCGTGAGGGATCGGCGGCACGCAATCTGGCCGCACTCACGCCGGTGCTGCGCTCCATGCCGCGCCGTGCCCTACTGGTCAGTGACGACATCGGGGCCGACTGGCTGCTGGAGCGCGGCCACCTCGATCATCAGCTCCGGCAACTGGTAGCCTTTGGCATCGATCCGCTCTACGCTCTGGGTCTGGTCACCTGCAACCCTGCCGAGTACTGGGGTCTGCACGATGTGGGTGTGATCGGCCCCGGCTTCCGCGCCGATCTGGTGCTGCTCAACGACCTCACGAATTTCGGGGTGGCCGAGTGCTGGCTCGGTGGGCAACCACTCTCGGCGCTCAGTTCGCCCGCGCTGACCCCGCCCCTGCCTGGCGGTGGGGTGAATGTAGTAGGCCTTGAGCAAGCTGACCTGAGTGTGCCGCCGCACTGGCCGGTCATCGGTGTGCGGTCCGACCAGATCGAGACCTACATAGCTGCACCCGGCAGCGGCGACACCAAGCTGGTCGTCGTGGACCGCTACGGGCGCGGGCTGATCAGTGCCGCCTGGACCCATGGCATCGGGCTGCAGTGCGGCGCGGTGGCGCTCAGTGTGCTGCACGACGCCCACCATCTGGTGATGGCCGGGGCCGCCGGACCAGAGGGGGACGCCGACATCCGGGCAGCGGGGCTGGCCGTCGAGCAGCTCGGGGGCGGTGTGGTGATTGTGGACAGAGGCGAGGTCATCGCCAGCCTACCGCTGCCCTACGGCGGCCTGATGAGCGATTTGCCGCCCGCAGAGGTGGCTGCACGGGTACAGGGCATCCAGACGGCCCTGCACGAGCGCGGCTGCCTGCTGCCCGAAGCGCTGACCACCCTCAGTTTCCTGGGCCTGAGTGTCATTCCCGACCTCAAATTGACGCCTGCCGGGCTGCTGGACGTGCGGGCCTGGGCACTGCTGAACGAGGAGGACGCTGGACTTTAGACTGTGGCCTCAGTTTGCTTGCCGGTGATGCGGTCAATCTCGCTGAGGTCCTCGGCGCTGAGCTGCCACGAGGCTGCGGCCACGTTCTGCTCGATCTGCTCCGGGCGGGTGGCCCCGGCGATCACGCTGCTGACCACGGGCTGCGCGGCCAGCCAGCTGAAGGCCAGTTCGAGCAGATTGTGCCCCTTTTGCTCGGCAAACGAGCGTAGCGCGGCCACCCTGTCCCAGTTCTGCGGCGTCATGTAGCGGTCCTGCGCGCCCTGCGACGAGGCGAAGCGGGTGCCCTCGGGAATCTGGCCCGGCTGGTACTTGCCGCTCAGGAGGCCGCTGGCCAGCGGGAAGTACGGCAGCAGGCCCATGTCCAGGTCGCTTAGCACCGGAATCAGCTCGGCCTCGATGTCCCGCACCAGCAGGCTGTACTCGTCCTGGGCGCAGATGAACGGTGTCTGCCCCTTCTCTCTTGTGAGGCGGGCGGCTTCCTGCACCTGCGCGGCGCTGAGGTTCGAGCAGCCCACTGCCCGCACCACGCCTTCCCTGACCAGCTCGTCGAGTGTGCCGAGTGTATCGGCCAGTGGCGTCTCGGAATCGGGGGTGTGGAGCTGATAGAGGTCGAGGTAGTCGGTGCCCAGGCGCTTGAGACTGGCGGCCAGCGCCCGGCGGATGTAGGCCGGGGCCGCGCCCTTGCCCGCTTCGCCCATGTCATGCCCGAACTTGCTGGCCAGGATGATGGCCCCACGCTCCTTACCCAGCGCCCTGCCGAGCATCTCCTCCGAGCCGCCCCGGTTACCGTAGACGTCGGCGGTGTCGAACAGCGTGATGCCCTGCGAGAGCGCGGCCCTCACCACCGTATTGGTGGCTGTCTGATCGAGCCGCGCGCCGAAGTTGTTGCAGCCCAGGCCCACTGCTGAGACTTTGGGGCCGTTCTTGCCGAGTGTGCGTTGTTCCATACCCCCATGCTGGGCTGCCCGGATGCGCCGGGCGTGAGCAGGATCTAAAAAGAGCAGGGTCTAAAAGGGGCGTGGCCTGTTGGCGCGGGTCAGCGGAGGTCCAGGTCAGCGAAGTAAGGGCCGTGAGGATCGGCCAGGCGGCGCAGTTCGGTGTAAGTCAGTGTGACCGCCTCGGCGCAGGCGGCGACCACATGCGGCAGGAAGGTGGGAACGAGCGTCAGCCCACTGGGGGTCAGCCAGCCGGTGAAGGCGGGGCCGTCGGCGGCGTTGGGTGCGCCAGTCTTGACAGCGTCCAGGCAATCGGCCCCCTGCGCTTTGGGGTACTTCGTGGTGTAGCGCTCGAATTGTTTCTGTGCGTTTAGCCCCGGCCATAGCGCTGCGAACTTGACCATCTGCCCGCTTTGCCGGTCCAGAATCAGGCCGGTATCGAAGTTGTCGGGGTGCGCTCCGCCGCAGTAGTAGTTGGCGCTCTCGTGCAGGCTCACGAGCCGGGGCGTCAGCCGGGTCACGGCGGCGTCAAGCGTGAAGCCGTCGCCCTGGTCGGACGGACTGTCGCCGATTTGCGCCTTGCAGTCGAGGGCGGCGGCGGCGGCCAGCAGTTGCCGGTCTTGCAGCGCGCCGCTCAGGGCCGCTGGCGCACCCGCCACGCGCGGATAGACGATGCCGGTCAGTGGCTCGCGGACAGCACCCATGGTTGCTCCGCCCGTCACTCTTGCCCAGGCGGTGTTGAGTTTGAGGAAGGTCAGCGGCTGCTCGGCGCGTAACTGGCGCAGGCCCGGCGTGTTGAGGAGCTTCAGCGGCAGCGCCTTCACCTTCAGTGGCGCGAGGCTCACGGCCAGGCGTCTGCCCTGTAAATTTTTGCCTTGCAGACTCTTCCATTCCCCCGTGAGGTGCTGCCCTGCGGCGTGGTTCAGGGTCAGGCAGCCGGTCGTTTGCAGCCCCTTCTCCGGTCCGGCCCAGACCTCCTCGGCCAGCACCAAGGCGCTGCCCCGGTGGCTGCCGCGCAGGGCCAGGTCAATCTGGCGTGAGGCGTAGAAGTAAGCGCCCACCGCGTCGTCGTCCGTGCCGGGGACTTTGAGTTGCAGGGTGACGCGCTGCTGGCCGAGCGTGCCGCTGTAGATTCCTGGTGCAAACCAGCCGGGCAGCCCTGCCTGACCGCCGCACAGGGGCGCTGGGGTGGGCGGGGCGGCTTGCACGGACGAACACAGGCCAGCGACAGCGGCCAGCCCGAATGTCCAGACGGCGGCCCGTTCGTTTACCAGTGTCATGCGGCCAGTTTAGCCTGCACTCCTCAGCCCGGATCGCCGCGCACCGTCATCTCGCCGCTTTCCAGCAATTCGGCCTCACCCTCGCCGAAGTCGCTGTGCTGCTCGGCCCAGTGGACCGCCGCTGCGATATCGTAGGTCACGGTCCGGAAGTCGGCGGTCCAGCGCCCGCTTCGGCGCTCCAGCAGGGTCCAGCGGGCGCGGGGATCGCCGTCCACCTGATCTGACACCGCCCCAGCGTTGATGACCAGCGTGTCGCCCACCCGCGTGCTGCCGGGGCGGTGGGTGTGGCCGCAGACCACCATGTCCGCCGCGAGCGGTTCCAGCATCCGGCGCAGCTCACGCGGATCGCGGCTGCGGTAGAAGCCGGTGTTCGGCCCGGTGATCTGCCAGACCCACAGCAGGCTTTCCCAGGCCGAGTCGGGCGTGCCGTGACAGGCCAGCACCCCTTCGACCTGCACCGTCAGCGGCAAATCGGCCAGGTGCGCCAGGGCTGCTGGGGCAAGCTGCGCCCCCAGCCACGCGCCGTACTTCCGGCTCAGCGGACTGCGCCGCCCGCCGGGCCACAGCTTCTCCTCGTTGTTGCCCCGCACCTCCACCGCGCCCAGTTCGGCTTGCAGGGCGTAGGCGCGTGCCGGATCGGCGGCCCCCTCCACCTGATCGCCCAGATTGAGAATGAGGTCGGGTGCGGTAGCACGTACATCTTGCAGAACCGATTCGAGAGCAAAGGCGTTGCCGTGAACGTCGCTGATCAGGGCCAGGCGCAGAGGTGTGGTGGGCGGGTGCGGGGGCGAGGCAGACACGCCGCTCAGCCTACCTTGCGGGGCCCGCTAGACTGCTGAAATGAGCATCCTTCCCGATTGGCGGATTCGTGAGCTGGCCCTGGGCGGCATGATTGAGCCGTTCGAGGACCGTCTGGTCCGCACTGCCGAGAACCAGCAGGTCATCAGCTACGGGCTGAGCAGCTTCGGTTACGATCTGCGCTGCGCCGACGAGTGGAAGATCTTCACCAACGTCAACAGCGCCGTTGTCGATCCCAAGCATTTCGACGAGCGCAGCTTTGTGGACGTGCAGGCCAACGAGATCCTTATTCCTCCCAACTCGTTCGCGCTGGCCCGCAGCCTCGAATACATGCGGATTCCTGACAATGTGATGGTGGTGGCACTGGGCAAATCGACGTATGCCAGGTGCGGACTCGTCGCCAACGTCACCCCGCTGGAACCCGGCTGGGAAGGCCACGTCACCCTCGAATTCTCCAACACCACCCCGCTTCCGGCCAAGATGTACGCCTTCGAGGGCTGCGTGCAACTCCTGTTTTTTGAGGGTGAGCGCCCCGAGGTGACCTACCGTGACCGGGCCGGAAAGTACCAGGGCCAGCGCGGCGTCACCTTGCCCAAGCTTTAATTTCTGAACGTACCTTGAGCAAAGCGCCAGCGACCCCTCGGTGTTGGCCCCCAGACTGATCGGTATGCCTGACAAAGACGACAAGAACAAGGGTCACACCAGCCTGCCCGACCAGTACGACCGCACCAAGACGGAAGTCGCCGAGATCGAGGACGGCCACAAGCCTTCTTTCAAGTCGGCCAACGACCGCGAAGCCGAAGCGCCCCGCAACAACGAGCACGAGGGTGTCAAGGCGAAAAAGGACCTGGAAGAGGCCCGCAGCGTCCCCGCATCCAAACAGGGCTGATTTCAACATTTCCATTCAGCGAAGCGCCTCTCAGGGGGCGCTTTTTGCTGGCTACTCGATGGGCGTGATGCTCAGCACCCCGCTGGCTGCCTCACCCTCGATGCTGACGACTTGTAGCAGGCACGGCAGATCATCGCGGCCCTGCTCACGGAAGAGGTAGGTCAGGGCCGCCCGCTGCATGAGTTCGAGCTTGCGCAATGTCACACTTTCCAGAGCGCTGCCGTATCTGGCGCTACGGCGCTGCCTCACCTCGCTGAACACGAACACCCCGCCCAGCCGGGTGACCAGATCGATCTCGCCGCCGGGAATGCGGTAGTTGCGGGCCAGCAGCGTGTGGCCCTGTTCCAGCAAGGCGGCCAGGGCGCGGTTCTCGGCGTCGGCTCCTTTCATGCCGCTCAGTCGTAGGTGGCCAGACAGACGAACACCCCCAGATTCCGAGCTGGGGGGTGTTCCGAACGACTCAAAAAGGCTCTGTCTCAGCGCTGGGGTGGCGTGCCGTCCTGGGAGCGCGAACCGCCGCGCCCACCCTGGCCGTCCATCCGCTGATTCATCTGACTGAGGTCGATGATGCGCGCTCCGCCCCGTGTGTCCTTGATCACAGCGAACCTGGCTCCCGCCGGGGCCTGGGCCGCGAGGGGGTTCTGGCGCTGGCCCACCGCCTGTGCCGGTCCAGGGGCCGCAGCCTGCCTGGGCGGCATCAGCTTGACGGTGCCGATCAGCTTGCCGCCCTCCAGCGGGTCGCCGCTGTAGTAGCTGACTTTCAGGTTCGCCATTCTGTTGGCCGGGCCACGCTGACCCATCTGGCCCTGGCCCTGTGCTGGGCCTTGCGAATTGTCGTGGGCTGAATCATGGTGAACCTCCGTTGGGGTGGGGAAAGCCGCTGGCCTTCCTTGACCACCAGCTTGGGGTTGACTGGCGAAGACGGGCCGCACGCGCCGTGGAGGTTTGGCGTAGGGTGGGGTGTGGTCCTTCACAACGTCAGCTGCAGATGCAGTTCGGTTAGCGGTATTCCAGCTTGCCGAAGCGCGTCAGGCTGCACCCCCCAGACGGTGAAGCCCAGCTTCCCGTAGAGGGTGCGGGCGGCAAGCTGGGTGTCGGTGACGCTCAGGCCCAGCACGTCCAGTCCCGGTAGCTGCCGCGCTTGCCGGATCAGTTCGCCGAGCAGGGATGCCGCCGCACCCTGCCCGCGCGCTCCTGGGGCCATGTACACGCCCATCACCTCGGCACGGTGACGCTGCTTGGGCCGCTCCGCTCTTGCCAGGGTGGCGATGCCGACGAGTTCTGCGCCCGCGAAAGCGCCCAGCGTGAAAGCCGTCTTGGAGGGGGTCAACTGCCCTGCGATGTCGGCCAGGGACCGGGCGGCAAATTCGTCTGCGCTGGTCAGATAAGCGGCGGGGTCTTCGGTGAGGGCGCGCAACCGCAGCGGGCGGTAGAGGGCGGCGTCTTCGGCTTGCAAGCAGCGAATCGTGGGCGACATTGGCCCAGTCTGCATCCTGCCGATGTAATGCTCCGTCAGCGATCGGGAGGTAAATCAGGCTTGTGTACACATTTCATGAGAAGGGCAGCAATGGTTTGGGGCTGGCCCATGCTCTCCGCAGCCGTTAAGGTGAGTCAAGTCCCGCTTTCTCAAGTCAGCTCTTTCTCTTTACAGGAGGTTACTTATCATGCAGAAAATCCTTGCTCTGGCCGTCCTCGGCGCTTCGCTCTCGGCCTGCACCCTGGTCGGCAACCCCACCACCAAAGATGTCAGCGGCAACCTGATCGGCTTCCCCAGTGGCACGAACCTGAGGCTGGCGGTGGTCGGCTACAGCAACGGCAACTACACCGCCGACGGCAGCGAATCGCAGATCATCGACCGCTACCTTACCAATGGTTTTATTCTCGATTTGCCTAAGACGCTCGGCTACGGCACTTACCGGGTGGTGGTGTTCAAGGACGCCAACAACAACAACCGCCTCGATACCGGCGATACGGTGGTAAGCCGCACCAATACCAAGCTGTTGGTTCATGCCCAGCGCGAGAACCAGTACTATTCCGGCATCAAGGCGGGCTGGAACGTCTACGACACCGGCAACGGCGGTTCTTCGAGCCTGGCCCTCAACAATTACGATCTGCAATACAACGGCAACTAAAGTCTCTTTAGCGTAGTGCCCCGGTGGAGTCATGGCCGGGGCTTTTGCTTTGGCCTGTGGTTGTGCCCGACAATGCCGCTATGGCTTCTCCCGAAAATCCGTCGTCCACCTCCAACACCCGCAGCGGCAAACATCAGGTGGCACTGATCGCCCACGACAAGAAGAAACTCGAACTGGCGCTGTTTGCCCTCAGCCACCGCGAACTGCTCTCCCGCTTTCATCTGGTCGCCACTGGCACCACTGGCAGCATCCTGCAAAAGCAGACCGGACTCAAGGTGGAGCGGGTGCTCTCGGGGCCACTGGGCGGTGATCAGCAGATCGGGGCCAGAATCGCTCTGGAGCAGGTGAGGGCGGTCTTCTTTTTCCGTGACCCGCTGACCGCCCAGCCGCACGAACCCGACGTGAGCGCCCTGGTGCGGCTGTGCGACGTTCACGATATTCCGCTGGCAACCAACCCTGCCAGCGCTGAGGCGCTGATCCTGTGGCTGGCACGCGAGGAGGCGCAGGCGGACGCGGCGGGCGCTGTTTCATCTTTGTCGGGGCAAGGGCGCTGACGGCGTTCGGTGCCGTGTGTTAGGTGACCTCGCCCCGGCCGCCGGAATTCGCTGGCGTGGGTCTGGAGGTTCGGAGCAGTGCAGTTCCAGTGATCCTGTCTTCAGCCGTCTTCGTTGTCCGGTTCGTGCTGGCTGCCGCGCTCCGGGTTGGTGAGGCCCTGGAAACGGGCATGAGACTCGGTAGGCGTCTCGTTATCGCTCTCCAGAGGGCCAGTGTCCACACCGCTGATCAGGATTTCGCCTGCCCGCTCGGGGGCCTCACTCGGTTGTGTCATGCCTCCATTCTACACGGCCCCGGCGCTTTATTCTGCTTTGACGTGAATGGTTGAATGTGCCCGAACGAATTTCGCCAGCAGCCTTGAGGCTGGCTCCACCGAGTGTTCAGCCAGCCTCCAGACAGTAAGCCAACTCCGGGCAGCGCGGCGCGGCGGCGGTGCACAGTGACCGCCATGACCAACCAAGAATCGCGTGGAGCAGTCTTCCAACCCACCGAAAAGTGGACGCTGGTGGCCCTGGGTACGGGTCTGGCGGCGCTGGGCCTGCGCGGCGGCCTGACGCACAAGCTGGGGATAGGGCGGCTGGCCCTGACTGGAACCGGGGCCGGGCTGGTGGCGGTGGCCCTGCGCGGCACGAACCCGCTCGGCACGGCCCTGAAAATCCGTGAGAACACCCAGGGCGAGACGCTGGTGAGCGACGCGGTGACGGTGGGCCAGCCGCCGGAAGCGCTCTACGCCGTCTGGAGAAGGCTGGAGAACCTGCCCGCGCTAATGAGCCACCTCCAGGAAGTCAGGGTGTTGGAGGGGGGCCGCTCACGCTGGACCGTCAAGGGGCCGCTGGGCGACGTGAGCTGGGACGCTGAACTCACCGCCGACGAACCGGGCAAGCGCCTGGCCTGGCGGTCCCTGCCGGGGGCCGACATCGAGAACAGCGGCGAGGTGCTGTTCCGGCCCGCGCCGGGCGAACGCGGCACCGAGGTGGTGGTGCGCCTGAAGTACAGAGCGCCGGGCAGCACAGTGGGGCCGGTCATCGCCCGAATGCTGGGTCAGGAACCCTCGCAGCAACTCAGGGACGATCTGATGCGTTTCAAGCGCGAGCAGGAACTCGGTTTCCACCCGACCACCCAGGGTCAGAGCAGTGGGCGGGCCAAAGCACCTGCCAATGGAGGTGTCAAATGAAGGCAGTGATCTGGCAATCGACCAATCACATCAGCGTCGAGCAGGTGCCGGACCCGGAACTGTTGCTGCCCACCGACGCCATCGTGCGGGTGTCGTCCACCGCCATCTGCGGCTCGGATCTGCACCTCCTGGATGGCCGGATTCCCAGCATGGAAAAGGGGGACATCCTCGGCCACGAATTCATGGGTGAGGTCGTGGAGGTCGGCAAAGACGTCAAGACCCTCAAGGTCGGGGACCGGGTGGTGGTGCCGTTCAACATCGCCTGCGGGGTGTGTGATCCGTGCAAGCGCGGCTTTTACAGCGCCTGCGACAATTCCAACCCCAACCACCGGATGGCCGAAGCTCTTTACGGCGCGGTCAGCGGCGGCGGCCTGTTTGGCTACTCGCACATGTACGGCGGCTATGCGGGCGGGCAGGCCCAGTTCGTGCGGGTGCCGTTCGCCGACGTGGGACCGTTCAAGATCGGCCCCGACCTGCCGGACGAGCAGGTGCTGTTCCTGACCGACATTTTCCCCACCGGCTATCAGGCGGCGGAAAACTGCCAGATCGTGAAGGGCCGCGACGTGGTGGCGGTGTTCGGCGCGGGGCCGGTGGGTCAGTTCGCTGCCCGCAGCGCCCAGATGCTCGGCGCGGCGCGGGTGATCGTCGTGGACCGCGTACCGGAGCGCCTGCGAATGGCGGCGGCGGCGGGCCTGGAAACCATCAACTACGAGGAAGTGGACGTGCTGGTGGCACTGCGCGAGGCGACGGGTGGGCGCGGCCCTGACCACGTCATCGACGCGGTGGGCATGGAGGCGCACGGGCACGGCCCCGGCGCGCTGCTCGACAGCGTGGAGCAAAAGCTCAAACTCACCTTCGACCGCATCACCGCCCTGCGGTGGGCCATCCTCAGCTGCGCCAAGGGCGGCACCGTCAGCTTGCCGGGCGTTTACGGCGGCCTGGTCGATAAAATGCCGATGGGCGCGGCCTTCGCCAAGGGCCTCATTTTCAGAATGGGCCAGACCCACACCCACCGCTACCTGAAGCCGCTGCTCTCGCGCATTGAGGCGGGCGAGATCGATCCCAGCTTCGTCATCACCCACCGCGCCACGCTCGACGAGGCCCCGGCCCTCTACAAGACCTTCCGCGACAAGCACGACGGCTGTATCAAGGTGGTGCTTGATCCCTGGGGCAAGGCGGCCACAGCCTGAAGGTGACTGGGCAGCCCATCAGCCGCTAGACTGCGGGCGTGACCACGCCCAGGCCGCGCTTCTCGGGTCCGCTCTTCGAGGGACGCTCAGCCATCACGCTGGCACAGCTTAGGCTGTTCGTGGCAGTGGCCGATGAAGGCAGTTTCTCCTCGGCGGCAGCGGGCCTGGGCATGTCGCAGAGCAGCCTCAGCGAGGGTGTACGCGCCCTTGAGACAGCACTGGGTCAGGCGGTGCTGCTGCGTACCCGCAGCGGTGTCAGCCTGACGCCCACCGGGTTGCAGGTCATCGGCTACGCCCGCGACGCGCTGCTGGCGGTGCAGGATTTGCAACTGGCCGCCAACCCGGCGCGCACCCTCAGCGGCCAGCTCACGGTGGCGACCTACCGCAGCATCGGTCAGCAACTGCTGGCCCCGGCACTGGCCCGCCTGCATGCCGAACATCCCGAGTTGCACATCCGGGTGCTGGATGCCGGGCGTGACGGGCAGGGCGGTCAGCGCTTTGTGAGCAGCGGCGAGGCCGACGTGGGTTTGATCGAAGCGCCGGACGCTGCCGGGGGCCTGCTGTTCGAGGTGCTGCTGCACGACCCTTACCTGGTGGTGACGCGCACCGGGCATCCTATCCCGCTGACCTGGGCATACCTGAAGGCGCAGCCGCTGCTGCTGCCGCCGCTGATCAACCCGGCCAACCAGCCGGTGCTGGAATTTCTGAGAAGTCACAAAGCGCTCAGCCGTAACATCACTGAGGTCGACGAGGACGACGTGATTCTCTCGATGGTGGAGTACGGGCTGGGTATCACCATCTTCCCGCGCCTGGGGCTGGCAGGGCTGCGGCCCGCACTGGTGGCAGTGGCCTTGCCTGAGCCACTGGAGCGGATCATCGGGCTGGTCATCAGACCGGGGCGGGCCGCCCTGCCGCACGTGCAGGCCCTCGCTGAGGCGGTGCGTACCCAGGCCCGTCAGAGCGCCGACTCAGGATCGTGACCAGTCGGAAAGCCAAAAAAAACACCGTGCTGGACGGTGTTTCTCTGTCGGAGCTGCTGTGGTGGGACGTGTAGGGCTCGAACCTACGACCCGATGATTAAAAGTCATCTGCTCTACCAACTGAGCTAACATCCCACGTTCTTCGCCGCGTTGAGGACCATCATAACGGGCGAAAGGGAGTATATGGGCCTGCCGCCTGCCGTGTCAAACCAATGGAGTCAGACCAGCGCGCTCGATAGTAGGCGACGTCACTCAGCGCCGCGAGTTTGGCAGCTTGGGCGGCATCTGGCTGGGCTGGAGACCGCGCCCACCCTTCATGCCCGCGCCGAGCTTGCCCATTCCGCCCATGCCCTTGCCGCCGCTCATGCGCTGGAGCATCTTCATCATGTCCTTCATCTGCTCGTGCATCTTGACCAGTTTGTTGATCTCGCTGACCTGGGTGCCTGCGCCTGCCGCGATGCGCTTGCGGCGCGAGGCGTTCAGGATCTTGGGATTGCGCCGCTCCTTAAGGGTCATGCTGGAGATCATCGAGTCGATCTTGTGAATCTGCTTCTCGTCAATGCTGAAGCCCTCAGGCAGGGCACGGCTCATGCCGGGGATCAGCTTGATCAGGTCGCCCAGTGGCCCCATCTTGCGAATCTGGCGCAACTGGTTGAGCAGGTCTTCGAGGTCGAATTCCTCGGCCTTCTTGGTTTCCATGCTCTGCAAATCGGCTTGCTGTGCGCGCTCGATCAGGCCCAGCACGTCGCCCATGCCCAGGATGCGGCCCGCCACCCGGTCGGGGTAGAAGGGTTCCAGGCCAGTCAGCTTCTCGGAGGTGCCCGCAAAATAAATCGGCTTGCCGGTCACGAAGCGTGCCGAGAGCGCCGCCCCGCCGCGCGCGTCGCCGTCCATCTTGGTGATGATCAGGCCGGTCAAGTTGACCCGCTCGTCGAAGGTCTTGGCGACGCTCAGCGCTTCCTGCCCGGTCATGGCGTCCACCACCAGCAGGGTTTCGGTGGGCTGGAGAGCAGTCTGGAGGTCGGCGAGCTGGTCCATCAGGTTCTCGTCGATCTGGAGCCGCCCCGCCGTGTCCACGATCACCAGGTCGCGGAAGTCGGTCTGCTGAAACTCATTGAGGCGCTGTCTGGTCTGGGCGGGCGTCTCGCCGTTGGCGACTTCGAGCACCGGCACGCCGACCTGGTTGCCCAGCGTGCGGAGCTGCTCGCGGGCGGCGGGGCGCTGGGTGTCGGCGGCGATGAGCAGCACCCGGCGTCCCTTTTCCTTGTAGAACTTGGCGAGCTTTCCGGTTGAGGTGGTTTTGCCCGCACCCTGGAGGCCCACCATGAACACCACATTGCCCTCGGTTTTGAGGACTGGCTGCTTGGATTCCCCGCCGAGCGTCTGAATCAGTTCGTCGTGGACCAGCTTGACCACCATCTGCCCGGCGTCGAGGCTGCCCAGCACTTCCTGGCCCACCGCCTTCTCGCTGACCCGCGCGACGAACTCCTTGGCAACGCCGAAATTCACGTCAGCCTCCAAGAGGGCCATCCGGATCTCGCGCATAGCGGCTTTGACCTGCGTGTCGGTCAGGGTCTTCTCGCGCTGGAGGCGTTCCAGAATGTCTTGCAATTTGTTGCCGAGGTTCTCAAACATGGCTGTAGGCTAGCAGAAGTGGCCTGACAAACTCTTCCAAAGCTTTACAAAGTGGGCGAGCGTCAAGGTGCATGCTGGCGGCGCGAAAAGTATTTCAGTCTCAGTTTATAAAGGCTCTCTAGGGTCAACGGATGAAAAACCTGATAGTGGTTCTGACCTCGGCTGCGCTTGTCCTGACTGCTTGCGGCAGCAGTACTCCAAACCCAGGTGGCGGCACGGGCGGCGCTGGTACGGGAGGCGGTACAGCAGGTGGCGGCACCGCCCCCAGCAACGGCAGCACCCTGACCCGTGCTCAACTGGGCACTTGTGCGGTGTTGAGCGGTTCTTCTGATCCTGCGGCCACCAACTGCCTGAAGGGGACCATTGTTGGGCAGACTGTCGGCGGAGACGGCTGTACGCTGGTCATCACTGGCGACGGCAATTATCAGTACAACACCGCTAAACTCAACTATACCCACAGCGCTTCAAGCAGCGATGACAGTGTATTTACCAGTGTCGTGAGTTCAGGCACGCCTTACGTTATCTGGTCATCGACCCTGGTGACGGCAAGCAATATCGAGTCGCTGGATTTTCAGTCCGATACCAATTACAAGATTCAGATTGATGCTCAAAGCGGAGGCGTCAAGTCCACCTGTATTTCGCAACTGTAAGTCTCGCTTTGGGATGCGGAGAGCTTGAGCAGATGGGAGCGGTCAGGCTCCATGAGGATGCGGTTCTGCTCAAGACCCTGGAACTGACGGAGTGCCTTTCTGCACCGATGGAACAGACAAACGCTCTCAAGGGGTTATTCGGCTCAGGCGACGCTGTTTATGATCGGTGGTCGGTCCTATTACACTGAGGGTATGACCACAACCCCAGATCGAATCTCCTTTCTGCCCGTGCCTACCGAAACGGAAGTTCCTGAGGGGGTCGCGAAACTCTGGCGCAAAGCCCAGGGCAATCTCGGCTTCGTGCCGAACGTCTTCAAAGCGCAGGCGCTCAACGGTGAGCAGTTTCAGGCCTGGTGGAGTTACTTCAATCTGCTACTCAACAAGGAGGGGCACCTGAGCGGGCAGGAGCGCGAGCTGGTGGCCGTCGTGGTGAGTTCGATCAACGCCTGCCTGTACTGCGCGGTGTCGCACGGCGCGGCGCTGCGGCTCTCGGGCATGGACGCTGCCAAGGCCGACGCGGTGGCGGTCAACTGGCGGCAGGCCCCGCTGACGGCGCGCGAGGCGGCGCTGTGCCGCTACGCCGAGCAGCTCACCCGCGACCCCGCCAGTATGACCGAGGCCGATCTGGAACCGCTGAGGGCGGCGGGTCTGAACGATCATCAGCTCATGGAACTGGTGCAGGTGATCGGGATGTTCAACCTGACCAACCGGGTGTCGAGCGCCCTGGGTTTCGTGCCGAACGCGGAGTACTACGGTGCGGGCCGCTGAAACCCGGAGCGTGCGGGCTTGAATCTGGTCCGGTTCCTGTTCTGGCTTGAGCCAAAATGACAGGCAACGCTTGCCCCAACGTTCATGCGGCACGACCTCCCCACCTGGCTGGAGGCGTGCCGTTTCGCCGTACCCCCCAACCGTGCTCCCCAGGAGACTGACCCGATGATGCACCCCACCGCCCGCCATAACCACACCCCCGCCTTCACCGCCGCCCTGGGTCTGCCACAGAGCGAGAGCGTCGCTGTGCGCGTCTGGACGGATTTGCCGGTTACTGGCGTGTCACTGAAAGTCGTGCGGGTGGGCGAGATCGAGTATCTGAACGCCCACCCTGTGACGTTGCCCGCCTTCACGGGGGAAGGCCAGTGGTTCGAGGCCGAGCTGCCAGTTCACGCGGCGCGGGTGCGCTACGCCTGGGAACTGCGCCTGCCGGACGACCACCTCAACCTGACGGCGGCAGGTCTGACGCATGGGCGGCGCGGCTTCCGCAGCTGGTTTCAGTATCTGGCCGGGCACGTCGCGCCTGAGTGGGCCTGGCAGAGTGTCTTCTATCAGATTTTCCCCGACCGCTTTCGCGACGGCGACCCTGGCAACAACGTGCGTGAGGGTGAGTATGAGTACCAGGGCCGCCCTATCGAGATCCGGCCCTGGGGCGCGCCGATCGATAAGGCGGGCGACGTTCACGCCCACTACGGCGGTGATCTGCTCGGTATTGAGGAGGCGCTGCCGTACCTGACCGATCTCGGCGTCAATGCCCTCTGGCTGACTCCGATCTTCGTTTCGCCCAGCAACCACCGCTACGACATCTCCGATTACCGCCACATCGATCCGCACCTCGGTGGCGACGCGGCCTTCGATTCGTTGACCCAGGCGGCCCACGCCGCCGACTTCAAGGTGGTACTCGACGGGGTGTTCAACCATGTCGGTAACGAGCACGCGCTGTTCCGGGCGGCGCTGGCAGGGCAGGAGCGTGAGCGGGCCATGTTCACCTGGCGAGACGATCACGAGTTGCCCTACCACGCCTTTTTCGACGTGCCGACCCTGCCCAAGCTCGACTACCTGAGCGGTGAGGCCGAGCAGGAGTTTCTGGCGGGCGAGGAAAGTGTGGTGCGCGAATGGCTGCGCCGGGGAGCCGACGGCTGGCGGCTGGACGTGGCCCACATGATCGGCAAAGGCGGCACTGACGAGGGCAACCTCGAACTGCACCGCGCCCTCAAGCGGGCGGCCCGTTCCGAAAAGAGTGACGCCTACGTGTTCGGCGAGCGGTTCTTCGACCCCGAGGCGGCGCTGGACGGCCAGGGCGAGGACGGCGCGATGAACTATCACGGCTTCGGCCTGCCACTGATGCAGTGGCTGTCGGGGCACAGCTACACCTTCACGCCCAGCCGTCTGGGCGGTCAGGAACTCTGCACCCTGCTGGCCGACACCTACCACGCCCTGCCGCCGCAGGTGGCGCTGAGCATGTTCAATCTGCTCGACTCGCACGACATTCCCCGCGCCCTCTACCGGCTCGGCAATGACACCCGCAAGCTGCGCGCCGCCCTGACTCTGCTGCTGGCCTACGCGGGCGTGCCTTGCCTGTACTATGGCACTGAGATCGGCCTGTCGCAGACCGAGCAGGGCGCGATGCCCTGGTGCCGGGAGAGTATGCCCTGGGACGAGGCCGACTGGAACACCGACCTGCGGGCTGAGGTCCAGAACTTGATCCGGGTGCGCCGCAATTCGCTGGCCTTGCAGCAGGGCAACCTGCGCTTCGTGCTGCAAACGTCAGACGCCGTCGGTTTCGTGCGCGAGTACACGGCGGCCAGCGGCCACACCGAGGCAGTGCTGGCGCTGGCCTCGCGCACGTCTGAACCCGTCCCCCTGATTCTGCCGGACGGCGGGTGGACTGATCTGCTCAGTGGAGAAATTTTAAGCGGAGAAATCCAGCTCGACCTCAGCAGCGGGAGGCTGCTGGGCCGGGGACAGTGACGGAGGGCTTCACATCTCCCAGGTGGAACGGTACTCGCGGCCCTGCAATGTTTCCGAGAGTTCCGCCGCCACCGCCAGCGTCTTATTGAGCCGCGCATCAACTGGCGGCCTGAGCGTGTCGCCTTCCCAGTCTTCTCCAATGGCATAGACGTGGTACGGATTGAGAATACACTTGAAGTCGGTTATCAGGCCCAGTGCCAGTGGGTGATGCGAGACGTAGCTGTGCATCAGCCCACCCGCCACCAGAAAGGTCACGACCTTGTCGAACCAGACGGCGCTGAGGCCGCGTGTGGTGCTGTGCGAGCCGGTCAGTTCGATCAGATTCTTCGCGCCGCTACCGGTGGCCCAGTTGTAGACCGGCAGGGCCAGAACCACCCCGTCGGCCTGCCCGATGGCCTGCCGGTAGAGCTGGACGTTGGGGTGCTGGTAGGTGGCGTCGTCGTCAAAGGCAGGCAGCGGCGTGCTTCGCAGATCAAGCAAGGTGACTTGGTGGCCCTGCGTGGTGAGTCGCTCGGCGGCCAGATATGCCAGCATCCGGCTGCGGCTCTGGGGACTGAGGCTGGTGGACAGGACGGTGAACTTCATGCGCTCAGGCTACAGGCTGGGGAGCGATGCGTTTCAGGTACTTCTCCCCGCGCTCGGTCAGCCGCAGCAGGTGAAACTCAGGCGTCTCGTCACCGAAGTTGCGGCACATGCTTTTCAGGCTGCAGCCGTTGCACGAGCAGTCGCCCTGGTTCTGGACGGCCTCCTGCACGTAGCCCCCGGCATAGAGCGTTCGCAGCATGCCCTCCAGCGCCTCGGGCGAGCTGCCCAGGTGACGCGAGAGTTCCGGCAGGGTGCGCGGGTTGCCGACCAGCGTGCCGAGAATGGTCGCCAGGGGAGAGGTCACAGAAACCACCGGGCAATCTGATACACGATCAGGCCCGCGACCCAGGCGATGCCCATTTCGTAGGCCACCGTCATCCAGGCCACCCGCCGCCCGTGCTCGGCCTGCATGGCCCCAATGGTCGCGACGCAGGGCGTGTAGAGCAGCACGAACACCAGGTACGCCAGCCCCGCAGCGGGTGTGAATGCTCTGGCGAGGGCGGCGGCCAGCGGCGTCTTCTGCTCGGCGATGGAATCGGCCCCGAAACTCGGCAGCGCGATCAGGGTGGGTAGCGCCTGCACTGAAGTCTTCACGGCACTCCAGGTCGACAGCACGGTCTGCTTGAGGCCGTCTGCAAGGCCAAGCGGTGCGGCTTGCTTGGCCTGTTCACCCAGATAAATCTGGCCCAGCGTGCCCACCACCACTTCCTTGGCGATAAATCCCGGCACCAGCGCGCCGGTGGCCTGCCAGTTGCCGAAACCCAGCGGCGCGAAGATCGGGCTGACTGCCTGGCTGGCCCGGCCAAATAGGCTCTGGGCGGGAGGGACATTGCCGAAACTCTGCCCGCTGACCGCAGGAATGGACAGCAGCACCCACACGACAGCCACCGTCGCCAGAACGGTCGTGCGGGCGCGCTTGGCGAAGCTGGCGGTGCGGCGTGCGGCGTGGGTCCACATCACTTTCCAGGCCGGGAAGCGGTACGGCGGTAACTCCAGTAGCACGCCGCTGCCCTCGGCGGGCAGGGAGGTCTTGCGAAGTACCCAGGCAAACGCGAAGGCCACCGCCATGCCGAGCACGTACATGCTCCAGACCACCCACGCGCCCGCCTTCGGAAACAGCGCCGCCGAGAAAATGACGTAAACGGGCAAGCGGGCCGAGCAGCTCATGAACGGCAGGATCATGCTGACCAGCACCCGGTCTGATTTGCGCTCCAAAGTGCGGGTGGCGTAGACGGCGGGCACGTTGCAGCCGAAGCCCAGAATTAGCGGAATGAAGGCCCGTCCGTCCAGCCCCAGCCCGCGCATGCTGCGGTCGGCCAGGAACGCGGCGCGGGCCATGTAGCCGCTGTCTTCCAGAAAGCTCATGGCCAGGTACAGCACCAGCAGGGTCGGCAGGAAGCTCAGCACCGTGCCGACGCCGGGAATGATCGCGCCCACCACGATGTCTTTCAGGAGCGGTGCCCAGCCCAGCAGACTGACGGCCCAGCCGCTCGCCACCTCTTGCAGCGGCCCGCCGATCAGGTCCACGAAGGGAGCCGCCACCGTGAAGGTCAGTCGGAACACCGTCAGCACCAGCGCCAGAAAGATGGGGGTGCCCAGCCAGGGGTGCAGCGCCAGCCTATCCAGCTTCTCGGTGAGGGTCAGCTTGAGTTCGGCCTGAGGCACCGCCAGCCGGGCAATCTCCCCGGCACGGGCGTATCTGGCCTCGGCAATTTCTATCAGCGGATCAATGCCTGCGAGTTCCAGCCCGGCACGGTGGGCGTCGGCAGCGTCAACGAGTTCGGCGTGCCCGGTGGCGCTCAGGCGGCCCCGCAGGCTCGGATCACCCTCCAGCAAACTCAAGGCCAGGTAGCGGTGGGCGTGCGGCGGCAGCGTCGGCAGCCCGGCCATGCGCTGCTCCAGATCGGCAGCGGCGGCTTCGATGGCGTCGGGGTAACGCAGCACCGCACCCACCTGCGCGCCGCTGAGGGTGGCGTCCAGCAGGCCCGCCGTGCCGATGGACTTGACGCCCACCGTTTCCACCACCGGCACGCCGAGTTCTGTGCTCAGTACAGCTGCATCCACTGCCAGTCCCTTGTTCCTGGCCTCGTCCACCAAGTTCAGGGCGATGGTCAGCGGCACCCGGAATTCCAGCAGTTGCAGCGTCAGATAGAGGTTGCGCTCCAGGTTCCCGGCATCGATGACATTGAGCAGCACGTCTGGCGCTTCGTCGAGCAGGGCGGTGCGGGTGATCAGCTCCTCGGGGGTATGCGGCGAGAGCGAGTAAGCGCCGGGCAGGTCCAGCAAATGCACCGTCTGGTCGCCACGTTTCAGGTGCGCCTCGCGCTTTTCCACCGTCACGCCCGACCAGTTGCCGACCTTCAGGCGGGTTCCGGCCACCGCATTGATCAAAGTAGATTTGCCGGTGTTGGGATTGCCGATCACCAGCGCGCGCGGCTCGCGGTGAGCACGCAGTCTGGCAACGGTGGCCGCACAGGCGGCGACGTCGACACGGGGCGAGGTAGGCGGGGAAGCGGTCACAGATCCCCCTTCACGGCCCTCACCGTCACGCCCTGCAAATCGGCGGCCCTGAGGGCCAGGTCAGTGCGCCCCAGCCGCAGATGCACCGGGTCGCCCAGCGGTGCAAAGCGCATCACTTCTACTTTTGCGCCGCGAATAAAACCGAGTTCGAGCAGGCGGCGGCGCAGCGGATGCCTGGGGTCAAGGGCCACCACATGTGCCGCTGCGCCGGGCTTGAGGGTATCGAGCGTCACGTCTCCCATAAACCCGACTAGTCTACTCGGATTACGGTGGAATGCAAGGTGATCTGGGCGAGTGCTTGACCCGGCGCGGCTTCCGCAAGGTCACACATTCGGCAGTGGTACAAAGAAGTTCATGCGTAGACTCCTGACCCTGACTGTGCTTGCCTCGGCCCTCGCGGCCTCGTCCGCCCACGCCGCCGATCTTCGGCTGGGCCTCAACACCAGCGCCGCGCTGGGCTGCCAGATCGTCGGCCTGCGGGCAGGCGTGCAGTCTGACCGGATCGGCTTGTACGGTCAGGTGTCGTACTGCAACGCCCAGAACGCCACTGGCGCTTCGTTCGGTGGGGGCGTGAGCTATGACGTGGCCAAATTCAACAACCTCAACGTGTACCTGCTGGGCGGCATCGACACCCTGCCGTCGGGTTCGCTGGCAACCAGCCTGGGGGCGGGTCTGCGCTACAGCACGCCGCTGCTGCCGGTCGAAGGTTATGTCGAGGCCGGAGCGCAGTTCATCCGCTCGTCGCTGCTGACGGTGCCGGGGCCGCGCCTGGCACTGGGCGTCAACTACCGCCTGAGCGTCGAGAACTTGCAGGGCAGCATGGTGCCCGATCCCAAGCAGGCCGATGACGCCAGCGTTCAGTACGCCGGTAGCGCGCCTGCCGAGTGCAATCTGACCCAGGAGCAGGACGTGGCCTCGGCGCGCGCCACTGCCAGTAGCGCGGCTTCCTCGGGCCTGAGTGACGCCTCAGGAGCCTACGGTGCGGTTTACAGCGGCATCAGCTACAACGTCAGCGTGGGCGGGGTCAGCATCAGCGGCAACAGCGCCAAGGTCAGCGGCAGCGTCAAGCTCAGCGCCACCCAGCGCAGCAGTGGTCAGCCGGTGGGCGGTACCTTCGGCGGCACCATCAGTCTCACCCGCAACGGCTGCGGCTGGCGGGCCACCGGCTACAGCCGGGGCTGAGCGGACATCTGAATGCCGCAGGAGCCGGGAGTCCAGGGGAATGCAGTTGCCTTGAACCCTTCGTCCCTGTCGACGCTCAGACCAGGTTCAACCGCAGCTTTCACCTTTCCGAAAACTGCTGTGACTAAGAGCCTGTTCGGAAAGTCTATTCAGGTGACGAGCGGGGCCAGTTTTCGCCAGATGATGAGGCAGGCAGCCAACTCGACAAATCCCAGATACAGCGCTTGACGCTTTTCCCAGCGGGTCTGGAGCCGTCTGAACCGATTGAACCAAGCGTGCCCAACTTCCACCACCCAACGTCTTGGCGGATGGCGATCTGGGTCTGTTGGCGCAGGAAGCGGTGTTTCCTTTGACGCTTTTTTCGGAATATGCACGACGAAGCCCGCATCGCAGGCTAAGGTGCGACACGTCGGCGTGTCGTATCCACGGTCAAGAAGGAGATGGCGTTGTTCCTCAATCTGCGGTTGAGGAACAACGGTGACAACGGCCTCCAGCACGTCTTTGAGTTTCTGACTGTCATGGCGGTTGGCCCCACACAGCACGACCGCTAACGGAATACCTTTGGCATCCGTCAGGAGAGTGCGTTTACAACCAGCTTTGCCTCGGTCAGTTGGATTGCTCCCCGTGGCTTCCTCGGCACCGGAGGCCCCCTTTTTCCCAACGGCGCTTTGACAATGCTCCCGTCTGCGGCTTGCCACTCCCAATCGATGCCGAGTTCCTCGCCATATTCCTCGAGGATCACCGCCCACGCCCGTCTGAGACAGCCATGTTCCACCCAAGCGCTGAAGCGCTCGTGAGCCGTAGAGACCGGAGAGTAGCGCCGTGGGAGTTGACTCCATTGACTGCCGGTGCGGGCGAGCCAAATTAAACCATTGAAAATGGAACGGGCGTCCCGTGAGGGACGCCCAGACTTCTTGCGCGGTTTGTCAATGATCAGGAGCGGTTCAAGACGTGTCCAGAGGGCATCTGGCACTTCCCAGATGGTTTCTTGCTCATCAATCTGCGCTTGGTGAGGCTGTGTCGTCGTCATGCCCTTAGTCTACATACTTTCCGAATAGACTCTAAGCTGAGGCGAAGTGGCCCGCGCACCTTTGGCCGCCATCCTCTAGGATCAGGACCGTGACTTCCCAGCCGTCCGCCACCCATCCACTCGCCGCGCCGCTGCTCTCGGGCAGCCGCCGCGCCCTGGCCCGCGCCATCACGCTGGCCGAGTCGTCGCGGCCTGAACATGTGCGCGAGGCCCAGCGCCTGCTCGCCGAACTGCTGCCGTACACCGGGCGCAGCGTCCGGGTCGGGTTGACCGGGGTGCCGGGGGTGGGCAAATCCAGCTTCATCGAGGCGCTGGGTCTGCGGCTGGCCGGTGAGGGCCATAAGGTGGCCGTGCTGGCAGTGGACCCCAGCAGCCAGCGCACTGGCGGCAGCATCATGGGCGACAAGACCCGCATGCCCGGCCTGACGGTGCATCCGGGGGCCTTTATCCGGCCCAGTCCCAGTGGCGGCGCGCTCGGCGGTGTGGCCCGGCGTACCCGCGAGGCGGCGCTGCTGTGTGAGGCGGCGGGCCACGACATTATTCTGATCGAGACGGTGGGCGTGGGCCAGAGCGAGACGCAGGTGGCCGCCATGACCGACGTGTTTGTGCTGCTGACCCTGCCCAATGCCGGGGACGAACTCCAGGGCCTCAAGCGCGGCATCATGGAACTGGCCGACATCTGCGTGGTCCACAAGGCCGACCTCGACGCGGCGGCAACCCGGCGTGCCCAGAGCGAACTCACCTCGGCCCTGCACCTGCTGACCCCGCGCTCGGCCTCCTGGCAGCCGCGCGTGCTGGCGGCCTCGTCGCTCACGGGTGCAGGCTTGCCCGAACTCTGGGCGGCGGTTCAGGCGTGCGTGGCCGATGAGACGCGGGTGCGGGCGCGGCGGCAGTCGCAGCTCGGAAGCTGGTTCGAGGAGCTGCTGCGCGAGGCCGCCTGGCAGGCCCTGACTTCGAGGCTTGACGCTGCTGAGTTGCGCCGCGTGCGCGCTGAGGTGGACGCAGCGAGACTGACCCCGGTGCAAGGCGTCTCAGCGCTGCTGGAAGCGGTGGGAAGGGCCTAGGGCCGAAAGTCTCCCTTTCTCCCGGGCCTGCCCGTCTTGTTCCACTGCTTTTGCTAGACCCGCTCCAGCGCTCGCCAGGGTTTGGGCGGCCACTCGGCCCGCAGAGCGTCACCTGCCCGCACCTCGCCGCTTATCAGCACCACGCCCATGATGCCTGCTCTGCGGATCAAGCGCCCGGCGGCGTCCCTGTCCAGCACGGCGGCCAGCAGCCCGCTACGGTGCTGCTTCAGCCCGAATGACTCGATCTGAGCGCAGGGATTCCGCAGCCCGGTGACCTCGACCACAGCATCGGGGCCAAGATGTAGCCGGGTGCCGACGGGCAGGGCCAGCAGATCAGTGCCCCGCGTGGTGACGTTCTCGCCGAGCTGCCCGGCCCCGACAGTAAAACCCTGGGCGGCCAGCTCATCGAACAGTTCGGCGTGGATCAGATGGACCTGGCGCAGGTTCGGCTGGCTGGGATCGGCGGCGACCCTGGAGCGGTGTTGCACGGTGACACCCAGGTGCGAATCATTCTCCACACCCAGGCCCGCCAGTAAGCGGATGACAGGCTGCGCGACCTTGCTGAATCGGTGTGCCCCGTCGCGGCTGACGGCCTGCACCGTCGCCTGGGTTGTGTGCTGGACTGGGCCGGACATGTCGCCTTCCATTGTGCGCCTTGCTGCCGCTCTCCAGTATCCCCTTTTCCCTGAGCGGACACCATGCTTTTTTGCCTGACGCTCTCATGACCTGGGGCTTATCATGGGGGTACCGGCAGGAGCCCACAACCCACGTTCATTTCAACTTCTGACCGGGAAAGAGGTGACCTTGTGCATATCTACAAGCTGAGCGGACGCAACGTTGACGTGACCGACGCCCTGCGCGACTACGTGGAGAGCAAGCTGACGCGGCTCGACCGGTTTAACGGTCAGATCACCGACGCCCGCGTGACCCTCACCGTACGCGATGTGAGAGACGCCGCGCGCCGCAACCGCGTCGAGGTTCAGCTCAACGTGCCCAACGGCATTATTCGCGCCGAGGAACACCACACCGACATGTACGCCGCCATCGACAAGGCCGGTGACGTACTGGAGCGCCAGCTCCGCAAATTCAAGACCCGCATCATGCGCCAGCGCTTCGACGCGCCGATTGACGCCCAGACGTCCATGCCAGACGCGGACGGTGGCGACGATGTGAGCGAATTCAAACCCGAGATTGTGCGTCAGAAGCGCTTCGACATGCGCCCGATGTCCGCCGAGGACGCCGTGACCCAGATGGAAGCGCTCGGCCACGACTTTTACGTGTTCATGAACATGACCACCCACTCGTGCGGGGTGGTGTACCGCCGCAAAGACGGCCACTACGGGCTGATCGAACCGAGCTGAACTCGGCAGATAAGACCCTGGAAACCAGTCGGTCTCGGTCCCAGGGTCTTTACAATTTGTCCAGCAGCGTCCGTGCTTTTTCCTGGTCGCGCACAAGCTGGGCCTTGAGTTCGTCCAGGCCGCCGAATCTCTGCTCAGCGCGGATGAACGAGAAGAACTTGACTTGCAATTCCTTGCCGTAGAGGTCGCCGTCGAAGCCCAGCAGGTTGACCTCGAAGCGCATTTCCAGCCCGCTTACGGTGGGCCGGGTGCCGATGTTGGCCATGCCACCGTGGGTCTCGGTAACGCCGCCCGACTCGACCTGCACCCGCACCGCAAAGACGCCCCTGGGCAGTGCCTTGCCGCTGGCGACTTGCACATTGGCGGTGGGGAAGCCCAGGGTGCGCCCGAGCTGATCGCCCTGCACCACCACGCCCTGGGCGCTGTAGTGGCGGCCCAGGAAACGCCGCGCGCCGTCCACGTCGCCTGTGCGCAGAAATTCGCGGATGCGGGTGCTCTTGATGTCCTCGCCGCCCAGGCTGTGCATCGGCAGCGCCGTCACGTCGCGGCTGATCTGACGCAGGTCGTCCACGCTGCCGCCCCGGTCCTTGCCGAAATGGAAGTCCTCACCGACCACCACTGCCAGCGGGCGCAGGCTCCGCAGATCGTTCAGAAACTCGCTCTTGGGCCGGGCGGCGAACTCGGCGGTGAACGGCACGGCGATCACCTCGTCCACGCCGTAGCGCGAGAGCAGTTCCAGCTTCTCCGGCAGGGTCGACAGAAACTCGACGCCCTGGGTAAACACGCGGGTGGGCGGGTCGAAGGTATAGACCACGCTCGGCACGTGGTGAAAGCGGGCACGCTCGCGCAGGCGGGCCAGCAGCGCCTGGTGCCCCAGGTGCAGGCCGTCGAAGGAGCCGATGGCCACTGCCGTCGCGGTGTCGGGCCGCTGGCTGGCCGAGAGGTAGGTCTTCAAGTCAGTGCCGACCCTGTGGCCCGCCTGTCTGCTCGCCCTGTTGATCGCCGCCTTGCTGATCAACCTTACGGCCCATGTTGGGGTCGGGCGGCGCGCCCGTGAGGGCCAGCAGCGCCGCTGTTACGGTGGCTGCGCTGCCCTTCAGCGAGCCGTCACGCAGGCCGCGCAGCAGCACTTCGGGCCTCAGCCACAGCACCTCGATGTCCTCGTCGTCGTCCATCGGCAGTCTCGACTCGTGGGGGTTCTCGGCCCGGAAGACATAGAGTTCCTCGTCGCTGAAACCGGGGCTGGAGTAAAAGCGGGTCAGCAGGGTCATGTCGGCGTCCAGGCCTGCCTCCTCCTGGAGTTCGCGGCGGGCGGCGGCCTCGGGTGTCTCGCCCTCTTCAATCAGGCCCGCTGGGACTTCCACGGTGTGGGTGTTCACGGCGCGGCGAAACTGGCGCACGCACAGCAGCTCACCCGCCTCGTTGAGCAGCAAGACCGAGACCGCCGGGGCGTGGCGCACGATCTCCCACTTCCCTTCCTGTACTTCCAGGCTCACGATGCGCCCGCTGTAGATGGTTTTGGTGTCGGTCATGGGGGGCAGTTTAGCAGGCCACATGAAAACTCCCCGGCTCTGCTCAGCAGCCGGGGAGTGGGAGGGACGGGAAAGCTGGTGCGGGAGGTCTAGCCCCGGTCCACCTGGCGCAGGAAGGCCGGGATGTCGTAGTCCTTGGGGTCATAGTGGCTCTGGCCGCGCGAGGTCCGCACCGTGGAGGAGGGAATCGGGTCGAGCCGCCCGCCGCCCAGCGGGTTCTGGGTTTCGTTGAAGCCGGTGGCGATGACCGTGACGCGCACTTCCTCGCCCGCGTTCTCGTCGAACGACACGCCGAATAGCATGTCGGGGTCCTCGTGGCCGGTGGCGTCACGGATCTTCTCGACAATTTCGTGGGCGTCGTTCATCGAGAGGTCGTAGCCGCCGGTCACGTTGACCAGAATGCGGCGGGCACCCTCGACGCCGCGCTCCAGCAGCGGACTGTTGATGGCGCTGGCAGCGGCCTCGTCGGCCAGCTTGTCGCCCCGGCCCGAGCCGATGCCCATCAGGACTGCGCCCGCGTTGGAAAGAAGGTTGCGAACGTCGGCGAAATCAACGTTGATCATGCCTTCCACGTTGATCACGTCACTGATGCCCTTGACGCCGTAGTACAGCACCCGGTCGGCGATCAGGAAGGCGTCGCGGATCGAGACTTTCTTGTCGACGGCGGTCAGGAGCTTTTCGTTGTTGACGACGATCATGCCGTCGACCCGCTCCTGCAACTTCAGGATGCCGTCCTCGGCCACCTTGCTGCGGCGCGGTCCCTCGAACTTGAAGGGCTTGGTCACGATGCCCACCGTCAGGATGTTCATCTCGCGGGCAACCTCGGCCACCACCGGCGCGGAGCCGGTGCCAGTGCCGCCGCCCATGCCCGCCGTGATAAAGAGCATATCGGTGCCTTCGAGGTATTCCTTGATGCGTTCGCGGTCTTCCATCGCCGCTTTCTCGCCCACCTCAGGGTTGGCTCCCGCGCCCAGGCCGCGCGTCAGGCGGTCTCCGAGCTGAATCCGGACTTCGGCGTGGCTTTTGGCCAGCACCTGTGCGTCGGTGTTTCCGGCGATAAATTCCACGCCTTCCAGCCCCGACTCAATCATGCGGTTGACGGCGTTGTTTCCTGCTCCACCCAGGCCGATCACGCGAATTCTAGCCGCTTGCATCAATTCTTCTCCTTAAGACCGGAAGGTGCCTTCCGTGCGCTTGTTAGTTTAGCCCAGGATACTGCCTGCGGCGCTCGGGCATACCGGGGTCATTCTTCGACGCCGCATAGACAACAGCACAGGCCCCGGTCTGTTCTGACTGGAGCCTGCGACTGGATGGGGGCTTTGGCTTACAGTATACGGGGTTACATCACCCGGCGGGCACCGATATAGCGGGCCGACCAGTAGGGATTGGAGAGGTTATCGACCATGGTGCGCCCGTAGTAGCTGTTGGCGTTGGCAAAGTCGCCGTTGCCCAGGTAGATCGCCACGTGCGACACGCCCCGGCCCATGGTGTTGAAGAACATCAGGTCACCCGCTTGCAGGTTGCTGCGTCCCACCGCCGAGCCGCTATGAAACTGCGAGGCGGCGGTACGTGGCAGTGAGACGCCCATTGAGCGGTAGACCGCCTGGGTGTAGCCGCTGCAATCCAGCCCCCAGTTGCTGCTGCCGCCCGATGCATAGCGGATGCCCAGAAAGCGCAGCGCCGCCGTGCGGATGGTGCTGCTGCCGCCGGACCTGGGGGCAGAGACGGCAGTCGCCGGGCGGCTGGAGGTCCCCGAGCCGAGGTTGAGTTTCTGGCCGACTTGCAGGGTGGTGGTGTTCAGGCCATTGATCTGCATCAGCTTCTGCGGCTGCAAATTGTTGCGCTGCGCCACACTCGAAATGGTGTCTCCAGCTCTGACGGTATAGGTGGCGGCGGCAGCAGTGCCAAGGCTGCCGCTCAGGGCAACTACGGTCAGGAACATTCTGAAGGCATTCATTAACGTCTTGAAGTTTATCAGCCCTTTAACTTTCCCCCATTCACCCTCATCTTAGGATTGGTTTTTTGCTGCTGGGTGCAGGAAAAATCGCTACTAAAGCCTCTCCTCATTCTTTAGGCCGCCCTGAGAGTTTGCCATAATTCTCATTTTATTTCTCATTTGTGACATTTCTGACTTGACCGCCTGGGTGGGCTGATGGAGCCAGCGCGCAGACCCCGAATACAATTTGACTCACGATTCACATTTTTCGTATCTCTCGATCTGACTTGTGGGGGATTGCCGCTGCCGAACGCCCGCAGAGTCCATCAAGAAGAGGGGAGAGCAGGCCAATTCGGCTGGCTGTTTCGGGCCGGAAATGGCTTTCCCCGGACGGTAAGTACGGACTCGGATGAAATCTATTTGCAAAACCGGTTTCATCTGACCAGCGGGCAGGCGCCCATCCGGGCGTATCGTCGTGAGCAGCACCTGCACCTGTACAGGTCTCCTTCCTCCGTTCTGCCCAAGACAGTAGGAGAAGGAGAGAAACAGGTTCCAGACATGGAATAGACGAATCGGCTTTTCTGAGGCAGAGCGGACGCCTGCCCGCTTTTCCGGTTTGCATACGGAACAGACCGAACCCGTATAAGACTGTCTTTACCCCCGAAGCATCGAGATGTCCTCCCGGCAAGCTGGGTCGAGACTCAGAACATGCGCCGCTTGAGAGTCGTTTCTGGAGGAGTGCTGCCCCGGATGCTGGCCGGAATGCAGATAGCCTGCGAGTTCGCGCCCTCGTCCCGCAGCGTGGCAGCGCAGATCCTGAGTTTCAATACGCGGGTGGCTGCTCTCCAGACAGCGGTGCAGGTTGAACTGCTGGGCCAGCCGGGCAGCCTGGGCCGCGAGGGCTGGGCGCGCTAAGAAGCCGGATCGGCAGCTTGCCAGGGCCGCTGTGGGTGGCCGAGGCGGTGCAGCTCTTGACGCCTACCCAGATGCAGACTGTGACGCCTGATCTGTGCAGCGTGCTGGTGCCGGGTGTGTCCACCAACAGCTCGGACTGGCTGACCTGGGCCACCACAGTGGACGTGCAGGCATGTCGGTGCTGGCAAGCGTCGCCAACACCGACCTGACCCAGCCTAGCCGTACCACCCGGCTAGGGTCAGCCACGCGGCCCAGCAGGGGGTACGCCGCCCCTGCGCTTCGGGGCCGCCATGCCGGGCGTTTAACTGCGGCGCGTGTCGCTCAACACATTGGTGGCGACGCTCTTGGCCCGCTAGCGGCACAGGCTGTTCCCCGGCCAGCGACATCGCCATGGTGGGCCGAGTCCTCATCGACCGGCATGCTCTTGAGCGTTGGCTGGTCCTGAACCGGGTGTGTTTGGTGGCCCTAGAATCCGCAGATGGCTTCTCCCATTTCTTTTCCTCTCGCTCCGGCAGGCGTGCTGTTCGACATGGACGGCGTGCTGACGAGCAACAACGTTTTTCACCGGCAGGCCTGGCGCGAGGTGGCGCTCTCGCACATGGGTCTGAGCCTGACCGAGCTGGACCTCGACACCAAGGTGGACGGCGGGCGCAACCCCGAGATCATGCAGCGCCTCACCGGACGCCCGCCCACGCCCGAGGAAGCACTTCTCTTTCACACCGCCAAGGAGGAACGCTACCGCACCCTGGCACGCGGGGCACTGCGTGAAGTGGCGGGGCTGAGCGCTTATCTGGATATCCTCTCGGCGCGGCAGATTCCTTACGCCCTGGTGACCAGTGCTGACAGGGTCAATGTCGAGTTCGGGCTGGAGGCGCTGGGATTTTCGGGGCACTTTCCGAAGCGGATTCTGGGCGAGGACGTGACGCGTGGCAAACCCCATTCCGAGCCGTTCGAGCGCGGCGCGGCGCTGCTGAACCTCGATCCCCGGCACTGTCTGGCCCACGAGGACGCGGTGAGCGGCGTCATGAGTGCAGCGGCGGCGGGCTGCGTGGTGGTGGCCCTGAGCACCACCCAGACCGAGGCGGCCCTGCTCGCGGCGGGCGCGCGGCTGGTGGTCCCCGATTTTCAGAACTGGCCGGGCTGGCTGGCGTAGGTTCCGCATGGGTCAGTAGTCTAGCCCGACCCGCCTGCGCTGCCGCCGCAGGCGCGTACAGTAAACAGCATGTTCAGCCAGACGGCGTTCTTTTATTGGTTCGGAAGGGTCCGGGCCTAGAACGCGCTGCGTTTGCTTCCCCGCCCGGAATCCACTCCGGCGCGGGGATGTTTCATTCAGGAGAGCCATGCCAGAAAAAGTCATCTCGGAACCCGTGATCGCCAACACCCACGTTTCCCGCTTCGATCCGTTGACCTCGCCGCGCGACCTCAAGGCCGAACTGCCGCTGACCGAGAAGGCCCAGCAGACCGTGACCCGCGCCCGCCAGAGCGTGCAACGGATCGTCCACAAGGAAGACCCCCGGCTGCTGCTGATCGTGGGACCGTGCAGCATCCACGACGAGGCGCAGGCGCTGGAGTACGCGGCCCGGCTCGCCAAACTCCGCACCCAGTACGCGGACCGGCTGGAAATCGTGATGCGTGTTTACATGGACAAGCCGCGCACCACCGTCGGCTGGCGCGGTTATCTCAACGACCCGCATATGAACGGCCAGAACGACTTTAATCTGGGCCTCAAGATGACCCGCCGCCTGATGCTGAAGATCAATGAACTCGGCGTGCCAGTGGGGACCGAACTGCTCGATCCGTTCGTGCCGCAGTACATCGACGATCAGCTCAGTTGGGGGGCCATCGGCGCGCGCACCACTGAGTCGCAGACGCACCGGGCAATGGTCAGCGGCGTTTCGGCTCCGGTGGGCTTCAAGAACGGCACCGGTGGCAACATCAAGCTGGCGGTGGACGCCATTGTCAGCGCCGGGAAGCCGCACACTTTTCTGGGCATCACCGACGAGGGCCAGGCCGCCGTCGTCTCGACTCGCGGCAACCCTGACGGCCACGTGATTTTGCGCGGCGGGCGTTTTGGCCCCAACTACGCCGCCGAACACGTGCAGGAAACCCTAGGCCTGATGACCGACGCCAAGGTCACGGCGGGCCTCGTCGTGGACTGCTCGCACCACAACAGCAATTACCAGTTTGAGAAGCAGCTCGACGCCTGGCACGACGTGATTTTACAGCGGGTGGCCGGAAACGATGCCCTGATCGGCCTGATGCTGGAGAGCAACCTGAATGAGGGCAAGCAGGGCATTCCGGCAGATCACGCCGACCTCAAATACGGCGTGTCGGTGACCGACGCCTGCGTGGGCTGGGAGAGCACCGAGGAGTTGCTGAAGTGGGCCTACGAGCAAATGGGCGCAGTGGTGAAGTCCGAAGTCGTGAGCTGAGCGAGCAAAGATTGGCCCGCTTTCAGGTTTTAGGGCTGGGGCATCTCCCGCAGATTCCGCATGAACGTCGCCCAGTCGAGCGCAGGCAAATCAGGCAGAGTCTGGCCACCGTAGCTCAGCGCGGTGACGCTCCCGTTTGGGCCGCGCCTGAATACTGCACCGGAGTCACTGAGCGGGGCAGTCTGATCGCTGGGCAGCACCGCCAAATACAGGCCAGTGTCTTTGAAATTCGGCGGCAGATTAGGCATAACTGGCCGAGACGTGATCGATGACTTTTGAGACGGGATCAGGAGTTGCTGGAGAAGAGTCCAGCGGCCCAGTGAGAGCGGCCTGTAGGGAGCGCCGTCCTGACTGGACACCAGCATGCCACCTGTGATGACCCGGATTTCAGAGCTTGATGTGGGTGTGACAGGCAGGTGCTTCATGCCGCTACAGACCGAGTTTCCAGGTCCAGCTTTTTCCAGATTCAGGTTTGGTGGATCGCCTGCTGAGCCGTCAGCGTAGCTGAGGGGGGAGTGGATGGTCAGAACGGATGAGAACAGGTTCTAGTCCTGCGGGCAGGCGTTCGAGCCCTCCTGACCAGCAACCAGCCAGCGTTCCTGATAACGGTAACTGCCCGGCCAGCGCTTGGACACGGCGTACTCATTGACGGTAGAAAGGACATTGCTCTTGATCATCACATGGTCCGGCGTGATGTAGGCGTAGTAGATGGTCCGGGTGGCTTTCGGGTAAGTCAGGACTGCGCTGTAAGAGTTCGCATCGATTCCGAGCGGCGCATCGGGGTTGTACCAGAGCACCGCCATATCGTCCGGCTTGAGATTGCTGCCGGTCACGTTGATGCCTTCTTTTGGCGGCATCAGGTTGTTGTAGACCCACCAACTCCCGGTTGCCAGCGACATCAAGCCCAGTACCGCCCAGCCGAGGGTTCGGGGGAGGCTCCAGCCCAGCAGTCCCCGGTTCATTGGAGCCGGGTCGCCCATTGCCTGCACCGCCAGAAACTCGGCTTCCTCCCGCGCAAAGCCTTTTTGCTCCAGCTCAGCCACCCGCTCCAGCAGGTGTGCCCGCAGTTCGGCAGCGGCGTCCAGTCGCTCGGCTTTGGGTAGGCCAAGTGTGGCGCGCTGAATATACTCATTCAGGCTCAGCATTTTGCCGGATCGGCCAGCAGCCTGGCGGGTCATGCCAGTCACCCCAGCCACCCTGACCACCCCAGCCGTGTGAATAACAGCGCGTCGAGCGCTCCCCGCAGGCTGCGCCACTCGGCTTTCTTGGCCCCCAGCGCCGCCTGTCCACTTTCGGTCAGGCGGTAATACTTGCGTGGCGCACCGCCCCGGTCACTTTCCTGCCACTCGCTCTCCACCCAGCCGGATTTAACCAGCCGGTGCAGGGCCGGATAGAGACTGCCCTCCCGCAGATCAAACGCGCCGCCGCTGCGGGTGTTGACGTGCTGCAAGATTTCCAGGCCGTAGCGCGACTGGCTTTCCAGTGAGGCGAGCAGCGCCAGATCGAGCGTGCCGGATTTGAGCGGGGTCATGACTAGAGTGTAGAACAAGGTAGCTTGCACTGCAAAGTAGTGCCAACATTCAACAGCAAGCGGGCCGACCCACTCAGAGTGCGGTCCGCTTGCTGAAACGGGTTAGAGCTTAACGCTCAGTGCTCCCATCATCGGCTTCACGGCGGCGTCGAAGGCCTCGTATCCGGCAAAATCGAGCTGCTGCTCGTTGTCGCTCAGCGCCGTGGCCGGGTTGGGATGCACCTCGACGTGCAGGCCGTCTGCGCCCACCGCCAGGGCCGCCTTCGCCAGCGGAATCAGGAGGTCGCGCCGCCCCGCCGCGTGGGTCACGTCCACCAGCACTGGCAGGTGGGTTTCCTGCTTGGCCAGCGCCACTGCCGAGAGATCGAGCGTATTGCGGGTCCACTTCTCGAAGGTGCGGATGCCGCGCTCGCAGAGCATCACCTGCTTGTTGCCCTCGGCCAGAATGTACTCGGCGGCGTAGAGCCACTCCTCGATGGTGGCGGCAAACCCGCGCTTGAGCAGCACCGGCATCCCGCTGCGGCCCACCTCGCGCAGCAGGGCGAAGTTGTGCATGTTTCTGGCCCCGATCTGCAAGATGTCGGCATACTCGGCCACCACCTCCACGTCGCGGGTATCCATCACTTCGGTGACAAACAGCATATTGTGGTCGCGCGCCGCGCCCGCACCCAGAATCAGGCCATCGATCCCCATGCCCTGAAAGCCGTACGGACTGGTGCGCGGCTTGTAGGCCCCGCCACGCAGAATCCGGACGCCTTTCGCGGCCAGGAACGAGGCCGTCGCCTCCATCATCTCCTCGCCCTCGATGCTGCACGGCCCGGCGATGATGATCGGCGGCGCGTCGCCCCCCACCCGCACCCCTTTGATGTCCAGCACGGTGTCGGTGCTCTGCACCTTGCGGCTGACCAGCAGCTGCTTTTTGTCGTTGGCTTCCTCCAGGTCCAGGCTGGCCCGGAAGATTTCCTTGAAGATGCTCTTGAGGGCCGCTGCCGAGAAGGGGCCGGGGTTGACCTCCTCGATGTACTTGAGCTGACGCTCCTCGCGGGCCGGGTCGTAATGGTGCGGGCGGCCTTCCAGGGTCTTGACGTGGCCGATCTCGGCGGCCAGAGCGGCGCGGCGTGAGATCAGCCGGATCAGGTCGTCGTTGATCAAATCGATCTGGGCGCGCAGGCTTTCGATGCTGGCGGGCGAGCTGATTCCCGCGTCGTCCGGCACAGGCAAATCGTTGTGGTTCATCTGCACAGTCTAAAAAGCGCGCCCGGCCAGGAAGCGGGGCGCACTAGTCAATTGACAGGTTTTTTGAATGGAGGTTCAGAGACAGGGGAGCCGGATCAGGTGGGGTTGCCGGATTCCAGCGTCTGTTCGGGACGAACCCGGAACACCCGCGAGAGCAGCACACCGAGTTCGTAAAGAACGTATAAGGGCGCGGCGGCGATACTCATGTTGATCGGGTCGGGAGTGGGGGTGATGATGGCTGCCAGGATCAGGCAGACCATGAAGGCGTACTTCCACATCTTTCTGAGCATCACGTGGTTGACGATGCCGATGCGGGTCAGGATCACGGCCAGAATCGGAATCTCGAAGCACAGGCCGAACGAGATCAGCAGCGTGATGATCTGGCCCATGTACTGACCGATCGAGAAGATCGCGCCGACGGTGCCGCCCAGGAAGTCCACCAGAAACTTGACCATCGGCGGCAGGATCATGTAATAGCAAAAAGCGATGCCCGCGACAAAGCTCAGTCCCGCGCCGACGATGAAGGGACCGCCGTATTTGCGCTCGTTGGGATACAGCCCAGGCGCGATGAACAGCCAGATCTGATGCAGGATGAACGGCAGCGCCAGCGCCAGCCCCGCCCACAGGGCGATGGTGAAGCTGAAGATCAGTTGCTCGGTAAGGCCAGTGGCGACCAGTTGCAGCTTGTCCGCTTTGTACAGGTTGGTGTAGGTCAGCGGCTCTTTGAGCAGCAAGATGATCTGCGGCACTTTTGTCCAGGCAATGCCCGCGCCCACGACCAGAAAGAGCAGGCTGTAGATGATGCGGCGGCGCAGTTCTTCCAGGTGGTCAAAGATCGGGGCGCTGGCGTCGGCGTTGAGTTTGGTCATGGCCCGCGCCCGGTTTAGACGTCGCTGTCGCGGCGCGGCGTGACGACGGTGGTATCAGGAGTGTCCTTGCTGGTGGACTTGAATTCCTTGATGCCCTGGCCGAGGCCCTTGGCGATCTCAGGAATCTTCTTGGCTCCGAACAGCAAGACGACGACCAGCACAATTAAAATCAGTTCCATCGGACCCATAAAACTCCTTTGAGCGCCCGTGAGCGCGGCAGCGAGAGAAGGCAAGTACAGCAGGGGAAAGGCTTCAACTGGTTATACGCGCCCCGGCTCCAACTAGATGTAAGGGGAACAATCTAATCTCCCAACATAAAGAAGCTTTGAAGACGCGCTCAGCTCCGGCGCTCTACCCTGGCACTTTATTCCTGGCGCGTGAGCCAGCCGGAGAGCCAGGGCAGCTTGCGGGCCAGTTGGCCCTCCGACTTGGCCGCCGCCAGCTTGCGCCAGTAGCGCAGGCTCCAGCCCTCGATGTTGCGCTGCACCCCACGTCCCAGGGCCATTGCGCCCTCCGGTACGTCTGCACTCACCGTGCTGCCACCAGCCACGAAAGCCGCGTCACCCAGTTTCAGCGGCGCGATCAGTGTGGCGTTGCTGCCCACGAAGACCCCGGCCCCGATCTCGGTGCGGTGCTTGCCCAGGCCGTCGAAGTTGGCGGTGATGGTTCCGGCCCCGATATTGCTCTCGGCCCCGATGCTGGCGTCGCCCAGGTAAGCCAGGTGTCCGGCTTTGACGCCGCTGGCGAGGTGGCTGTTCTTGACTTCCACGAAGTTACCCACGTGCACGCCTTCCTCCAGCACTGTGCCGGGCCGCAGGCGCGCGAACGGCCCCACGTCGCTGTTCTCGCCGACCACCGCTCCGTCCAGGACGCTGTGGGGTTTGACCTGAACGTTGGCGGCCAGGCGGCTGTCGGTCAGGTGGCTGTACGCGCCGATGACCGTGCCGGACGCGATCTCGGTGTGACCACGCAGCACCGCGCCGGGTTCGATCACCACGTCGGGAGCGATGGTCACGGTGTCCTCGATGTAGCTGGTGGCCGGGTCTCGCAACGTCACCCCGGCGCGCATGTGGCGCTCGTTGATGCGCCGCTGCATCAGCCGGGCGAGTTCGGCCAGTTGCACCCGGTCGTTGGCCCCCATGACCTCGCTGGGATCGGGAATCTTGAAGGCGGCCACCCGGCTGCCCTGCCCACGGTAGAGGGCCAGCAGATCGGTCAGGTAGTATTCGCCGGCGGCGTTGTCGTTGCCGATGTGGGCGGCGAGGTCGGGGGCACGGGCGTCCATCAGGTACACCCCCGAGTTGAACTCGGTGAGGCGCAGCTGCGCCGGGCTGGCCGCCTTCTGCTCCACGATGCGCTCGACCTGGCCGCCCTCGCCGCGCACGATCCGCCCGTAGCCGCTGGCGTCGGGCAGTTCGCTGGTCAGCACCGTCAGGGCGTTGGCCTCGCGGGTGTGCAGGCGGCGCATGGCGTTCAGGGTCTCGGCGCTGAGCATCGGGCTGTCACCGTAGAGCACCAGCACGTCGGCGTCGCCGCGCAGCTCGGCGGCCCCCAGCAGGAAAGCGTGTCCAGTGCCGAGCTGCTGATCCTGGCGGGCAAAGCGCACCCCGCTGCGGGCGAGGGCGGCTTCCACCTGCGCCGCACCGTGGCCGGTGACCACCACGATGTCGCGGGCACCGAGGTCATGGGCGGTCTTGACGGCCCAGGCGACCATCGGACGGCCACACACCTCGTGCAGCATCTTGGGCAACTGAGAGCGCATGCGGGTCCCGGCTCCGGCGGCCAGAATGACCACGTCGAGCGGGCGCGCCGTGGTGGGCGGATCAGGAATGGGCAGATCATGAAAAATGTGGGTTTGTGTCATGGGATACGGGCAGTCTACCTGCCGGGTGCCGGGCGCGCGCCGGGTGTGGCGCAAGAGAGAGCCGCGCCGCTGGAATTGATCCTGGCGGCGCGGCTGTGTTGAGTGGTGGTGTTCGGGGTTGGTGCCCAGTTTCGGCTCAGCTCTGGCCGGTCTCCGACTTGACGGGCTGACCGGCTGCTGGGGCAGGCTTCCCGAACGGAATTTCCGGCTGCCGGGCCACCCGCCAGAGCATGTAGATGGACACCACGATCAGCGGAATGCTCAGCACCTGGGTCAGCGTCAACAGGCCGATGCCGGGATTGCTCAGGCCCTCGTTGAGGTAGATGTTGGGCGAGAGCGGATTGAGCCGGAAGGTCTCTTCCCAACCGGCCCGCAGGATGCTGTACCACAGCCAGAACTGCCAGAAGGCCCAACCGGGGTGGCGCGAGCGCATCCAGAAAGCCGAGGCGACGATCAGCATGATGCCGATGATGATGCCGTAGAGCTGGGTGAAATGCACCGGGGCGGTCATGACCAGCTGGCCGTTGATGGTCTTGCAGTACTGCACCAGGTTTTCTTCGGTGGCGGGGTTGCACATGGCGTCGTGAAAGCCGCGCGCCCAGTCGGGCCAGCGGTAGCCCACCGCCCAGTCGGTGACGCGCCCCACCGTGTCCGAGCCGTTCATGATGTTGCCCAGCCGCCCGCCCACGATGGCGAAGCCGATACCTGGCACGAACATGTCGGCGTACTGGTAGAAGTTGACGCGGTGCCGCCGGGCCATGTAATAGAGCATCCCCACGCCCGCGATCAGGCCGCCGTGAATGCTGATGCCGCCCTGACGGATATTGATGACGTCGTAGAGCAGCGCGAGGCCCGACTTGCCGCTGAACAGTTCCCAGGACGTCGCCACGAAGGTCAGCCGCGCGCCGATGAAGCCGATGACCAGTGGCCACAGGATCATGTCTGAGAAGAGCTGCTCGTTGAGGCCGCGCCGCCGCACCATCCGGGTGCCGATGACGGCCCCGATGAAAATGCCCAGCGTCATCAGGACGCCGTACCAGGCAATCGAGAAGTTGCCGATCTGTAAGAAGACTGGATGCATAAGTCGGAGCCATTCTAAACCCCCGGCGTGAGGAACAGCCTATTTTCTCACAATTCCAGCGCCCGCCGCAGCCGTTCCCGGCCCAGCACCCCCTTGGCGATCACCACGCCGCCGCGCGTCAGCACAGGCACGTCCCAGCCGTAAAGGCGCTCCAGCTCGGCGTCGCCGCTGATATCGATGTGCTCGAACGGCTGACCCAGCGTTTCCAGATTGGCCTCGGCATCCTCGCAGAGATGGCAGCCGGTGCGGGAGTAGAGGACTAATTTTGCGTCCAGGCCGCTCATGACTCCAGTCTCTTCATAACCACAGGCTCCGGGCCGGGTCCCACAGCCGCCACAGTTCCCACAGGCCGATCAAGAGGTGCAGCACGAACTTGGCCGCCACCCCACCCAGCACGCCCAGCACCGTACCGTAGGCCGACTTGAGCGCGGCCAGCGGCGATTTCCTGACGACCAGCAACTCGGCCAGCAGTGCGCCCGTCAGCGGCCCCACGATCAGGCCGAAGGGAATGAACAGGCCCGCCAGACTGCCGATCAAGGCCCCCCAGGCGGCCTGTCTGCTGCCGCCGTAGCGCCGCGCGCCCCAGGCCGAGGCCAGGTTGTCGATCAGTGAAATCAGCAGCGTGATGACGCCGAAGGTCATCAGAAACGGCAGATCGGGCCAGGGGTGAAAGCCGCCGAGGAAGGTGGCGGCCAGCGCCCCGGCGAAAATGATCAGGGTGGCAGGAATCACCGGCACGAAGGTGCCGACCATCCCGATCAGCCACGCCAGCAAAAACACCACGAAAGGCCAGGTCACAGGTCCATCACGCTTCAGGGTACGCGCCCGGCCCGGTTGGAGTTGCCAGACTGGAGTGGACTGCCGCTGCCCCTTGCCGCGTTGCCCCCGCTTCTGATACACTCCTGCGGTGCGCTCCGGCTGGCTGCTGACGGGCGTAAACGACGCCACGAGCGTGGCCCGCCGAGGAAAGCGGAAGCATTACCCTCAACCTTCCGAAGGAACAAACTAACATGGTCAAGATTCGCCTTTCCCGCTTCGGTTCGACCCACAACCCCCACTACCGCATCGTGGTCACCGATGCCCGCCGCCCCCGCGACGGCGGCTACATCGAGAACCTGGGTCACTACGACCCGCGCAAGACCACCGAGAACTACCTCAAGGTGAACGTGGAGCGCACCCAGCACTGGCTGGCCAATGGTGCCCAGGCCACCGATACGGCCCGCCGCCTGCTCAAGTCGCAGGGCGTGAAGTTCTAACAGTTCAGTACTGTTGACGAAAGCCGTCTCCGTTGGGGGCGGTTTTTTGTTGCCTGCATTACCTTGCCAGCCAGCGTGCCGCCGTCATTTCACCGCAAGACCCGCTGCGCTAGAATGGACATATGAGTGATCCCGTGAACATGGCGCTGTTTCTGGCGCAGAGCGTCGTCGATCAGCCTGCCGCTGTGCGGGCCACCCTGCGCGGCCCCACCATCATGCTGCGGGTCGCGGGCGGCGAGGAGGGCCGGGTCATCGGGCGTCAGGGCCGGGTCATCAGCGCCATTCGCACGCTGGTGCGCGCCGCCGATCCGCAGGGCAAGCTGGGTGTGGACCTCGATGCGCCGCGCCGCGAGCGGTGAGCGCCGCTGACAGGGCGGCCCCCGATCAGACCACCCTGATCGGGACGTTGCTGGGGCCGCACGGGGTGGCCGGGGCCATCAAGCTGCGGGTGATCGGCTCGGCGCAGCAGCTCGCCAAACTCAAGCGCTTTTATGTGCAGGGCCTGGGCTGGACGCGGGTGGCGAAGTTCGAGCTTCACGGCGCTGGCCCGGCCCTGACGCTGGTCGGCGTGAATGACCGCAATGCTGCCGAGAGCCTGCGTGGGCGGGAAGTCTACGCCCACGACAGTGAGCTGCCGGGATTGCCGGAAGGCGAGTACTACTACCACGAGCTGCGCGGCCTGCCGGTCAGGGACGCGGCCGGAACCCTGCTGGGCGAGGTCGTCGACGTGACCGACGCCGGGCATCAGGACCTGCTGGTGGTGCGCTCAGACACCAGCGGAGGTTTGATTCCGCTTCAGGCTCCCTACGTGCTGGTCGAGCGCGGCGCGGCCATCGTGCTGACCGGCGACGCGCCGGAGGGTCTGCTGACCGACGACCCGGTCGAGGAAGACCCGGAAGAAAACGCAGAGGAAGGCCACCCGGCAGAAGAAGACGGCGGTGAGGCGCGCGGCTAGGCTCACCTTCAGCCTCCTGACCCTCTTTCCGGAACTGCTGCGGCCCTTTACCCAGGAAGCGCTGCTGGGCAAGGCGCAGGGCAAGGGACTGCTCGACTACCGCCTGATCGATCTGCGCGACTACGCGGGCAACAAGCACCACAAGGTGGACGACCCACCCTACGGCGGCGGCGCGGGCATGGTCATCCGGGTGGACGTGGTGGAGCGGGCGCTGGCGGATTTGCAGGCGCAGGACCCACCCGACGAGGTGATCCTGCTTTCGCCCGCTGGGCCGCGCTTCGACCAGCGCACCGCCGAGGAACTCTCCGGCAAGCGCCACATTGCCCTGCTGTGTGGCCGCTACGAGGGCTTCGACGCGCGCAGCGAGTCGCTCATCACCCGCGAACTCAGCCTGGGCGACTTTGTGATGATGGGCGGGGAGGCCGCTGCCGCCTGCGTGCTGGAAGCGGTGGGCCGCCTGGTGCCCGGCGTCATCGGCGACGAGGAGAGCCACCGGCAGGACAGCTTTTCCAGCGGCCTGCTCGACTACCCGGAGTACACCCGGCCCGCCGAGTGGCAGGGCCAGGCGGTGCCGGACGTGCTGCTGGGCGGCAACCACGCGGCCATCGAGCGCTGGCGGCGCGACCAGGCACTGGGGCGCACGCTCTCACGCCGTCCCGATCTGCTGGCGCTGGCAAGTCTCACGCCGCAGGACAGCGCCGCACTCCTGACCCTGGGCGTCAGTGACGAGCAACTCAGCGCCTGGGGCGCGCCGCCGCCGCCGAAGGTGAAGCCGCGCCGCAAGAGGGGAGGGTAGGGCTTCAGTTCCGCGTCATCTCCAGCGGCACGACCCACTCGCCGAACTCCGCCTCGGTCACGTAGCCCAGGCTGAGCGCCGCGTCCTTGAGGCTGCTGCCTTCCTTGTGCGCCTTCTTGGCAATGGCAGCGGCCTTGTCGTAGCCGATGTGCTTGTTGAGGGCGGTGACCTGCATCAGATTGATGTCGAGGTTGTGCTGAATCTTCTCGCGGTTGGGTTCGATGCCCGCAGCGCAGTTGTCGTTGAAGGCCAGTGAGGCGTCACTGATCAGCCGAATGCTCTCCAGCACGGCGTGAACCATCACGGGCTTGAAGACGTTGAGCTGGAAATTGCCCTGCGTCCCGGCAAAGGCGACGGTGGCGTCGTTGCCGAAGACGCGGGTGGTGACCATCGTCATGGCCTCGGACTGTGTCGGGTTGACCTTGCCCGGCATGATGCTGCTGCCCGGCTCGTTCTCGGGAATGGTGATTTCGCCGATGCCGTTGCGCGGGCCACTCGCCAGCCAGCGCACATCGTTCGCCATCTTCATCAGTGCGCCCGACAGGGTGCGGATCGCTGCCGAAACCTGCACCAGCGCGTCATGGGCCGAGAGGGCGGCGAATTTGTTCTGGGCTGAATTGAACGGAAATCCGGTTTCCTCAGCGTACTTCTGGGCTGCCAGATCGCCGAATTTCGGGTGGGCGTTCAGCCCCGTTCCTACCGCCGTGCCGCCAATCGCCAGATCGTACAGCCCGGTTTCGGCGTGGCGCACTTCCGAGAGGGCGAAGTCCAGTTGCGCCACCCAGCCGCCGATTTCCTGGCCCAGGGTAATGGGTGTGGCGTCTTGCAGGTGGGTACGCCCCACCTTGACGACTCCGGCGAATTCTTCCGACTTGGTGTGCAGGGTGTCCCGCAGCTTGCCGACGCTGCCGTAAAGCCGCTCGTTGAGTTCCAGTACCACGGCGATGTGCATGGCGGTGGGGAAGGTGTCATTGCTGCTCTGGCCCCGGTTGACGTGGTCGTTGGGGTGCACGGGTTTCTTGCTGCCCATCTCGCCGCCCGCGAGTTCGATGGCCCGGTTGCTGATGACCTCGTTGGCGTTCATGTTGCTCTGGGTGCCGCTGCCGGTCTGGAACACCACCAGCGGGAAATGATCGTCGAGCTGACCGGAGATGACCTCGTCGGCGGCCTTCACGATCAGATCGGCCACGTCACGGGGCAACTCGCCCAGGTCGGCGTTGGCCTGAGCCGCGCCCTTCTTCAGAATGCCCAGCGCCCGGACAATCGGGCGGCCCATGACGAAGGTGTCGCGGCCAATCGGGAAATTATGGATGCTGCGCTCGGTCTGTGCGCCCCAGTAGCGGGTGCTGTCCACATCCAGCGTGCCCATGGTGTCGGATTCTTTGCGGGTCTGAGGTTTGGCTGATTCTGCTCGGGTTGAAGGGGTCATGGTTCTAGTTTACGGGCAGTGCCGGGCCTGAACAGTCCCCTGACCCCTTCCCAGGGGTCACAAACTGCACGCTGCAGGCCGGAAGTCTTGAACAAATCCGACATCCTCACCCCCACCGAACGGCGGATGCGCCTGCCCCTTCCTTCTGCCAGAGTGGGAGTGTGTCTTACCGTGAGTTCCAGCCCGACGTCCGCCTGAGCCATCTGGTGCGCGACTACTGGCAAGTAGACGGGTACCCCGACATCGGTCAGCAGGAACACCGGTTCATGCCGGAGGGACTGGTGCGCCTCACCTTCTACGCCGGGTCGACCTGGCGCGGCTCGCTGATGGGCAGCGATCTGGAGCTGATGCCGAGCGCCTCGCTGGAGGGCCTGACGCTGACGCCCCTGCGGGCGGTGTCAGTCGGCTCGACCAGGGCGCTGGGGGTGGAGCTGTACCCCTGGGGAGCGCGGCAACTGTTCGGCTGGGATTTCAGCGTCTCAACGCAGGACCTGAGCCTGAAGCACCCGCTGCTGGCCCGCGCCCTCAGCGCTCTGCTGCGGCTCAGCGCTTGGGCCGAGGCACGGCAACTGCTGGAAGCCTGGCTGCTGGAGCTGCTCTCGGAGCGGGGCCGCGAATCGGGTGCGGGGATCAGGGCCGCCGAGACGCTCTACAACACCCTGGGGCAAGTGAGGCTGGGAACGCTGGCCGGGGAACTGGGTCTCAGCGCCCGGCAACTCGAACGGCTGTTCGCGGCTGAAGTCGGGGTGAATGCCAAGACGCTCGCGCGCCTCATCCGCTTTGAGGAAGTCCACAACCGCTTGTGGCGCTCTCCGAACACCTCGCTCGCCCAGCTTGCCTACGAACTCGGATTTGCCGATCAGGCGCACCTGACCAGGGAATTCAAGATGCTCTCCTCGATGACGCCGCGCGCATTCGGGCAATTCGTGCAACTCGACGTCGCCCGCCTGCCCACCCACCTGCTGACGCCGAATCAGCTCGCGGAGCTGAGCATATCCCGTGCGGGCTGGGCGGGTGACCTGACGTCTGGCCGCCTGAACGCGGTCCACTGAACTGAAGTTCGTGTCGCGTTTCTTCAAGATTCCGTCTGAGCCGCGCCGCTAGCCTGCGGGCATGAACGCATCTCCCTCCAAAAAAGCGCCGCTCCTGTTTTTGCTGATCACCGCCTTCCTGTTCTCGGTGGGCATCAGTCTGGTGTTTCCGGTGCTGCCGTATATCGTCGCCAGATATGTGCCGCAGGTGTCGCAGCAGGCCGCTATCATCGGTCTGATCGGCGCGGCCTACGCCTTCTTCTCGTTTTTCTCGGCTCCTGTGCTGGGCGCACTGAGCGACGCGTACGGGCGGCGTCCGGTGCTGATTCTGAGTCTGGTGGGGTCAGCCACCGGCTACGTTATCTTCGGCATCGGCGGCAGTCTGTGGGTGTTGTTTGTGGGCCGCATCATCGACGGGCTGTGCGCGGGCGGCATGGGCGCACTGTTCGGCTACGTGGCCGACACCACCCCCGAAGATCAGCGCGGCAAGGTTTTCGGGCAGATCGGCGCGGCAGTGGGCGCGGGCTTCATCATCGGTCCGGCGATCGGCGGCCTGGCCTCGCATCTGAGCCTCAGCGCCCCGATGTTTCTGGCAGCGGGCGTCTCACTCCTCAATGTCTTGTGGGGTCTGTTCGTGCTGCCGGAAAGTCTGCCTGTGTCGCGGCGCGGCAAGCGTTTTGACGCCGCGCACCTCAACCCACTCAAGCAGCTTTCCGGCGCACTCTCGTACCCGGCGGTGCGGCGACTGGTGACGGTCAGCGTGCTGTTCGCCCTGCCGATGTCGGTCATGCAGGTGACGGTGGCGCTGCTGGGCCGCGACACGCTCGGCTGGGGAGCGTCCGAGGTCAGCACACTGTTTATTCTGGTGGGCGCGAGTGACATCGTGGGGCAGGGGGTGCTGCTGCCGTACCTGCTCAGAGTTCTCAAGGAACGCGGTGTGGCGATTCTGGGCCTTGGCATGGGCGTGATCGGCCTGGTGGGTCTGGCGCTGCTGACTGGCTTCCCCTACGCTGTCTTGATGTACGCCAGCACCCTGGTCTTTGCCATCGGTGAGGGAATCTTTACCGCCTCGCAAAACGCCCTGATCTCGATTGCCACTCCCGCAGAAGCACAGGGTCAGGTCCAGGGCGGGGCGGAAGCGTTCGGCTCGCTGGCGCAGATCGCTGGGCCGCTCGGCGGCGGGCAGCTCTACTCACGCCTCGGTCCCGGCGCGACCTACGGCGCGGCGGCAGGCTTGGGCGTGGCGGCGCTGGGTCTGCTACTGGGGCAAAAGCCGCTGGTCGCTGCTGTACCGGCCTCTGAGCCAGCTTGAAAGGGAGCAGTCCACACTGCCGCTAAAGCCCGCGAATCTTCGGAACGCCCGCATAGCCAATTCATACCCCTGACGCGAACCGGCGGGCGATCATCAGACCATGATTCACGCGCCCAGACCTCTCCCGGTGGTGGTGATCGGCGGCTCGGTGGGTGCGGTGGACGCCTAGGGTCTGTCTGGCTAAGTTTGATAGAGTCGTCTGTCATGGGCAGAACAGATCTCACGCCGGAACAATGGGCAAAACTGGAGCCTGAATGGCCAGGTAACCCCCGGCACGGACATGCCTACAAGCCGCATCTGCCGGTCATCAATGGTATTCTCTGGCGGCTGAAGACGGGAGCACCGTGGCGGGACATCCCAGAACGGTATGGCCCCTGGGAAACGTGTTGGGATCGCTTCACCCGCTGGTCACGCGATGGCACCTGGAAACGCGTCCTCGTGGCCCTCCAGGTCAAGGAAGATGCTCAGGGAAAGATTGATTGGGACGGCGCGTCCCTGGATAGCACCAGTTGTAAAGCCCACCGCGCTGCGGTGGGCGCACGAAAACAGCCAGCTAAGCTGGAAAAAAGGGGGCACTCAACGATGAGTGGCTCGGCATCAGCCGTGGAGGACGAAACAGCAAGATCCACGTGCTGACCGAGGGAAAACGCCGCCCGTTGGCCGTGCTGGTGTCGGAGGGTCAGGCCAGCGACCCGACCTACCTGCTTCCCCTCCTTGACGAGGTCTGCATCCGGCGGCCCGGTCCGGGCCGCCCTCGGAAGCGTCCGCCGATGGTGCGCGTAGATCGTGCGTACGGTGCACGGAAGTACCGTCAGCAACTGCGGAGCCGCAAGATCGTCTGTGTTTGTCCTGAACGCAAGGATGCCAAGAAAGCGCGGTTGAAGAAGGGCAGTCGTGGAGGTCGGCCCCCGAAATTCGACGCTGAAGCCGACAAGGGCCGCCAGGTGGTGGAATGCAACATCAATCGGCTCAAGGATTTTAGAGCACTCGCCACCCGCTACGAAAAACGTGGACATCAGTTTTTAGCCGTTGTACACGTTGCGTGCATTGTCCTCTGGCTCTGAAAACTCAGCCAGACAGACCCTAGGAGCGATTCTTCGTCGGCCTGCCGCTGGGCAGCCGGGATGGTCTTCGTGGTGGTCTCGCACCTCAGTCCGCATGTCGAGAGCCTGATGCCGGAAATTTTGCAGCGCTGCACGGTGCTGAATGTGCAGGCCATCCACGACGGCTTGCCCGCCGAGGCCGATCAGGTCTACGTGACCCCGCCCGGCTTCAGCGTGATTCTGGAAGGCGGGGCGCTGTACTTGCGTCCACTGGAAGACGCACAGGGCCACACCATCGATACTTTTTTCCGCAGTCTGGCGGCGGATCAGGGCGAGAGAGCGGTGGGCGTGGTGCTGTCCTGGGCCGCGACGGCGCGGGGGGTGCGCGGGCCATCTAAGGTGGCGGGCGGGTGCTGGTGCAGAACGCGGCCATGGCAGAGGCGGAGTTCCCGGCAATGCCCCAGAGCGCCGCTGCGACGGGCGTGGCTGACGCTGTGCTGAGCGCTGAGGCACTGGCGACCCGGCTCTACAACCTGGTTCACCATGACCTGAATCTCAAAAGTTGCCTGATCGAGGTCGGCGAATTGGGGAGCCTGCCGCCCGAGGGCCACAGCGGGTTGCCGCGCATCCTGCTGCTGGTGCGCTCACGCACTGGCCACGATTTCAGCGGCTACAAGCCCAGTACCCTTGTGCGTCGCATCGACCGGCGCATGAAAAGTCAGCAGATCGCCACGTTGGCCGAGTACCGCCAGCAACTCAGCCAGACGCCCGGCGAGGTCGAGGAAGCGCCCGAGTGAGTCTCAGCGGTGCAGCGCCGGACCTTTGGGCAGCGCCACCCAGAAGCGCACGCCCTCATCTTCCTTGCTCTCTCCCCAGATGCGCCCGCCGTGACGCAGCACGATCCGCTTGACGATGGCCACCCTAGCCCCAGCCCCAGCCCCGGCCCCCCGAACTGCCTGGGGCTGTGCAGGTGCTGAAACAGTGCGAACAGCCGCCCCTTCTGGCGCATGTTGAAGCCGACGCCGTTGTCTTCGATCAGAATGATGTACTCGTGGGCATTTTCCTGGGCGCTGATGCGGATCTGAATTTCGGGGCGTATGGCGCTGAATTTCAGGGCGTTGTCGAGCAGATGAAAGAACGCCAGCTGAAGGGTGCGGCTGTTGCCTGTGACGGTGGGCAACGGGCCCTGGGTCCAGGTGACCGGGCGGCCTTCGAGCTGGGGCGCAGGTTCTTCTTGACTTCCGCGATCACCTTCTGCAGGCTCACCGGAATGAACCGCGACCGCTGCCGCCCCAGTCGGAAATACTCGGTGAGGGCTGTGGCCAGCACCTGCACCCGTTCGGCGGCCCCCACCATTTAGTGGTGCTCTGGGTGTGGTCAGTGGGCGGGTCCTGCGTCTGCGGCAGCTTCTGGCGCAGCAGGGCCGCGAAACTGCCGATGTGGCGCAGTGGGGTGTCGAGCGCCAGCATGGTGGACTGCACGAAGGTTTCAAGTTCTTCGTTGAGTTCCTGAATCTGGGCGGTGCGCTGTACGACGCGCTCCTCCAGCGTTTCGTTGAGCGCCAGAATGGAGGCCTGCACGCCCTTGAGAGCTGTGATGTCAGTCACCGCCATCCGAATTTCTGAGCCGTTCAAGACGGCGTCAAGCTGCCCGTCGAGCGCTTCTGATCCCGGACGCAGCAGCCGCAGTTCCAGTCGCTGGACTTTGGGCTGTGGGCCGCTGGGCTGGCCTGGCCCACCTGAATTGTCAAGCTGGCCAGGTGCACCCGCACCTCACTGAATCAGGCGCTTGAGCAGCGCGGCCAGTGAGGTGCGTGATCCTTCGTCCACAAATAGTAGGAAGCGCCGCCCCAGCAACTGCTCGCGCCCCAGCCCCAGCAGCGCCTGGCCAGCAGCGTTCACCTCGGTGATGTGTCCGCCCTGATCGAGCGAGAAATAGCCCACCGGGGCTAGATCGTAGAGCTGCTGGTAGCGGTCACGGGCCCGCTTAAGCTCCGAGTTGCTGAGCTGCAATTCCTCGTTTTGCAGGGTCAGCTCGACCTGACGCACCTGGAGTTCGTGCTGCTGACTCTGAAATTCGAGCTGACGCTGTTCCAGGGTCGGCGCGGAGCTGAGCAGTGGCGGCGGCTGAAGCTGATCCTCGGCCTGCTGGCGCAACGCCTGGGGCGAGCGATTGGGGGCGGGTGCTTCCGGTTGGTTAGACATTTCGCGGCCCCCAGGGTGGGTGACAGTCAAATTCAGAAAGGCGGCGGCCAGTAGTCTTCAGGATGAGCGCCCTTGGAAAACCGGATTTATCTGAAAATTAAGGAAGCGCGGCCCGCGACTTCGGAGCCGCAGCGAGGCCGCCGTGCCCTGTGAGCTGATCTCTAATCTACCGCGTCGGAACATTCGGCCCGCCGCCCGCGTAGACTGAGCCATGAAACCCCGGACGCCGACGGCCCACCTGGCCCTGATGCTCGCCGCGCAGGCTGAGGAGGCGAGCGCAGGTTACCTGAAACTCATCTACGAGGGCGGAGTGTTTCAGGACGCCGTGCCCATGAGCGGCGAGCGGCTGATGCGCGGTGAGCGCGGCTACACCCTCGCGCCCAACGCTTACGGCGGCGAGTGGAGCCTGGTGCTGGGCACCGGGGCTGATCTGCTCACCAATAAGGTTCACCTGACGTACCTGAGCAGCAGCCAGACGTTGTCGCAAAGCGGTCCCACCATCGGCAAGCTGATGGCCCGGCTCAGTTCGGGCGCGGCCAAGAGCTGCTTTAACCTCAGCGCTGAGCGTTTGCCCGCCCTCAAGAGCTGGGTGGAAACGAGTGTCCGGAGCGGCGCGAAAGACGACGTGAACTTTGAGCGCCGATTCGGGCCGCTGCGGGTACAGGTGCTGACCAGCCGCAGTGACGCCCAGGCCGACGTGGACGTGCTGCTCTGGCGTGGCGGGCCAGCGGGCAACGCGGGGGCCTGAGCTGGACTCTGGGGTCAGCATCTGTCGGTAACTATTGGGGACTTTCCCCTTCTCCTGCGGTGTTAAACTCTCTGCATGACGCGCCTGACTCCAGACGACGCCGCCCTGCTCGCCCCCAGCTTGTTAGAGAAGGCCGAGCGCGGAGAGCGCCTGAACCACGCAGAAATCACCGCCCTCTATTCGCTGCCGCTGCCCGAGGTGGCGGCGGTGGCCCACGAACTGAGGTTGCGCCGCAGCGACCCGGACACCGTGACGTTTCTGATCGACCGCAATATCAACTACACCAACATCTGCAACGTAGGCTGCAACTTCTGCGCCTTTTACCGCACCAAGCGCCAGAAAGACAGCTATACCCTCGACTACGAGCAGGTGTCGGCCAAGATCGTGGAGCTCGAAGCGGTGGGCGGCTCGCGCATCCTGATGCAGGGCGGGGTCAACCCCGAGTTGCCGCTGGAGTACTACACCGGGCTGCTCAAGTTCATCAAGCTGCACCACCCCAGCATCCGCATCGAGGCGTTTAGCCCCGAAGAAGTGCTGTTCATGGAAAAAACCTTCGGGATGGATCTCGACACCCTGCTCGACACGCTGATCGAGGCGGGGCTCGACGGCCTGCCCGGCGCGGGCGGCGAGATTCTGGAAGACGACATTAGGGCCAAGGCGGCTCCCGCCCGCATCCGCAGCGCCGATTGGTTCCGCATCCTCGACGCGGCGCAGCGTAAGGGTCTCTATACCATCAGCACCATGGTCATCGGCTTCGGCGAGAGCTACGCCCAGCGCGCCAGCCACCTGATCAAGATCCGCGATCAGCAGGACAAGGCCATGCACGACTACGGCATCGGCTTTGCGGGGTTTGCCATGTGGAGCCTCCAGACCGAGCACACCCGCTTGCACGGCAAGGCTCCCGGCGCGTCGGCGCATGAGTACCTGCAGCAGCTCGCCATCGCCCGCATCGCCCTCGACAACCAGCCCAATATCCAGGCGTCGTGGCCCGCCCAGGGCTTCAAGGTGGCGCAGGCGGCGCTGTACTACGGAGCAAGCGACCTGGGCAGCACCATGCTGGAAGAAAATGTGGTGTCGGCGGCGGGCGGCGGCGGGCGGCACAGCGCCACCGTGCGAGAACTCGTCCGCATCGCCCATGACGCTGGATTCAGGCCTGCCATCCGCAACAGCTACTTCCAGATTCTGCGCTACCCCGACGTGGAGACCGTACTGGACATCGGCAGGGGGGCCGAGGCGGAAGAGGAGCGGGCGGTGGGCGTCTGAGCACGCTGCCCTCCTACCGGGCAGGCTGGATTCACTACACCAACGTGGCCCCGATTCTCGACGATTTGAGTCTGCCGCCGGGCGTGAGCGCCGTGACGGGCGTGCCCACCCAGATGAATGCGGCGCTGCTCTCGGGCGAGGTGGATATCGCCAACATCAGCGCGGTGGAATTCATCCGCAATGCGGGTACCCTGGCGGCCCTGCCGGATTTCAGCGTGTCGGTGCTGGGTCCGGTCTACAGCGTCAATCTGTTTCACCGCGTACCCTGGCAGGCCCTGACGCGGGTGGCCCTGACCGCCCAGAGCGCGACCAGCGTGGCCCTGCTGGAAGTGCTGCTGAAGGAGAGCGGCGTGACGCCGGTGCTGGAGCGCGCCGAGGGCACTGCCCAGGAGCTGCTGGCGTCCGGCTACGACGGGGTGTTGCGCATCGGCGACAGTGCCCTGCGCGAGTGGTACGGGGTGGTCGGGCCGCTCACCGAGGCCACCACCATGACGGCTTTGCCGCACACGCGCGGCGGCGTCACCGTCACCGATCTGGCTGAGAAGTGGTTTGAACTCACCGGCCACCCCTTCGTCTTCGCGGTGTGGGCCTACCGTCAGGCCGTGCCGCCGCCCGCCGCGCTGGTGCAGGCCATGCGCGAGGCCCGCCGCAGCGGCATCGGCCACCTGAGCGAAGTGGCCGAGCGACACGCCCGCAAGCTGGGACTTCCCGCCCGCGTGGTGCAGCATTATCTCTGGAACTTCCGCTACCACCTGGAAGCCCCGGACCGCCTGGGTCTCGACGAATTTGCCGCCAAAGCCGTGCCGGGCCACGCCCCGCTGGTGTTCGGAATGCCGCCGGGCTGAATGAAACTCCGGAAGTGCCGCCGCCCGTCAGGAGTTCAGGCTCAACATCGCTGGCGGCGGCGCTTCCAGCTTCATGTCCTCGCCGCTGAGCGGGTGCCGGAAGTGCAGGCGGTGGGCGTGGAGCCAGTAGCCGCCGTCGCCGGGCAGCCCCGGCAGGTGCGCCAGGGGCAGACCGCCCGGTGCGTAGAGCGGATCGCCGACCAGCGGATGCCCGATGCTGGCCAGGTGAATGCGGATCTGGTGTGGGCGGCCGGTGCGGATGTCCACCTCGAAAAGCGTGGCATGCTCACGGCGTTCCAGCACCGTCGCCAGGCTGCGCGAGGGCTTGCCGTGCGGGTTGGCCGCGTAGACCTCGCCCAGCAGGGGGTGCGGCACCGGGCCAATCGCCACGCCGATGTCGTAGTGGTCTTGCTCGGCCAGACCCTGCCCCAGCCCCAGGTAAAATTTGCCGATCTGCTGCTCGCGCCAGTCCTGTGCCAATTTTGACGCCGCTGCGGATGTGCGGGCAAACAGCACGACGCCCGAAGTACCGCGCCCCAGGCGGTGCAGTGGACTGGCTCCCGGAAAGTCAGCGCGGACCAGATGCAGCAGGGTATGGTCCAGAAAACCGCCGCCGGGCAGGGTGGGCAGGCCGCTGGGCTTGCTGACGGCGATGAGGGCAGCGTCCTCATGCAGCAGTGAGAAATGCAGCGGGGCGGCTTCTTCCTGCCAGGGTGGGCGCTGCCAGACGAGCCACTGTCCGGTCCTGAGCCGCTCCTGGCCGCTGGCCGGGCGCTGGTCGAGCGTCACCTCACCGCGTGCGAGCTTCGCCTGCCATTCCTCGGGCGTGGAGTGCGGATAGCGTGCCGCCAGGTAGGGCGCGAGGAGCTGCCCCTCGGCGCGCTGTCTCAATTGTTCGCGGTAGGCGTAGCCGCCGTTGAGGGCCATGGGCCGAGCTTAGCGCAGGTTTCCGGCAGCGGCGACGCAACTTACCGCGCCGTCACCTGATGCAAGCTGACTCAAGCCTAAAGAGCATGCTCATGTGTTCCCGCTAGGATACGTTTCATGTTGAAGGCTTTTCGCCCCCCGGCCCTGCTGGCCGCTACCCTGCTGTTGACCGGCACCCTTGCGGGCCAGGCCGCCGCGCAAACCACCGCTCCCGTGACAGCGCCTGCGACACCTGCTCCCGTTGCCCCCGCACCCATGACTCCTGCTCCAGCAGTGCCCAGTCCGGCTATATCCAGTCCGGCCACGCCCAAAGCGCCAGTGCGCCTGAACGTGCCGGGCAACGCGGCCTCGGCGCTGGGCATCGAGGTCAGCGCGGTGGTGTCGGGGCGATTGCTGGGTTGCCCCAAGGCGCTCAAGCTGAGTGCCGGGGCGCTGTGCCTCTACGCTGCCAACTCGGCCTCGGCACTGCGCCCCGCCATCAAGGCCAAACTCGGCACGCGGGCGGGTGAGTGGAAGCTGTCGGGCAAGGCCAGCAGTCTGGCCGTGACGAGTGGCAAGACCCTCTCGCTGGTGCTGCTGGCCGAGATCTCCGCCAAGGAAACGCTGGTGGTCGTGGATACCCCGGCCTCTGCGTCCGCTCCCAGCGCCGCAGCGGCGGGCCGCCCGGCGACCCCGTTGGGCGCGGTCAAGGGCGAGCCGTACCTGCTGGGCAGCGACCTGAAGGGACTGGTCAACGTGACCTCGCTGGGCGCGGGGCAGTTCAAGCTGGAGCGCACCGGCCAGCCGACCCTGACTGTGACGGCGGGCAAGACCAGCGCCCTGCTCGGCGGCGGTAGCGTGACCCTGCCGCTCGCCCCCGCCTCGGACGGTAAGAATCTGGTGCTGCCGTTCTCGGCCCTGAATGCCCTGGGCTGCACGTCCGCGCCCAACGGCAAGGTGCTGACGGTGTCGTGCGGCGCGAACAGCGTGGGCATCAAGCCGATTGTCTTCTGAGCCAGGCCCTTTGAATCTGGGCGGTTGAAGCGGAGGCACAGGTCAGGTGACCTCCTCCGCTTTTGTTTGCATGACCAGCGGCCCCATTTCTGCATCTGAAGCCAGGTATCCCCACGAAACGGGTTCAAGTTAGAGCGCGAGATCACTTCTGGGGAAGCCTGTTTGACGGCCCTCTGACCCTCCTGCGGTGCATGGCCCGGCATCTTGCCCCGCGTCATGCACCGCAGGAGGGTCTATTGCCTGCCACAAAAAACCCCCACCCAGGCTCGGGCGGAGGCTCTAGAAAAATGCGGAATGGGGGAGGGTGCAGGCGTCAGTCTGTCGCGGGGGCGATTCTGCCCGGCAGTGCTTCGACTTCCACTTCTCTAGGCTTCTGACGATTCTTCTCGAAGCGGTAGAACACGCTCGGCACCACGTAGAAGGTCAGCAATGTGCCGGTAATCACGCCGCCCATGATCACGATGCCCAGCCCACGCCGGAACTCCGCACCCTCACCGCCGCCGAAGATCAGCGGAATGCTGATGACCAGCACCGTCACAGTGGTCATGATGATGGGCCGGAAGCGCAGCTCGGCAGCTTCGATCAGCGCTTCCTTGATCGGCAGGTGGCGCATGCGTTCCACCACGAATTCCAGATACAGAATCGAGTTTTTGGTGGCCAGGCCCAGCAGGATCACCATGCCCAGAATCGTGATCACGTCCAGCGAGGTCTTGAAGAAGAACAATGTCCAGACTGCGCCGACAATCGCCAGCGGCACCGGCAGCAGCAGGTACAGCGGGTAGCGAAACGAGTTGAACTGGCTGCCCAGCACCAGGTACGTCATCAGTACGGCCAGCACCAGCACGGCGGGGCCGTAGACGACCAGGTTGCCAGTCAGGCCCGCTGAGCCGAAAGATGAAGCATTGCCCAGGCCCACCCCGCCGCTCAGAATGCCCGCCTTGGTGGCGTTGTTGATGATGGTCTGCTGGTACGAGAAGGCATTGGGGCCGCCCTTCTTCAGGTTGATGTTGATGGTGGCGGTGTACGCCTTGTTGAAGCGGTTGAGGGTCGCGGGCGCTTGCTGGAGGCGGAAGCTGCCGAGGCTGGAGAGCGGCACGTTGGCCCCCAGTACTGAGGAATAGACCGTCTGCGAGAGCAACGACTGCTCGGTTTGCAGCAGGCTCGGATCGAGCTTGACCACGATATCCACGCTGTTGTCACCGTCGCGCAGGCTGCCCGCCTTGCTGCCGTCGTTGTAGCTTCTCAGGGCCTGGGCCAGATCGGAAGTCGTCAGGCCGGAGCCGACGAGCTGCGCCTGGTTCGGCACGAAGTTGCGCTCTTGGCGGGTGGCGCTCAGGCTGCTGGTCACGCTGCTGAGGTTGCTGTCCCTGCCGAGCAGGCGGATCAGGTCGCGGTTCTTGGCTTCCAGCACTGTCTGGTTGGGAGCGCTGAGGGCCAGACTGATGTCCGAGGAGCCGCCGGGGCCGTTTTGCTGGGCGGCCACGCTGAGCGTTTCCAACGTCACGCCGGAGAGTGCTTTCTTGAGTCCGACCTGGTAGTTGGCGACCAGACTATCGATACCGGGGCGCAGCTTCTTGTCAATCAGGGTGACGGTGATGGCGCTGCCGTTGGCCCCGGTGCCCTGACTGCTGCCGCTGCCCACGCTGGTCGAGACCAGCTTCACGTCTTTCTGGGCCAGCAGATACTCTTCCATCTTGCGGGTGGCGAGGTTGGTCTGGTCCAGGCTGGTGCCCACCGGCAGGGTCAGACTGGCCGTCAGGATGCCGCCGTCGCTCTTGGGCACGAAGGCAAACCCCACCTTGCCAATCGGAATGGCGATGGTAAAGAGGAAGGCCACTGCCAGCAGGATGATCAGCAGGTTGCGCGGCAGTGCCCAGGCCACGCTGCGGGCGTAGGCGCGTGCCAGCCGGATGACCGCGCCGTTGACGATGCCGTGCAGAGTAGAGGTGACGGCTTCCAGCAGGCCCAGCAGCGCCATCAGCACGTAGCGCACCAGGCCGATGATCAGCGGGTAGAGCAGCAGGGCCGCGAAGATGGCCGGGCCGGTGCCCGCGCGGCGCGAAACGACGGCCAATACGACGCCGTACACAACCAGTCCCAGGATGCCCCAGGCGCTCAGCAAGGTCTTGCGGGCAAAGCCCCATTTAATAATTTCTGGCAATCTTCCCAGCAAGCGGCCAAACTGCGGCCAGCCGATGGGATCGGGGTCGCGGGTGTAGGCCATGCGGACGGTGAGAAACAGCAGCGATTCCAGCCAGCTCAGTGCAATGGCGGCAATGAGTCCGATAGCAAACTGCCGGAAGAACTGGCCCAGAATGCCCGGCATGAAGCTCAGCGGCACCAGCACGGCCAGCAGCGAGAAGCTGGCTGCTGTGACGGCGCTGAACACTTCCGAGCCGCCGTAAAGCACCGATTTGAGCTGGTCATAGCCGAGGTCGCGGTAGCGCTGCACGTTCTCGGCCACCACGATGGAGTCGTCCACGACGATGCCGATGGCGACGATGATGGCCAGGAGGGAAATCAGGTTGAAGGTAAAGCCGAACAGGCTGTACAAAAGCGGCGCGGCGCTGATCGAGATGGGAATGGCCAGCACCACCGCGAAGACCGTGTTGAGCCGCCCCAGGAACAGCAGCACGACCACGCCCACTGCCGCGATGCCGATCAAAAATTCCTTGAAGGTGTCGTTGACGGTGGCGCGGGTGGTGCGGGTGCTGTCTTCCGAGAGCGAGAGCCGGTAGCCCGGCGGCAGCTTGACGCTTTCCATGCTGGCCCGCACGCTGTCGGCCACCGACACCGAGTTGGTGCCGGACGCCTTGCGCACGCCCAGCAGCACGGCGGGCTGGCCGTTGAAGCGGGCGTAGCTGCTGGCTGCCGCCGAGGTGTCGCGCACCGTCGCCACGTCGCTGACGGTCAGCCCGGTCTGCGGGTCCACGATGATGCGGCCCACGCCTTGCAGGCTGGTCGGGGTGTTGCGGGTGGAGAATCCGATGGAGTTGCCGTTCTGGGTCAGCGATCCAGCGGGCAAATCGAGCGCCGACGCGCCGATGGCTGCCGTCAGCCGCGCCGGGGTCAGGTTGTAGCTTTGCAGCTTGGAGGGATCGATCAGTACCTGAATCTGCCGGGTCGGCCCACCCGACACGGTGATGTCGGCCACGCCCGCGACGCGCTGGAGCCGGGGCACCAGGGTGTCGTTGGCGTAGGTGGCCACGTCGGCGGCCCGCGCCGTGCCGCCCTGCAAGGCCAGCGTCAGAATCGGCTGGGCGTTGGGGTCGAACTTCTGCACGATGGGGGCGTCGGCGTCGTTGGGCAAAGTTCCCCGGATGGCCGCCACCGACTGCGAGACGCTGTTGGCCGCCGAGTCGATGTTGGTGCCGTCCTGAAAGGTGATGATCACCGCACTCTGGCCGCTGGTGCTGGTAGAGCGGATATCCGAAACGCCGCTGATGGTGCTGACGGCGTCCTCGATTTTGCGCGAGATCTCGCGGTCCACCTGATCGGGCGTCGCGCCGCTGTAGCCGGTGGACACGGCCAGAATCGGCACCTCGAAGTTGGGCAGCAGTTCGACGCCCAGCCGGGTGGTATTGAGTAAGCCCAGCAGCACCACGGCCACGAAGACGCCGATGGAGAAGACGTAGCGCGTGACGCTGAAATTGATGGCCGGGTTGATCTTGGGCAGTGGTTCGGAGGAGTGCGGGCCGGAGGGCGTGGCCTGACTTGAGCCGACTTTGTTCAAACTGACTTTGCTTGAGTGGACCGTTTCGGAATTGGCCTGCTCGCTCGCCTCCGCCCGGCCCTTCATCCGGGCGCGCATTCTGCCGATCAAGTTGCTGTCGTCGCCTTTGGGCTGATCCGCCATACTTTATTCACCGACCTTGATGCTCGCGCCGCCCTGGAGGCTCGGCGGCACCGGATAGATCACTCTCGCGCCCGCCGGAACGCCGCTGACGGCGGTCTGCCCCTGTGACTCGGCCAGAATCTGAACGGTTCGCCGTACCGCCGTGCTGCCCTCGGCCAGATACACCGCGTTGTCGCCGCCGTCGTTCTGGATCGCGCCGCTGGGCAGCAGGGTGCCGGACGCGAGAGTGACCCGGTAGCGCATCTGTCCCACGCCGCCCACCGGCAGGTTGCTGGCGCTGGCTCCGTAAAGCCGGGTGGTCAGCGGCACCAGCCGGTCACTGCCGGTCACCCGGTCTCCCTCCTTGATGACGGCCAGGTACGTCTTGCCGCCGTAATCGAAATTGAGTTTGCTGCCCGCTCCCAGCGCGGCGGCGTCGCCCGGCGCGACGTTGAAGTCGGCGGTCAGGCTGCTGCCGTCCACCAGCCGGAACACGGCGGTGCCGGTGTTGACGTACTCGCCCAGCTTGGCGCTGATGGAGGCCACCGTGCCGGAAAAGGGAGCGCGGACGCTGGCCTTGGCCAGATTTTCCTGGGCCTGCCGCACCGCCACCTGGGCACTCTGCACCTGGTTTTGCAGCAGGGCCAGGCTGCTGCCGCCGCTCTGGCCGTTCTGGGTCAGGTTATTTTTCGCCAGCGAGAGCGCCGACTGGGTCTGGGCCAGGGTCGCCTCGCTGGCGGTCAGGTCGGCCTGGCTGATGCCGCCCAGCGCGTACAGCTTGCGGCTGGACTGGGCGTCTTGCTGCGCCTTGTCGGCGTTGGCCTGGGCCGCCGTGATGGCCGACTGCAATTGCCCGGTGCTCTGGCCGGTGTTGCGCCGCGTCTGATCGAGGTTGATCTGGGCGTTTTTAAGCTGAATCTGGGCGTTGTCGAGTGCCTGTTGAATCGCTGAGGGGTCGAGCTGCACCACGATCTGCCCGGCCTTCACGCTCTGACCCGCCGTCGCCAGCACCCGCGTCACCGCGCCGCTGGCGAGTGCGGCCACCTGGCTGTCCTGAACCGCTGTGACGGTGGCGCTGGCAGTGCGGCTGACCGTCAGGCCACCCTGCTTGGGCTGGATGACGCTGACATCCAGGGCGCTGCTCTTGGGCGGGGCGGCGTCGAGATTGTTCTGGCCGGAGGTGGTCGTGGTGCTGGCGCTGCTGGCCGGGCTGCCCGCTCCCGCCTTGTCTGCGGCGGGTTTGTTGCATGCGCCCAGCAGCAGTGCCAGACCCAGCAGCGCCGCCAGCGCCGGTGAGGGTGGGTGGACGGCCTTCATGCCTGGGCTCCTTTTCACGACTGGGCGACTTTTCATTATTGGGCCAGTCCCGTCACGTCTTTTCCGGCGGCCACCGAGAGGGCGGCCAGGGCCTTCCAAAAGTTGTCCTGGGCCTGGGCCAGCGCGAACTGCGCCGAGAGGAGCTGCACCTGGGCGTTTTGCACGTCGACGGCGGCAGCGGTTCCGGCTTTGAGCTTGGCCTGCGCCTGGTTTAGCGTGGTCTGCTGGGCGGCGAGGCTGGCCGCGCTGATACCGACCTGCTCGCGGGCATTCTGGGCGGCGCGGTAAGCGTCATTGAGGCTGGTCAGTGCGGCCTTGCGGCCACTGTCGAGGTCACGCTGGGCGTTACTGAGCGCTGTCTGGGCGTCTTGCAGGGTGCGGGCCGGAGTGTAGTCGTTGTCCGAGACCTTGACCTGAAGTTGCGCCGACTGCACGGTGTTGGCGGCCTGCACCAGTGTCGGCAGGCGGCCATCGAGTCCGGCTTGCAGTGAGGCCAGTGCAGCGCTGAGTTGCGGCGGCGCGGGCGGGGCCTTGACGTTGATGGCCGTCTGGCCCAGGCCCAGTGTTTTGGCGAGCTGGGCGGCGGCGATCGGGCGCTGCGCCTTGGCGTCGGCGAGTTCCTGCTGGTTGCTGCTGAGGCTGTTCTGGGCCTTGGTCACGTCGAGCTGGGTGGCGACTTTGGCCGCCAGTCGGGCCTGGGCAATTTGCAGGCTGCGACTGTAGTAGTTGACCTGGGCGGTATTGAGGTCTGTGCGCTGCTCGGCCTCGTAGATGGCCAGGTACTGCGTCACGACCGTCTGCATCACCGTCAGCTTGGTGTTGCTTAAATTTACCTGGGCGCTTGCCAGCCCCTGCTGGGCACTGACCTGATCGGTGATGATGCTGGTGGGATCGGCGCGCACCGCCTTGTCGTTGGCCTGGGCTTTTTGCAGGTTGGCGCGGCTGGTGGTGGTGTCGGGGCCGCTGGCCAGGGCACGGGTCACGGCGTCAGGCAGACTCAGGGCCGTGCTGGTCTGGGCGCTGGCCTGGGCCGCCAGGCTGAGGGTCGCCAGCAGGGCCAGCGCATTGAGGGTAAAAGGTCGGGCGGCAGAATGGTGGGCAGTGCGGCTGGGGGTGGTCATGGCTTGGCTCCGTTGATGGGGGTACTTGGATGGGGTTATTTGGAAGTGGGGGTGCTGGAATCGGGACTGATGGACACGAGCAGCAGGGCCGGGTCGAACTGGGCGCTGGCCTTGGCGAGCTGCACCTGGGCCAGGTACGCGGCGTTGAGCGCCTGATCGACCCCGAACTGGGCATTCTGCACGCCCACCTGGGCGACATTCACGTCCAGCGCCGTGCCGAGTCCCGCCGTCAGACGGGCCTGGGCCGAGGTCAGCACCATCTGTGCCCGTGTGAGGGCGGTGCGCTGCACGTCCAGCAGGCGGCGGGTGTTGAGGGCGTCGTTGTAAGCGCGGCGCACGCCGAGTTCCACGCTGCTGCGCGCACTCTCCAGGGCCAGTTCAGCACTTCTCACGCTGCTCTGGGCGCTGGCGATGGCCGCGTTGGCCGCGCCGCCCAGCACGTCGAAGCTGCCGGTGAGGCCCAGCGAGAGCGAGGTGGGAATCGGCGTGCTGCCGGTGCTGGTCGGCAAGCTGAAGGTGGCGGCGGCCACTCCGGTCTTGACGTTCAGGCTGCCGCCGACGCTGCGCCCGCCGCTGCCGGTCAGGCTCAGTTGGCCGTAATTGACGCTGGCCGAGAGGTCGGGGAGGCGTTCGCGCTGGGCGCTGGTCAGGGAGGCGCGGGCGTCGGTGAGCTGCGAGGCGGCTTTCTGAATCTCGCTGCGCTGGCCCAGCGCACTGGCCAGCAGATCGGCCAGCGGCGCGGGCGCGCCCGGAATGCTCGGCACACTCGGCAAGATCAGCCGCGCCGCCAGGCCCACGTCCAGCCCTGCGTCGCTGAGCAGCTGGCGCTCGCCAATTTCGCGGGCGGCCTGGGCATTCACGGCGCTGGCCTGGGCACTTTCCAGGTTGCCCTGGCGGGTCAGCAGGTCCTCGACGCTGATCAGGTTGTTCTGGCGCTGATCCTGGGCCACGCCGAGCTGCTGGCTGGCGAGCGCGGCCTGGGCGGCATTCAGGGTTTCCTGCTCGGCAGCGAGCTGGGCCGACAGGTAACTCTGGGCGGCTCCCAGCAGCAGCGTCTGGCGGCTGTCTTGCAAGTCGAGTGCCGCCCGGCCAAGCGCCCGCTCGGCGCTGCGAACACCGTCGAATGCGCTGCCCCACGGCAAGACGGCGGCGCTGACCTGGCCCGTGAGGGTGCTCACTGCCTGCCAGTCGCCGCTGTCCACGGGCGACTTGCCTGCGCTCACGCTGCCGCCCAGTGTCAGGTCAAGTCCGACGCGGGCGCGGGCCGAGTCGAGCGCGTACTGCGCGGCCTTGTACTGTTCCTCGGCGCTGCGCCAGCCTGCCGAGCCGCGAATGGCCCGCTGCACGTCGGCAAAGGTCAGCACCGCATTGCTCAGGGCAGTGGGCGGCGCGGGCGCGGTGATGGGCGCGGGGTCGGGCGGTGCCGTGGTCTGGGCCAGTGCGGGTGTCAGAGCCGCGCACAGCAGCCAGGCGGTCAGCGCCGCTGTGCGGGAACTTCTTGGGCGTGGGAGAAAATTCAAGCATTCACCTCGGCGGCGTGAGAGGGCGGCATCGGGAGGGCGTGGGGGAAAGAGAGATTTCGGCTCAGAACGCTGAATCTGCCAGGCCGCCGGGTGGGGCCACCGTTTCTGTTGTAACGCTCTCATAGACGGTGGATCAACTCACTTTAGGGGGAGACGGTAGGGCTGGGGCGGTCTCGCTGCCCGGAGGGGGTGGGGCCAGGCCGGTCCACCAGGCATCGAGGAGGTGTTCTACATAGCGCTCGGTGTCGACGCTCGGCCCCAGCATCAGCTCGCGGTGAACGTGGTTGGTCAGCGAGCCGATCAGGGCGTCGGCCACCACCTCGCAGTCCACCTCGCGCAGCCGTCCCAGCGCCACCTCGGCGCGCAGGTAAGCGGCAATGGCGGCGATATCGTCGCTCACCGGGTCATGGTCCGGTCTGGGCTTGCTGCCGGGGGCGTGGCCGCGCGACCACATCACCATTAGCGGCGGCAAGATGACCCGCGCCATCCGGACGATCAGCCAGGCCAGGCGCTTGAGGTTGGCGCACAGATCGCCCTGACCGACCAGGCTGGTGATTTCCTTGTGCCAGCCGCGTCCCTCACTTAGACCGACGGTTTCGGCGAACAGATCCTCCTTGGTCGAGAAGCGTTTGAATAAGGTGCCCTCCGAGACCCCGGCGCGGCGGGCGATCTCGGCGGTGGTGGCCGAAAAGCCCTGCTCCAGAAAGACTTCGCGGGCCGCGTCCACGATCTGCTGATCGCTGATGGTACGTGGTCGGGCCATAAGTAAGTATGGACTCACTTACCAACCTGTTGTCAAGGGACGGGCGTGGGTCGTCGGGGGAGTCACGGCCATGAACCTGAGTGCCGGTCACACTTCAGCGCTCAGCGCCCGCCGGTAGAACCCACGAAGAGGAGGGTTGAGCCGCGCCGCCTGGAACACACCACACCCTCGCCTCGCCGCAGGACCGCTAGACTCGGCGCATCATGGCTGACTCCAGCACCGTACAACACCTGATTCTCGCCAAGCCCAGGGGCTTTTGCGCGGGCGTCGTGATGGCGATAGGGGCCGTCGAGAAAGCGGCCCAGAGCGAGAGCGGACCGCTGACGGTCTACCACAGCATCGTCCACAACCACACCGTCGTCGAGCGGCTGGAGCAGGGCCACGGCGTCCGCTTCGTCGAGGATCTGGACATTCTGGAGGCGTTGCCAGCGGGCAGCCAGACACTGGTGTTCTCGGCGCACGGCGTCTCGCCGCAAGTGAGGCAGCGCGCCCGCGAGCTGGGCCTGTCCACCATCGACGCCACCTGTCCGCTCGTCACCAAAGTGCATACCGAGGCAAAGAAGTACGCCCGCGAGGGCTACACCATCCTCTTGATCGGCGACAGCGCCCGCCACCAGGAAGTCATCGGCACGCTGGGCGAAGCGCCCGGCAGCACCATCATCGTGGGCGTGCTGGGCAAGACCGGGCCGGGGCTACACGATCCGCACACCGTCGAGGTGCCGGACCCCGAGAAGTTGGTGGTCCTGACCCAGACGACCCTTAGCGTGGACGACACCCGCCGCACGGTGGAGATTCTCAAGGCCCGGTTCCCGGCGCTGGTCATTCCGCCGAGCGAGGACCTGTGTTACGCCACCAAGAACCGCCAGGACGAGGTGCGGCGCATCGCTCCGCAGGTAGACGCCTTCCTGGTGCTGACCAGTACCCACAGCAGCAACGGCATGAGACTCCTCGAACTGGCCGCCAGCCTCTGCCCCCGTGCCTACCGCTTGGATACCGCCGCCGACCTCGACGCCCTCGATCTGAGCGGCGTCCAGACCATCGGCATCAGCAGCGCCGCCAGCACCCCCGACGATCTGGTGCAGGCTGTCGTGGAGGTGTTCCGGGCGCGCAATCCGGCACTTCAGGTCACCGAGCAGGGCGAGTGGGAAAACATCCTCTTCCGCGAGCCGAAGAAGGTGGGGCCGCAGGAAGAACTGCTCCGAAGTCAGCGCTGAGGAGAACCGGGTGCTGAAGAAGCTAGACTCGGGCCATGCGCGCCGCCGTCTTCGGAGATATTCACGGCAACCTGCCTGCCCTGGAAGCAGTCCTGGCCGATGTGCGGCGGCACGCGCCCGATCTGCTGATCTGTCTGGGCGACGTGGCCATGACCGGTCCTTTTCCCGCCGAGTGTCTGCACTTGGTTGCCTCGCTCAACGGTCCGGTGGTGATGGGCAACGCCGATGCGGAGCTGCTCCGGCCCTGGCCCACCTTCAAGCCGCGCGGCCTGCCCGACGAGCGCGCCATCTACGAACTGGACGCCTGGAGCCACGCGGCGGTGGGGGAGCTGGAGCGCGGGCTGGTGCGGACCTACCAGCCGACGGTGGATATCTTGCCGGGCGTGCTGGCCTTTCACGGCAGCCCTGAGAGCTGCACCGAGGTCCTGAACGCTGAGACGCCTGAGGTACGTCTGAGCGAATTGCGCGCCGAATTCGGCCCGGCTCCCCGGTGGATCGGCGGCCATACCCACCGCCCGCTGCTGCGGACGCTCGAAGGTTGGCACCTGCTCAATCCCGGCTCGGTGGGCCTGCCGTTCGAACTCAGAAACGGCGTCTACCTGAATGTGGCCCGCGCCGAGTACCTGCTGCTCGACCTGCTGCCGGGCAAAGGGCTGGGCGGCGGGCAGGTGCAGTTCCGGCAGGTGCCGTATCCGGCCAGACTCATTCAGGACGGGTTGCGGGCGGCCCGCGTGCCGGACGCTGAGCGCTGGGCTTCGGATTGGGTGGACGCCTGAACGATTTTCTTCGGCTAAGCTGGACCCATGAGTCTTCACATGAACGCCGCCGAAAATCAGATTGCCCCCACCGTGCTGCTGCCCGGCGACCCCAGACGCGCCCAGCACATCGCCCAGACCTTTTTCACCGACCCCGTGCAGCACAACGACGTGCGCGGCATGCTGGGCTTCACCGGCAGTTACAAGGGCAAGCCGGTTTCGGTGCAGGGGACTGGGATGGGGATGGCCAGCGCAGGCATCTATATTTACGAGCTGATCAACGATTACGGCTGCCAGACGCTGGTAAGGGTCGGCACCTGCGGCAGCTACCGCGAGGACGTGCAGGTGCGCGACCTGATTCTGGCGCAGGCCGCCTGCACCGATTCCAACATCAACAACATCCGCTTCGGGGCCAAGAACTTCGCGCCGATCGCTGATTTCGGGCTGCTGCTGCGGGCTTACCAGGTGGCCCAGGCACGCGGCCTGCGGGCGCACGTGGGCAACATCATGAGCAGCGACACCTTCTACCACGACGATTTCGACCAGTACAAGATCTGGGCCGAGTTCGGGGTGCTGGGCGTGGAGATGGAAGCCGCGCAACTCTATACCCTGGCCGCCAAGTTCGGTGTCCGGGCGCTCACCGTGCTGACGGTGTCCGACCACCTGATCACCCACGAGGAAACCACCGCCGAGGAGCGCCAGACCAGCTTCAACGGCATGATCGAGGTGGCCCTCGACGCGGCGCTCGAAACGGCCTAGCCCGCTCACAGTTGGCTGACCCTGAGCGCGCTTGAATGGCTCCATGACTGGCCCCGAGAGCACTTCCGATCCCTTCTCCAACGGGCACGGCTTTCTGCCCAGTACCCAGGCCCCAGCGGAGGTGGCCCCCGACGCCCTGTGGTTGGTTTTTTCCGGCGACAAGGTATTGCTCGGCCCTGAGCTGGGCTTACCGAATCAGCGGCCCGGCGACAGCGAGGGCGCAGTTTATCTGGGCCAGCAGTCCGGGCGGCAGGTCTGGGGTGCGCGGCTGGTAGGGGAGGCGGCCCAACCGTTCGGGCTGCACCGGCTGCGCGGCCTCTACGGGCGTGTCCCAGACTGGCTGTGGCTGCTGGGCGGCTACGCCTACCAGATCGCCGAGTGGGACCGGACCCACCGCTTTTGCGGCAACTGCGGAGCGCACACCCTGCCGGACGCTGCCGAGCGGGTGCGGCGCTGTCCGGCCTGCGGCCTGAGCGTCTACCCGCGCCTGGCCCCGGCCGTGATGGTGCTGCTGACCCGCCGACAGGAGGGCCGGTTGCAACTGCTGCTGTGCCGCTCGCCGCAGTTTCCGGCAGGGATGTACAGTGCCAACGCGGGCTTCGTCGAGCCGGGTGAGAGCGTGGAGCACGCCGCCCACCGCGAGATGCTGGAGGAAACCAATCTGGACATCGCCAACCTGCGCTATTTCGATTCGCAGCCCTGGCCGTTTCCGCACAGTTTGATGCTGGCTTACAGCGCCGAGTACGCGGGCGGCGAGATTATCCCGCAGCCGGGGGAAATCGAGGACGCCCGCTGGTTTGACGAGGCCGATTTACCGGCGCTGCCGGGCCGCGCCAGCATCGCCCGCCGCTTGATCGAGTCGGTGGTGGGGCCGCGCGCGGGCGATTGACCGCGCAGCGGCGGCTGGTAAAGTCAGAGGATGCCTCTCCTCGACGACCTGCAAAGCATCCTACATGAAACCTTCGAGGGCGGCCAGCCGGGTCAGCCCACCCTGTTTCTGGACGGCACCAAGGCTGATGGCAGCGGCAATCATGGCCTCTTCGCCACGCTGGCCGGGCTGAGTGCGGCCCAGGCGTCCGAGGCCACGATACTGGGCCTGAGCGTCGCCGCCCACGCCGCCCACGTCACCTACTACCTGGAAGTCGGTTTGGTCTTCATGCGCGGCGAGACACCTTCTGGGCCATTCGACTGGAAGGGGAGTTTTGCGCCCGGAACGGTGGACGAAGCCGCCTGGACTGATGTGCAAAGCCGCCTGCGCGCCGCCTACGACGAGATGATGGCCCGCGTCGCTGCCGCCGAGCCTCTGGCCGCCGAGGAACTGGTCAACCCGGCGGTCCACAGCGCCTACCATCTGGGGGCCATCCGGCAGGCGGTGAAGCTGCTGCGCTGACCTGGGGGCCTGACTCAGCCCCGGCGTTGCAACCGGGCGATGAAAAAGCCGTCTATACCATCGTCCATCATGGTCAGGACTCCGGCCCCACTGGTGGTCACCGGCACCTGCAAGTCAGGCAGCGGTGCAGGCGAGAACTCGGGGTGGGCGTCCAGAAAGCGCTCCACCTGCTGCGGCCCCTCGGCCCTGGTCACGCTGCACACGCTGTAGACCAGCGTGCCGCCGGGCGAGACGAGCGGCGCGCAGGCGCTGAGCATCCGGCGCTGCAAGTCGGCCATCCCGGCCACGGCCTGCTGGGTCAGGCGCAGGCCGATCTCGGGGTGGCCGCGCAGGGTGCCGCTGCCGGTGCAGGGTGCGTCGAGCAGCACCAGATCGGCGGGGGCCAGATCGGGCGTCTGGGTCAGGTCGGCGGTCACGAACTCGGCCTTGAGGTGCAGGCGGCCCATGTTCTGCCGGGCCGGGCGGATCTTCTTGTCGCTCACGTCCACGCTCGTCACCTGCGCGCCGCGCGAGGCTAACATCGCCGCCTTGACGCCGCTGCCGCCCGCCAGATCGAGGACACGCCTGCCCTCCACCTCGCCCAGCGCCAGCACGCAGGCGAAGCTCGCCGGGTTGATCGGCTGCGCCCAGCCGTTCTTGAAGGCCGCCGTGACGCCCAGGGGACGCGAGAGCGAGACCCGGTACACGTCGCCGTAGCCCGGCTCCACCTCACTGCCCTCGCCGCGCAGGGCATTCACGCCCTCACCCGTCAGGCGCAGCCACAGCGGCTGGGGTTCGAGGAGGCTCGCCTCCACCGCCCTGGCCTGGGAGCCGTAGGCGTCCTGAAGTTCCGCTTCCAGCCACTGTGGCAGGGCCGCCACATCGGGCAGGCCCTCCAGGCGGCGCAGCACGGCGTTGACCAGTCCGGGCGGGCCGAAGCCCCCGCGCGCCAGATCGACGTACTCGTTGACCACCGCGTGAACCGGAGTGCCCAGCACGAATTTCTCGTAGGCCCCGGCCAGCAGCACGGCGCGGGTGCTGTCGCGGGTACTGCTGGTCAGCAGCGGAGTCAAGGCTGCGTTGAGACGGCGGTAGTGGCGCAGCGTGCCGTAGACGAGTTGGGTCGCCAGGCCCGCATCACGGCCCGGCAGGTGGCCGCGCTTCAGTTCGCGGTCCAGTTCGGAGGAAGCGAACGCGCCGCCGAGCACGCGGGTGAGCACGCGCAGGGCCACTTCGCGGGCCGGATTGGGGGAGGGAGCAGTCATCTCTCCAGCATAGCGTCCCTGTCAGGGCAGCGGGCGCTGTTTCCTGATCAGTGCTTGCCCCTGCTTCAGTCTTCAGGCGTTGTAGGTGCTGCTCGACGTGCTGCCGCCGCGTCCGGTCCAGTTGGTGTGAAAGAACTCGCCGCGCGGCTTGTCCACCCGCTCGTAGGTATGCGCGCCGAAGTAATCGCGCTGGGCCTGCAAGATGTTGGCGCTCAGTCGCTCGCTGCGGTAGCCGTCGTAATACGCCAGGGCGCTGGAAAAGGCGGGCGTCCAGACGCCGCGCAGGGCGGCTGCCGCCACCACCTGCCGCCAGGCCATTTGCGACTCCTGAATGGCCTGGGTGAAATAAGCGTCGAGCAGCAGGTTGGGCAGCGCTTTGTTGCTGCCGAAAGCCGCCTTGATCTTGTCGAGGAAGGCCGCCCGGATGATGCAGCCGCCGCGCCACATTTGGGCGATGGAGCCGAAGTCGAGCGTCCAGCCGTACTCGGCAGCGGCCAGTTCCATCATCTGAAAGCCCTGGGCATATGAGCAGATCTTGGACGCGTAGAGCGCCCGGCGCACCTGCTCCACGAACACGTCGTGGTCAGGGGCGTCTTGCGCGTCGGGGCCGCGCAGCACCTTGCTGGCCTCAACGCGCTGGTCCTTGAGGGCGCTCAGAATGCGGGCGAACACCGCCTCGGCAATGGTATTGGCTGGTGCGCCCACGTCGAGCGCTGTGACCGAGGTCCATTTGCCAGTACCTTTTTGCCCGGCCGTGTCCAGAATCACGTCCACCATCGGCTTTCCGGTTTCGTCGTCCACTTTTCGCAGAATTTCGGCGGTAATTTCAATCAGGTAGCTGTCCAGTTCGCCCTTGTTCCACTCGTCAAAGATTGCACCGATTTCGGGGGCACCCAGACCCAGCGCGCCGCTGAGCAGGCTGTAGGCTTCGGAAATCATCTGCATGTCGGCGTATTCGATGCCGTTGTGGACCATCTTGACGAAGTGCCCGGCCCCGCCCTCGCCCACCCAGTCGCAGCAGGGCTGGCCGCCGACCTGCGCAGCGATCTTCTGAAAAATGGGCTTCAGTTCCGGCCAGGCTTTGGCATTGCCCCCCGGCATGATGCTGGGGCCTTTGAGTGCGCCTTCCTCGCCGCCCGAAACACCCGCGCCGACAAACAGGATGTTCTTTTCGGCCAGGGCCTTCTCGCGCCGCACCGTGTCGGGAAAGTGGGTGTTGCCGCCGTCGATGATGATGTCGCCCTCATCTAAAAGTGGGGCGAGCATCTCGATAAAGGCGTCCACGGCTGGCCCGGCTTTCACCATCAGCATCACCTTGCGCGGCTTCTTGAGCAGCGACACGAAGGTGGGCAGGTCGTCCGCGCCCAGGATGGTCTGTCCCCTGGCGCGGCCCGTCACGAAGTCGTCCACCTTGCTGGTGGTGCGGTTGAAGGCCGCCACCGTGAAGCCCTTGGACGCCATGTTCAGAATCAGGTTCTCGCCCATGACCGCCAGTCCGATCACGCCGATGTCGGCAGTCGCCTCGTTGACGGGCGCAGCAATCAATTGGTGGCTCTCTACCGCTTCGGAACGCACCGCTTCGGGGCCGGCTTTAGTTGAAGAGGTGCTGGTGTTGTTCTCAGATTGGGTCATGGGGAAGGCTCCTTTTGAGAGTGAAGGAAAACGAACGGCTCATCCCGTCAGCGTTCTCAATATAGGCGCAGAGCAGATTAAGAATTAAAGCGGGAAGCCAGTCACAAAAAAGGAGGCGCAGCCCAGCGGCCCGCCTCCTTTGCTCAAATGTGAAAGTGAAGTGGTTTAGCCTTCCATCGAGGCCAGGCCGCCGCGCTTCTCTCCGCCAGATCCCTCGCCCTTCTTGGGCAGCCGCAGATTGGGCATCGGCAGGGTGGACAGGAACGCCAGCAGCGCCACGAAAATGCTGATCAGGTAGATGTGGCTGATGGTGTTGGCAAAGCCCACCTTGGCCGCCCGGCTGGAGAGGGCGTACGTCGTCTTGGCATCAGCCAAGGCGCTGGTCTGGGCGCTGCCGAGCTGCGACTTGATCTGCGCCAGCACCTGGGCCTTGCCCTGCTCGGTCTGGAGGGCCGCCGGTGGAATCTGGGCCAGACCGTTTCTGAGGCCCTCGGGCAGCAGTTGATTCTGGGTGATGCTGTTCAGGCTGCCGCTCTGCACGGCGGTCTGCACGCTGCCGAAGGTCTTGGCGAAGCTGTCGTTGATCTTGGCGTTGATGTCGTCCAGGGTCGGGGCGTTGCCGCGTCCCTGCGAGACGTTGGCCTGAGAAGCACTCTTGGCGGCGGCTTCCAGTTGGGCGGCAATGGCCGGTTTCTGGCCGGTCGCGGCGGCACGCAGCTGGACCGGAAGCTGGGTCGCCAGCGTGCTGGTCAGCACTGCGCCGAAGACGGCCGTGCCGATGGTGCTGCCCATCTGCTGAAAGAACTGCCCGCTGGAGGTCGCCACCCCGATTTCCCAGCGCTGCACGGCACTCTGAATCGCCAGGTTGTAGAGCGGCAAAGCCGGGCCGATGCCCAGGCCCAGAATGACCATGAAGAAGATGACGGTGCTGTAGGAGGTGTCGGCGTTGAGGGTGGAGAGCAGGTAAAATCCGCCGACCATCAGTGCCAGGCCCACCAGAATCAGCGGCTTGTAGATGCCCAGCCGGGCCGCGATCTGACCACTGACGATGGAGCCGAAGATCAATCCCATGGTGAGCGGAATGGTGGCCGTGCCCGCCTTGGTGGCGCTGACACCCTGCACGTTGACGAGGTACAGGCTCAGAAACAGAATCGCGCCCAGGAAGGCCGCGCCCAGAAAGAAGCGGGCCGTGACGCCCCAGGCAAACGTCGGATTCTTGAAGAGTGAGAGCGGCAGAATCGGGCTTTCGTGGCGCGACTCGACGAACAGAAACAGGACCAGCGAGACGGCAGAAGCGGCGAACAATGCCAGCACGGTGGTGTTGGTCCAGCCGTAGGTGGCTTCCGCGCCGAAGGTGAGGGCCAGCAGCAGCGGCACCGAGAAAGTCAGGACCAGAATCGCGCCCACGTAGTCGATCTTGGGTTTCAGGCCGCTGGCCAGAATCGGCATCTTGCTGGCGATAAAGGCGATGGCAATCAGACCGATGGGCAGGTTGACGTAAAAAACCCACCGCCACGAGATGTTGTCGGTCAGGAAGCCGCCGAGGAGCGGCCCGATGACGCTGGAGATGCCGAAGACGGCCCCGAACAGGCCCTGGTACTTGGCGCGTTCGGCGGGCGCGAAGATATCGGCGATGATGGCAAACGCCACCGAGGTCAGCGCCGCCGCTCCGAAGCCTTGCAAGCCCCGGAAGACGATCAGCTGCATCATGCCGCTGCCGAAGAGGTTGCCGAACCACGGCTCACCGGCCATGCCGCACAGCGCCGAGCCGATCAGAAAGACGACGATGCCGAACAGCAGCACCGGCTTGCGTCCGTAGATGTCCGAGAGCTTGCCGTAGATCGGCACCATGGCCGTGCCCGCCAGCAGGTAGGCCGTCGTGACCCAGGCATAGAGGTTGAGGCCGTTGAGGTCGGCGATGATGCGCGGCAGCGAGGTCGAGACGATGGTCTGGTCGAGCGCCGAGAGAAACAGGCCCAGCAGGGTGCCGACCAGAATCAGGACTTTGGTGCTCTGCGGCAGCACCTCGGCGTAATTGATGCGGTCTTCCAGGCGGGGGGTATTCGGGGGTGGTGCGGCTTGGGTCATACGGTCTCCTGGTGGGGGGTGGGCTGATGTGGGCTGGTCTGGGCAGTGGGCTGCTGGGCCTGGAGCTGCTGGGCTTCCAGAATGAGGGCGGTGATGGCTTCCTCCGCGCGGTTGATCTTCTCGGGGTTGACCTGACCGAAGACCTCGCTGTACGCGCCCATCATGGCCTTCTCCCGGATATAGAGAAATTGCTGGCCCTTGTCGCTGAGTGCGAGCAGTTTCTCGCGGCGGTTCTCGGGATTCTCGCGGCGCTCCATCAGCTCGCGGCGCACCAGTTCCTGAATCAGTTGGCTGGTGGCCGGAAGGCTCACGCCCAGGTGTTCGGAAAGCAGCGTCAAGCTGATCGGCGCAAACGCCCGCACTTTATACAGCGCTGTCATCTGGGTGAAGCTCACATCCTCGCCTTGCAGTTCGCTTTGCAAGATGCCCATGATCCGGTCGGACACCAGGCGGTGAAGCTGCTGCATACAGAAGGTGAGGCGCTCGGCGGGGTCGTTGGGATCGTGGTCGGGCAGCGCGCAGAGGGGAGGATCGAGGGTACTATTTACAGTCTGGTGGTGGGCGTTCTTCTGCACGCTTAAGATATTGAAACTATTCGGCCAGACAAAAAGTCATCTGTGCTACATGATTGAGCCAGCCGAAAGATATAGGTCTATAGGCATTCTGGCTTATGGCGCTGCACTGCGGACGATCGACCAGACCCAGCAGGCGAAGTCACAAAAAAACCGCACCCGGTAAGGGTGCGGCTCAGGAAAGCGGTGCTGAAAACTTGTTAGTGGCCGTCGCCGTCGGTGCTCTCGCGTTTGCCCTCGTTGTAACTGGCATTCGCTTCAGCGTTATGGACCTCGGCCTTGGCACGGTCTTCCGCAGCCTTGACCTTGTCCCCGGCGTTTTCCAGGGTGCTGCCGCCCACGTGGCTGGCAGCTTCATGTCCGGCGGCGCGCAAACGGTCTGCGCCCTCGTTGACCTTGGCCTTGGCAGAGTCTAAAAAGTTTTCAGCGGCAGATTTATCGTCACTCATCGTGGAGGACCTCCTGCGAAATTGGATTCCCGGTTGGGTAAGGGTACTGTTTCACCAAACCCTGGCGCTTGGGTGAGGTCTGCGTAAGGGCAGGTTGAATCAGTGGGGAGGACTGCACCCGGCCCGGTGACAGTCTTCGCGCCGTCGCCGCTGCCCCGCAGGGCCAGGGTGCGGTAAAGTGGACTGCCATGACCACACACCTCAAAGCTCCGGCGCAGGGCGAGAAGATCGCCATGCAAAACGGGAAACTGCATGTCCCGAACAATCCCATCATCCCCTTTGTCGAGGGTGACGGCACCGGCCCCGACATCTGGAAGGCCAGCGTTCGGGTACTCGACGCCGCTGTGCACAAGGCTTACGGCGACGCGCGCAAGATCGAGTGGATGGAAACCTACGCCGGAGAGAAGGCCGTCAACACCTACGGCGAGGGCGTCTGGCTCCCCGAGGAAACGCTCGACACCTTCCGCGAGTACCTCTTCGGCATCAAGGGGCCGCTGACCACGCCCGTTGGCGGCGGCATCCGCAGCATCAACGTGGCCCTGCGCCAGGAACTTGACCTCTACGCCTGCGTGCGTCCGGTGCAGTACTTCAAGGGCGTGCCCAGCCCGGTCAAGCGCCCCGAAGACGTGGACATGATCATCTTCCGCGAGAATACTGAAGACATCTACGCCGGAATCGAATACAAGGATGGCACCCCCGAGCGCGACAAGCTCCGCAAGTTCCTCTTGGAAGAGATGAATGTGACCGCCATTCGCTTTCCCGACACGGTGGGCCTGGGCATCAAGCCGGTGTCGCGTGAGGGCACCGAGCGGCTGGTGCGCGCCGCCATCAAGTACGCCATCGACAATGGCCGCAAGAGCGTGTCGCTGGTTCACAAGGGCAACATCATGAAGTTCACCGAAGGGGCCTTCCGCGACTGGGGCTACGACCTGGCCAAGCGCGAGTTCGGCGGCGTGGAGATCGACGGTGGCCCGTGGCTCAAGTTGCCCGGCGGCATCGTCATCAAGGACATCATCGCCGACAACTTCCTCCAGCAGATTTTGCTGCGTCCCACCGAGTACGACGTGATCGCCACCCTGAATCTCAACGGCGATTACCTCTCGGACGCGCTGGCGGCGCAGGTGGGCGGCATCGGCATCGCGCCAGGGGCCAACATCAACTACGAGACCGGCCACGCCATCTTCGAGGCGACCCACGGCACCGCGCCCAAGTACGCGGGCAAAGACGTTATCAACCCCAGCTCGGTGATCCTGTCGGGCGAGATGATGCTGCGCTACATGGGCTGGACCGAAGCCGCCGACCTGATTCTCAACTCGCTGACCAAGACCATCGGTGAGAAGACCGTGACCTACGATTTCGCCCGCAACCTGGAAGGCGCGAACGAGGTCAAGACGAGTGCCTTTGCCGACGCTTTGATCGCCAACATGTAAATCTGCTTCAGCGGGAAAGGCCGGGGCCATGCGCTCCGGCTTTTTTTGTTGCTGACTGGAACTGGGCGGGCTTGTGTGGACCCGCCCGGCAGCGTAGAACCTGGAGGTGAGGGCGTTTCCCTGGCGGTTTGATGTTCGTTTGTGTGCGCCCGGCGCGGCCTCCCGGCAGGTCGGCGCATGAGTATTGCCGGGCCGGGTCAACACCCGCTGGACAATCCCATCTGGCATGCCCTCACGGGGCCGCAGGTGGAGTTCGCGCTTGGCGGCGGCCCACTGCGGTTCTTTGCGCCCGAGGTGGCCCCCTTCACCGCTTTCGAGGAGCGCGACGAGGCGGCACTGATTTCGGCCCTGGCTGACCCTGCCGCCGTGCCTGCCCAGATCGTCCTGTTCCGGCCCCAGCTCGAGCCCGCACCCGCTGGCTGGACGCTGGCGTATCAGAGCGGTGTGGTGCAGATGGTCTGCCCAGACGACTCGCGGTTGGATGATTCAGGGTTGGCCGAGTCGGCGTCGGTGGTGCGGCTCGGCCCGGCGGACCTCCCCGAGATGCTGGAACTGGTGGCGCTCGCCCAGCCGGGGCCGTTCGGGCCGCGCACCCCCGAGCTGGGAGCTTATTTCGGGGTGCGGGAAGGCGGGCGGCTGGTGGCGCTGACTGGCGAGCGGCTGCGGCTCGGCGGCTTCACCGAGGTCAGTGCCGTGTGTACCCATCCCGACTGGCGCGGGCGTGGCCTGGCCCGCCGCACCGTCAGCCGGGTGGCCCGCAAAGCGTTCAGTGAGCAGCAGACGCCGTTCCTGCATGTGATTGCCGGGAACGTCGGGGCCATCCGCTTGTACGGGTCGCTGGGCTTCGTGGAGCGTGCCCGCCTTCAGCTCTCGGTGTGGGGGCCAGTGTAAAACGCGACCTACACTGAAGGCATGATCCTGCCGATTCCCACCCAGCCGCTGTATTACACCGACCCGGCCCAACTGACCTTCATGGCCCTGGTGACCCAGGCTGAGGGCCAGCGGGTCGCCCTCAGCGCCACCGCGTTCTATCCGGAAGGCGGCGGCCAGAACGCCGATGTGGGCGACCTGACCTGGGCCGGGGGCGAGGCTCAGATCACCGACACCCAGAAGGACAGGGCCGACAGGGAGAGCGGCGTCATCTGGCACACCCTCAACGGCGACGTGCCGGAGGTGGGCGCGGCGGTGCGCGGCGTGGTGGATGCGGCGTCGCGCTGGCACAACATGCAGCGTCACAGCGGCGAGCATCTGCTGGCCCAGGCGTTTTTCCGCCTCGACCCGAGGTTCGCGGTGGCAGCGGTCGGTATGCGAAACGCTGAATGCACCATCGATCTGGAAGGCCAGCCGGCGGAGGCCGACGCGCGGGCCGCTGAAATGCTCCTGAGGGAAACGCTGGGACGAACGCCAATCAAACTCCGCACGGTGGAGGTGCTGGAAGCCGAGCTCGCGCGCTACCCGCTGCGCCGCACCACCAAGATCACAGGCACGGTGCGGCTGGTGATCTTTGAGGACGAGGCGGGCTCGGAAGGGAAACCGCAATTCTTCGACGTGAGTGCCTGCGGCGGCCTGCATGTGCCCTGGGCGGCGATGGCCGGGCCAGTGACGGTGCTGCGGACCGAGCGAATCAAGGGGGGGCTGACCCGCGTGGTCTTCGTGGCGGGCGAGGCTGCCGCCGAGCGCCTGGGCGACATGTATCAGGCTTCCAGAGCGCTGGCCGCGACCCTCAGCGCAGGCCCTGGCGACCTGACGGCGCGGGTGGAAACGCTGCGCCGCACGGCCCAGACGCAGGCGGCCCGACTCGCCGCTGCCCAGACAGCCCTGGTCGGCCACGAGATCGTCGCCCTGCCTACCGAGTGCCTGCCCACCGAGAATCTGGGTGACGTGACACTGCGGGTACTGACCTTGCCGGATGCGGCTCTGCTGCCCACTGCCTTGAGCGCCGCGCCCGAGGGGGCCGTGCTGCTCATCACCGCGCCGGGGGGCCGGGTGGGCCTGGGCACCCCGCCCGGCCTGCACGCGGGCGAGCTCCTGAGACGGGTGCTGGCCGTGTCGGGCGGTCAGGGCGGCGGCAAGCCGGACGCGGCCCAGGGTCAGACGCCCGACCTGAAAGGCTTTCTGGTGGCCTTCAAAGCGGCGCTGGCTGAGGCCTGAGCGCCGGGAGACGAAGGGAGGAGGACGTTCTGCAAACGTTCCGATGTTGCGTGGGCAGATTCACGTGAACGGGCCGTCATGAAAATGTGACAACGCCTGAGGAGAATGAGAGAAATTCCGCATGCCCTGGGATGTTGCCGTGTTGCCGAAAACCTCTTTCTCTTGACCGCTGGGCCACGCCACTGGAGTCACGCACGATGAACCCCGAAACACGATGAACTCTGAAATCAGTCCGACCACCTTTCCTCCTGCACTGCTGGATAGCCGCGATTTGACGGCCCAGAACGTACTCACCCTGATTCACATCGCCCTGGAGGCCGCAGACCTGGGAGCAGGGGTGGTGCCGACGCTCGACACCCTGATCAGCCACACGGCGGCGGTGGGCGCGGCGTACTTCCAGATCGGCGCGCAGGTCGCTCCGCAGCTTGGTACCCAACCCGGACTGGTCCAGCCCACGCCACTGATCTATCAGGTGCGGGCGGCAGCGGGTGAGTTGCCCGACACGCCGGGCATGCAGGCCATTGCCGCTCACGGTCTGCCCGCCGACACGCCGCTGATGCAGGCGCTCTATAGCCGCCGCACGCCGATGTTCTTCGACGACGTGGCCAAGCAGCCGCAGACGGCGGGCTTTGCCGAGCTGGGGGTCGCCAGCCTGGCGGCTGCCCCGGTGCTGGGCATGCGCGGCGAACTGCTGGGAGCCTTCCTGATGCATACTTTCGTGGCCCATGCCTGGAACGAGGAGGAGGTGCGGCTCTTCAGCAGCGTGGTGGGGACCATCGCCGCGCTGACGGCCCGGCTGGCTGCCGAGGAGCAGGTGACCTCGGCCCGCGAGGCGGCGCTGCGGGCGCTGGGGCTGGCGCTCGAAACCCGTGACCGCGAAACCCAGGGCCACACCGACCGGGTGACGCTGATGGCCAGCCAGCTCGCCGCGCAGTTCAAGCTCAGTCATACCGAGGCCCAGGCGCTGCGCTGGGGCGCGTACCTGCATGACATCGGCAAGATCGCCATCGCCGACTCGATTCTGCACAAGCCTGGCAAGCTCAGCGAGGAAGAATTCGCGTTAATGCGCGACCACGCTGTATTCGGTCACAACTTTGCCAGCGCGCTGGGCTTCTTGCCGCCCGCTTCTCTGGCGGTGGTGGCCCAGCACCACGAGCGGTGGGACGGCCAGGGCTATCCCGGTGGCCTGCGCGGCGAGGAGATTCACCTGCTGGCGCGCATTTTCGCTCTGTGCGACGTGTACGACGCCCTCGTCAGCGTGCGGCCCTACAAGCCTGCCTGGACGCCCGAGGAAGCCTGCGCCGAGATCGCCCGCCAGTCGGGCAGGCACTTCGACCCGCAGGTGACGGCGGCCTTCTTCGAGCTACTCGCGGCCCAGACGATGGCGGCGGCGAGCGACTGAGCCAAACGCTTCAAGCTGCGCTCCCTTCGGCTATCCTGCCCGCATGCTGATCATCGAACGTGCCGAGATTTATCTGCTGAGGCTGCCGCTCAAGTTCCGCTTCGAGACCAGCTTTGGGGTGCAGACCGACAAGCAGGTGCCGCTGCTGCTGCTGCACGGCGGCGGCCTGACCGGCCTCTCCGAGGGCGTGATGGAAGCCCTGCCGATGTACCGCGAGGAGACCATCACGGGCGCGCTCGGCTTTCTGACCGGGGCGGCCCTGCCTGCCGTGCTGAACCAGCGCTTCGCCAACCCCGAGGCGGTGGGCGCGGCGCTTGAGCCCTGGCGCGGCAACCGGATGGCCAGGGCGATGGTCGAGATGGCGGCCTGGGATCTGTGGGCGCGGCAACTCGGGCTGCCGCTGTGGCAACTGCTGGGCGGCAACAAGACGGAAGTGGAGGTGGGCGTGTCGCTGGGTATTCAGGCGTCGGCCCAGGCGACCGTGGAAAGTGTCGCCAAGCACGCGGCGGAAGGCTACCGCCGCATCAAGCTCAAGATCAAGCCCGGCTGGGACGTGGAGCCGGTGCGGGCGGTGCGCCAGGCTTTTGCTGATCTGCATCTCACGGTGGACGCCAACAGCGCCTACACGCTGGCCGACGTGGCCCGGCTACAAGCGCTCGACGAGTTCGGCCTCGACTACATCGAGCAGCCGCTGGCCTGGGACGATCTGCACGACCACGCCACCTTGCAGGCCCATCTGAAAACGCCGATCTGCCTCGACGAGAGCATCGCCAGCGCCGCTGACACCCGCAAGGCGCTGACCCACGCCGCCGGGCGGGTCATCAATCTGAAGGTGGGCCGGGTCGGAGGCCACAGCGAGGCGCGGCGCGTACATGACGTGGCGCAGGCGTTCGGGGTGCCGGTCTGGTGCGGCGGAATGCTGGAGAGCGGAGTGGGCCGGGCGCATAACATTCACCTCTCGACCCTGCCGAATTTCAGCAAGCCGGGCGACACGTCCAGTGCCAGCCGCTACTTCGCCACCGACACCGTCAACGAACCGCTGGAAGCCGAGAACGGGTTGATGCCGGTGCCGCCCGGTCCCGGTATCGGGGTCAGTCTCAACCGCGAGTTCGTGGAAGCCAACGCCGACTATCATCAGGAATTCAGTCTTTGAGCGCGGGCGGGTTCGTCATCCGCGACCTCGTCAGTGCCCCGGAGATGCAGGTGCTCGAAGACATCCAGCGCGCCGCCTGGGGCTACCCTGAGACTGAGGTGCATCCAGGCAACATCTTCCGCATTCACGCGCATGTCGGCGGGGTGGTGGCGGCGGCCTTCCCGGCGACGCCAGCAGGGGAAGTGGCAGGCGAGGCGTTCGGCTTCGTGTACGGCTTCCCTGCGTACCGGGAGGGCCGCCTCTGGCACCACTCGCACATGCTGGCGCTGCGGCCCGAGTGGCGCGGCTCCGGGGCGGCACTGGCCCTCAAGCTGCACCAGGCCCGGCGTGCCCGCGGGATGGGCCTGAAGCTCATTACCTGGACCTTCGACCCGCTCGTCGCCCGCAACGCCCGCTTCAATCTGGGCAAACTGGGCGCGCGGGCTGTGTCGTACCATCCGGAGTGGTACGTCTCTGCGTTCTTGCCTGCCGACCGCCTGATGGTGGAGTGGGAGTTGCCCCACCTTGACCTCACTGAACCGGACCTGGCTGGACCGGACCTCCTGGGGCAGCACTCCCAGCCCGTTCCCGTACCCGGCCAACCCAGAGTGCTGAAAGCGCAGGGTCAGGCTCCCGGTGTGCCTGATTTGAGTGCCGACGCGCCCAGCCTGCTGGCCGAGGTGCCGCTCGACGCCTTCGCACTGCCCGACCCGCTGCCGCTGGCCTGGCGGCTGGCGCTGCGGGAAGTGCTGGGCCACTACCTCGGCGTGGGCTACGCCGTCACCGACCTGTTGCGGCAGGGGGAGCGGGCGTTTTACCTGCTGGAGCGCTAACCGCCCAGCTACGGACGACTCAGTTCAGCTTCGTCCGGTCCGGCGGGCGGTCACTGCCCTTGTCTTTGGTCAGGTCGACCGGTGCGGCGTCCACCGTCTTGTCGCTGTCAGGCGTGGCCTTGCTGCGCTCCTCGGCGCGGCGGCGCAACTCCGAGGCGAGATCCGAGAAATCGCTGGCGGTGGGCAGGATGTTCTTGGTCTTCTTCCTGGCTTCCTGCACCACCTGCGAGCGCTGGTGCTGGTCGAACGGCAGGCCCAGGCGCTTTTGCTCGAAATACTGCTCGGACAGTCTGCCCAGCGCGTAGGTCCAGCCGTAGACGGCGGGCGCGGTGATCAGGCCGCCAATCACCGGCAGGGCCAGCTTGGCCAGCCCGCGCATGACCTGGCGGGCCAGCATGCCGTAGGCAATCGTCGCACCGAGTTCCTGGATGATCTCGCGGGCGCGCTCGGCGCTGATCTCGAAGCCGTGAATCTTGCCGACGTGCAGCACCATCTTGATTTGCAGCGGCGTGATCAAAAGCAAATCGGCAAACGGTAGCGGCTCCACAGCCACCGCCCCGGTCAGCAGGGCGGCGTTGCGAATCACGTCCTCGCCGTTTTCCTCGCGGGATTTGTCGGGGTCAATGTCAAAGTTGAAGTTGTCGAGAACCTGCTTGAGAAGCGGGAGCATACGGATATGCTAGCGCCCCCGCCTGAGCGAATGGACCGGAAGCCTTGAGCGGGGCTTGGTGTGGGTCCATTCGGGTCAATCTGGCTGGATCAGTCCTCGCCCGCCCGGGTCAGTTGCTCCAGCACAGGCCGCAGCGCCGGGAACTCGCGGGTGGCGCTGACCCACACCAGTGCCGGATCAAGGCCAAAATAGTCGTGGGCCACCATGTTCCGCACGTCGCGCAGGGTGGCCCAGGGCACCTCGGGGTGGAGGTCTTGCAGGTGCTGGGGCAGGTACTTGGTGCCCTCCCCGATGCGCAGCAGCCGCAGCAGCGCGGCGTCAAAGCGCAGCGGGTCGGTTCGGAAGCTCTCCAGCGTCTGCCCGGCGGTGATCCGGCGCAGGGCGTCAATGTCGGCGCTCAGTTCGGAGAGCCGCCACTTCCACCGCTTGCGGCCAGCGCAGGGCGGGTGGAGTTGCGGCTCCAGCGCGTCCACGCTGTCAAGCAGCACTTCGCGCTTCAGTGGCGGCTTGAGGGCCGCTTCGGTCACGGCGTCGGTGCGGTGGCCCAGTAACCGCTCGAAAAACTCGCGGGCGCGTGCCAGCGTCAGCAGCCCGGCTTCCGGCGCAAGGTCGAGCAGCACGTCCACGTCCGACTCGGCCCCAGCTTCCTGGCGCGCCACCGAGCCGAAGACCCGCACCCGCGTCACGCCCAGATTGCGCCACTCTCCCTCCCGCTCGCGGATCAGGCTCAGGACGGTGGCGAGGTCTGGACGAATTTCTTTGAAGTTCGGCCCGGTCATGTCCCACAGGATAGTGCGGTCATGACCCGAACAGCCCCGACCGGCGGGTGCGGGTCGGGGCTGGAGAGGCTGGGTGACTACCGTGAGACTTGAAGCCTCAGATGCTCTGCACCTCGAAAGTCAGGCCCTGCGCTGCCGTCTCGGGATTGGGATCGCGGCCTGACAGGGTGGCGTAGGTGGCCTGCGGGGGCGTGAGGTAGGTGGCCTGCACCCGCCGCAGGTCGTCCAGCGTCACCCGCATCAGGCGGGCCTTGTAGTCTTCCTGAAGGTCGGCGCTGAAGCCTGCCAGATCGGAGAAGATGCGGCTGCGGGCCAGGCTGTCGGCGCTCAGCAGCGGGTCGAGCTGACGACTGGCGCTCAGTAGCGCCTCGGTCAGCTCGCGCTGGCTCAGCTCGCCGCCCAGGAAGTCGGCCACTCCGGCAAACACCTCGAAGGTGCGCCCGATGTGCGGGTCGCGGTAGCTGCTCATGCTGAACACGCCGCTGCGCGGGTCGAACGAGGCGCTGCCGCCGTAGGCCCCACCCTTCTCGCGCAGCTCCTTGAGCAGATACTCGGTTCTCAGCAACTTGCTGAGCGCCAGCAGCGCCGGGCTGTCGGCGTGAACGAACGGCACGCTGGCAAACGCCACAGCGTTGTAGGCCACTGGCGTATCGGCGGTGCGCGCCTGCGGGATACGCGGGGCCAGCGCCGGGGTGTAGGTTTGCCGGGCCGCGCCGCTGAAGAGGTCTGCCAGCGGCGCGAGGTCGAGGTCAAGGTCGCTTTCGGTGGCGCTCACGGCAATCCGGGCGCGGGCGGCCAGGATCACGGCGGTCAGTGCTTCCAGGCGGGCGCGCAGCTCGGCCCAGTGGCCCTCGGCCTGCCACGCCTGCAATCTTTTGAAGGCGGTAAATCCGCCCTGGCGCTCATCCAGTGCTTCCAGTGGGCTGATCTGCGCCCCGGCCAGAGTAGAGGCGTAGGCCGAGCCGTTGCCGACGATCCCCGAGCGCATGCCCGCGACCCGCTGGTTGACCAGTTGCGAGAGGCGCTCGTCGCTGAATTTCGGCTCGGCGATCACGCCCTTGAGCAGCTCGACCAGCGCACCTTTGTTGCGCGAGAGCGCCTTGCCGCTGAAGGTCAGGCTGATGCGAACGGCGTCCAGGTCGTCCGGGCTGCTGCCCTTGCCCGCCGAGGCGCTGATGCCGCCGGTCACGGCCTCGATGCGGCGGGCCAGCGCCACCTCGTCCAGGCCTGCCGCGCCGTTCCGGGTCACCGCGTAGGCGTAGAAGGGCAGCAGGTCGAGTTGGTCCTGGCTCAGCTCCGGCAGCGGCAGTTGCACGTCCAGGTAGACCAGGCCCCCAGTGGGCTGGGCCGCGCGGTAGAGGTCGGCGCTGGGCTGCTGTTCGTGGCTGTAGCTGGGGCGCGGCACGCTGAGGGTCACATCGTTCAGGCCCAGGCTGGGCAGCAGCGAGTGGTCGTCCGCCGGGGCGTTTTGCAGCGCCAGGGCGTCCTCGACGATGGCGGCGCGGTCTGCGTCGGTCAGGTTCGCGCCGAGACGGGTCACCATTGCCCGCTCGGCCTCGGCCTGCTGGTCCTGCATGGCTGGGTCGGGCGTCAGGGTCAGGGTGACCCGGTGCGGGTTCTCCAATAGCCACTCACGGATCATCGGCTCGAAGACCCGGCCCGCCTTGCGCTCGGCACTCAACTTATCCAATTCGGTGGCCAGATTGAGGCTCGCCACCGGGTCGCCGCCGTAGAGCCACGGATTGACCACCGCGAACAGCAGCTTCAGGGCGTAGGGCGTGCCCGCGTTGCTCACCTCGCGCTGGGCGATCTCGAACTGGTGCAGGGCGCTGTCGATCAGGGCGTCATCTAAGCCCTCGCGTTCGATCTGCGCCAGGGTCTCCAGCACCAGCGCCTCCACTTTGGGCGCGTTCCCGGCGCTCAGCCCCTTGAGGCCCGCCCCGAAGGCCGCCTCGCGGAAGTTGTCGTGGTAGCCGCTGCCGTCGGCCAGGGCGCTGCCCAGCCCCGAATCGATCAGCGGTTTGTAGAGCGGGGCCGCCGGGTTGCCCAGCAGCACCTCGCTCAGCACGCTCCACTTGAGGTTGTCGTAGGCCTGGTAGGTCGGCGTGACTTTCCAGGCCACCACCACCTGCGCGCCGCGCTCGATGTCGGTGGACGGGTAGCGCACTTCCTCGCGGCGCGGCGACTCGAAGTTCGGCTGGTCGGGAATCTGCACGTCGAGTTCGTTGGGCCCGAACTGACTCATCACGTCCGTCTCGATGGTATTCAGCAGATCGGTGAGCGGCATCTGCCCGTAGCTGTAGAAAAAGGCGTTGGACGGGTGGTAGTGCGCCGCGTGGAAGGCCTTGAGGTCGTCGTGGGTCAGGTCGGGGATGTTGGCCGGTTCGCCGCCGGAGTTGTTGGCGTAGGTCAGATCGGGGTAGAGGGCCTTGCCGAGTGCTTTGTACATCACCATGCCGGGGCTGGCCATCGCGCCCTTCATCTCGTTGTAGACGACACCCTGCATCTTCAGTTCGCTCTTCGGGTCGGCGGGATCGGCATTCTCGAAGCGGTGGCCGTCGCGCAGAAAGCTGAAACGGCTCAGGCGCGGGAAGAAGGCGGCGTCGAGGTAGATGCCCAGCAGGTTGCCGAAGTCCTGCGGATTGCGCGTCGAGAACAGGTAGGTCGTCCAGTCCGCTGCCGTCATGGCGTTCATGAAGGTGTTGAGCGAGCGCGGGATCATGGCGAAGAACGGGTCCGAGACCGGGTAGCGCTTCGATCCCATCAGGGCGATGTGCTCCAGGATGTGCGGCACGCCGGTGCTGTCTTTGGGCACGGTGGGAAAGGTCACGGCGAAAGCGGCGTTCTCGTCGGCACGTGCGATATGGATGTGGCGGCTGCCGAGGTCGTGGCGCAGCTCCACATACGTCGCGGCGGTGTCGGGCAGCGCTTCTACGCGCTCGACGGTGTAGCGGCCCAGGCGCTCGCCCACGCGCGGGAGAGAAGCGGTCAGGTCACTTGAAGCTGAAATGGTCATGGCGAGAAGTCTAGCGCCGGGTGGCCGCCCCGAAGGCAGCTTTGCTGACGCTGGCGCTTGCCTGAGGACAGGCGACTCAGCAGACCGCGTATCGGCACTCACCCGCACCCGCTAAACTGCCCTCCATGAACCGACTGTTTCCCGCCCTCGTCGGGGCGACGCTGCTCCTGAGTGCCTGCGGCAGCGGCAGCACGCCGAGCGCCACGCCAACCTCCAGCCGAGATCTGCTGGGTTTCAGCAGCGCGTCGCTGGGCACCGCCTATGTGGGCGAGAGCTACAGCGGCAGCGTCGCGCCATTGGGCGGCACCGGCCCCTACAGCGTGCGCCTCACCAGCGGCACGCTGCCTGACGGCCTCAAATTCTCGGGCGGCAGCAGCGCCAGCATCAGCGGCACGCCGACAGCCACCGGCAGCGCCACCTTCAGTCTGGAAGTCGTCGACGCCAACCTCAGTGTCAAGTCCCAGACGTTTAACCTGTCGGTGGCCGAACTGCCGCCGCTCGATTTCGTGCCCAAGCTGCCCGGCGGCGAGCTGCGCGGCGAGACCCGCATTCCGCTGAATGTCCAGGGACCGCGCGGGGTGCGGGCTGCCCACTTCACCTGGGTCTTGCCCGACAACGCCCAGGTGACCGGTGTGCAGTCGCTTGGCGGCACCGACGCGGGCCGCCCCATCGTGTTCTGGAAGCAGAGCGGGCACAACCTGATCCTCGATTTCGGCTTCCGGCTGCCGCCCAAGAACGCCTCCCAGGTCGCCATGATCAGCCTCAAGCCGTCCAACAACCAGCCGCTGACGCTGGTCCCGGTCGCCTCCGGCTCGACCAGCTTCGTGCTGGCTCTGGACGGCGCAGGCAAGGTGCTGCGCGAGGTCAAGCCGCAGGAAGTCAAACCGCCGAACGCAGCGGGTCCGGCAATACAGCAGCCGGTCAGTCCGGTTCCCGCTGCAAGTGACAGCGCCGCGCCCGCTCCGCAGACCAGCCCGGACAAGGCGGCGGACCCGGCCAAGCCCGCCGACCCGGTGAAGGCTGAGCCAGCTCCCACCGCTCCGGCCGTCCCCGACCCCGTTGCCCAGCCCCCCGGCGACACGGCCCCGCCAGTCACCGGTCCATCCAAAGCTGATCCGGTTAACCCTGAGCCAGCCATTCCTGATCTGGCCCCCACCGACCCAGCCCCCACCGACCCAGTCCCCGTCGACCCAGCTCCTGTCAAGACAGACCCGGCCACCTCCGGAGACGGCAAATGAAGCGCCATTTCCCCATTCGCCACTCTGTCAACGCCATGCTGCTGGGCCTGCTGACCCTGGCGGGAGCCACCTCCGCGCCGAGGCTGACGCTGGTGCAGCAGGCAGTCAAGGCCGACGTGATCGTGCGGGCCACTGTGGAAGCGCCGACCAGCGTGCAGGAGAACGGGCAGACCTGGACGGTATACCCGCTGACTGTTCTGGAAACGCTGGCGGGCGACGCCCAGGGCCTGCCGCAGTCGCAGAACAGGCCCAGCGTCTGGGTGCTCGGCGGCATTCAGGATGGGCCGCTGCTGACTGGCGGTGAAATGATGCTGCTGCTTTACAAATCGCGCTACGACAGTCCGCTGGTGGGCTTCAACCAGGGGTTTTATCCAGTACAGGGCACGGGGAAGAGCAAGGTGGTTCTTAATCTGCCTGAAGGCACTCCCGGCGTGACCCCAGTTGCGCCCGCGCCGGGCAGTACCGCGCCGCAGGGAACCGTTGCTCCCACTGCCTTGCCTGCCAACGCTGTGCCTGCTGCGGCTCCGGTGAGCCCAGCGCCCACCACTTTGCCCCAGCTGACGCCCGCCCAGCCCAATCCAACCCTGCCGGGTTCAACGCAACCTGACCCGACCCAAACCAGTCCGGCCCAGCCCAGCGCGGCACCCGTGACGCCCCCCGCACCCGACCCGGCCACTGGCACGCCAGCTGAAGCCGCTGCTGTGACGCCGCCCGCCGCTGCGGCCCTGCCCCCCACTGCCCTCGACGAATCGGTCGCGGCCTCGGCTTCTCCGGCGTTGGCTCCTGCTGCTGCCACTGCTGCGCCGTCTGCCGCCCCAACTGGGCCAGCAGCGACGACCCCGGCCGCGCCCGGTCCGGCCCCGGCAGCTCCAGTCATTCCAGCTCTAGTCAGTCCGGCCAGTCCAGCCCCAGCCAACACGGCGGCCACACCCCCGGCTACCACGCCCACCGTTCCCAATCTTCCCGCTCCGGCAGGCTCGTTGCCCATCGGCTCGCCCGCACCGGCCCAAACAGACACGGCCCAGACCGGCACAGCCCAGTCCGACGCCACCCCGGTTCAGGCCGTGCCAGTGCTTCCTCAGCCTCTGGTTCCCGCACCCGCCGCTGCGCCTGCGACTGCTGTGCCTGCGGCTCCCTTACCCGGTCAGATGACGCTGGAAACCTTTCGCAAGACCGTGCTCGACGCGCGGGCCAAGGCGGGCAAGTGAAGCGCTGGATGGTGGTGGCCTGCCTGACGCTCGGCACAGGGTTACTGTCCGGCACAGTGCAGGCGGCCAGTTTTGCCAGTGTGCCGCTGCGGCCCGATGGTCAGGCGCTGCGGCAGGCGGTCCTCTCGGCGCTCGCGGCCCTCAGCAGCCCCGACTTTCCGGTGACGCTCGACGACAGCGCCCAGGGCGGCGGAGCGCTGTTGGTGCTGGGCGGGAGTGTGCCGTTCAACCCCGACGTGTCGTCGCGCACCCTGACGGTTGCCGGGGTGCGGCGCACCGAGTTCAACCCCCAGGGGCCGGTGCCGCTCGTCCAGGCGGTGCGCGCCGAGATCGGCAGCTTGCTGGGCCTCACGGAATTCACGCCGCAAGCGGCCCGGCGCAAGCTCAGCGGAGCTGACGTGAACGGCGACGGCAAGGTTGATCTGACCGATCTGGCACTCCTGATGGGCAACTTCGGCAAGTCCGGCGGCGGGCTGCCTGGCGACCTCAACCGTGACGGCCGGGTGGACGAGAGCGACCTCAAGCTGTTCACCGACGAATACCGGATTCCCTGAGCCATACTTGAAGGCCATGAACGATATCCCTGAACCTGCCGCGCTGGGCACCATCGACCTGCAAGACTTCCTGAAGCTCAAAGGGCTGGTGGACACCGGGGGCGAGGCCAAATTCCGCGTCCAGAACGGTGAGGTCAAACTCAACGGCGAGATCGAGACGCGCCGCCGCAAGAAACTCCAGCGCGGCGACGTGGTCGAGATCCACGGCGTGGCCCACCCAGTGGAGTGGTGAGCCACCCGGCACAGCAGGACTGGCTGGGCAACTTAGAGGAGTTCCGCGCCCGCAAGGACACTTTCTTTCGCAGCGGACGCGGGCCTGTGAAAGATGTGGGCAGCTTTACTGGGCTGAGCTATTTTCCGCCCGACCCGGCCTGGAACCTGCGGCTGAAGGTGGACCGTCTGCCCGCTGCCGCCGTGACGCTGGTCACCAGCACGCCCGGCGAGACCCAGTCTTTTATCACCTGGGGCACAGCCGAGTTGCCCGGCGGCGAGCGCCTGATCTTGTATGCCCGCGCGGATGAGGTTGCCCCGGCGGCGCTGTTCGTGCCGTTCCGGGACGCGACCAGCGGCCACACCACCTACGGTGCGGGCCGCTACCTCGACGTGCCGCTCTTCGGCAATACTGCCGAACTGGATTTCAACCGCGCCTACCACCCCTACTGCGCTTACAGCGACGCCTGGACCTGCCCCCTGCCGCCTGCCGAGAACTGGCTGAGGAGCGCGGTGGGAGCAGGGGAGAAGCTGCCTGAGCTGCCTTAGCGGGTCAGCACCGCGTAAAACACTTCGGTCACGCCGCCCTCGGCCAGCGCGTCGCGGCAGGCGCGCAGGGTTGCGCCAGTGGTCATCACATCATCGACCATCAGCAGGGGTTGCGAGAGTCCGGCTCCCGATAAGCTCAGGCCCTGGCCCCGCGCCGAGAATGCGCCGATCAGGTTGCCAAGGCGGGCCTGGCCGCTGAGCTTGGCCTGCTGGGTGGTGGCCCGGGTGCGGCGCAGGCTTTCCTGGTAGGGCAAACCCAGCTCACTGGCGACGCAGCGGGCCAGCAGCTCGGCGTGGTTGAAGCGGCGCTGACGCTGACGGCCCGCGTGCATCGGTACGGCGCTCACCGCCTTCAGATGCCATTCATCCGGCACGCCGCGTGCCAGTGCTGCTCCCAAGACCTGCGCCAGATCGCGGTGGCCGCCGTATTTCAGCTCACGGGCAGCGCGGCGCAGGACCGCCCTGTGCTCGCCCAGAATCACCAGATGCGGCGTGACGGCATTGCTGAGCATCGAGTGGCGTTCCAGGCGTGGGCGCAACTCGGCCCGGCAAGCCCTGCACAGCCCGCTCTCCCGGCCCAGCGCCGCTCCGCAGCCGGGACAGGGGCGCGGCAACAGGGCACGCAGGAAGCCCGTCAGATCGCTCAGCGCCGCTCCTGGGCCGCCGAGAGTTCGTCCACGAACAGGGGCACTGTCTCAGCCTCGATTCTGGCCCAGGCCTCGTCCATGCCGTGCGGATTGGTGTAGAGCGCGGCCAGCGCGAGGCAGGCGTAATAGTGCCGCACGACCCGGCTGACCCCGGCCTGCCCCAGCCGGATGCGTTCGGAGGAGCTGAGCAGTTCGGCGAACAGATCGGGCTGCTCCAGCGCCGGGTGCCCGCCCTGGCGGATGGCGGCGCGAATGAAGTCGGCCACCTGCGCTGGATTGTGCCAGAAGCCGAACAGCAAGGTCTCGGTCATGGCGTCCAGGCGGCGGAGGGTGCCCGGTGCACAGGCCCGCGAGATCATCTGGCGGGCCAGTGCCTGACGCTGATTGCGGGCCAGGCCGTACTCGCCCAGCGTCAGTTGAGGGCTGCCGGGCATCAGTGCGCCGCCGAGGGTGCGCCGCAGCCGGTAGGCCACGACGTAATGCTGGTATTCGAGCAGCAGTTCGCTGACCGGACTGGGCGGGGGAGGAGCGGAAGGCACGCCGAAAGTCTAGGCCGCAGGCGGGCGGGCAACCGTGACCCGGCGCGAAGTCTGGCCGCACCGCTAGACTTAAATGGTGCTGCCGCTGCTGCCTGCCTTGCCCAACGAATCCCAGCATGCCCGCGTGACCCGCGCCCTGCGGGAAGGCATTCAGATGGGCCTGCTGGCTCCCGGCGAGAAGTTGCCCGGCAGCCGTGAACTGGCCCGCCACTGGGGGGTCGCCCGCAATACCGTGACCGGAGTGCTGGAGCAGCTTCAGGCCGAGGGCTACCTTGACGTCCGGGCGCGCAGCGGCACGATGGTGGCCGAATTGCCGCCGCAGCCGAGCGCGCCTGAAGCGCTGGCGAGTCCGCCGCTGGCGCTCAGTGCCTGGGCACGCCGGGCGCTGGAATCCCAGGGCCGCCCGCCCGGCGTCGCCGTCTGGACCGGGCGCTCGGAGCAGGGGAGTCAGGCCGAGTGGACCGATTTCCGGCTGGGTCAGTCGCCCAGCGGTTTGTTTCCCTCGGCGCAGTGGGCGCAGGCGCTGGCCAAGCACGCCTACGACGCCGCCAGCAGCCCGCCTGATCCGCGCGGCCCGCTGGTGACCCGCCTGGCGCTGTGCGAGTGGCTGCGCCGGGAGCGCGGCGCACGCCTCACGCCCGACATGTTGCTGCTGACCGGCGGCGCGCAGGAAGCCCTCGACGCCCTCTCGCGGCTGCTGCTGGAAGCGGGCCGGGTGGCGGCGCTCGAAGACCCCGGCTACCCCGGCGCGCGGGCGGCGTTCCAGGCCACCGGCGCGAGTCTGTGGCCGCTGGCGGTGGACGCCCAGGGCGTGTTGCCTAACGGTTTGCCGCCCCGAGCGGTGCTGGCCTACCTGACGCCCGGTCCCCAGTTTCCCACCGGGGTCACGCTCTCGGCGGCGCGGCGATCGGCCCTCCTCGACTGGTCGCGGCGCAGCGGCGCGTGGCTGATCGAGGACGACTACGCCGCCGATCTGCACTACGCAGCCCGCCCGCCTGCCGCGCTGCAAGGCCAGGCCCCCGAACGGGTCATGCTGCTCGGCACCTTCAGCCAGAGCCTCGCGCCCGCCCTCCGGAGCGGCTATCTGGTGGCCCCGGTTCACGTCACCGAACTGCTGACCCGCACCCGCCCCGTGACCCAGCGCACCCCGCCGACCCTCGACGCGCTGGCGCTGGCCGAATTTCTGTCGGGTGGCGGCTATGCCAAGCACCTGCGCCGCGCCCGCAGCGAACTCAGAAGCCGCCACGACACGCTGCTCTCGGCCCTGCAAAGCGCGCTGCCGGGCTGGTCGCCGCGCCCGGTGCCCGCTGGGACGCACCTGTATCTGCCGCTGCCGCCTGGCCTGAGCGAACTGGAGGTGCAGCGCCGTGCCGCCCAGGCGGGCGTGGGCCTGAGTGTGGCCGGTGAGCTGCGTCTGCGCGCCGGCGAGGCCGCGCTGCTGCTGGCCTTTGCCCACCTGACGCCGCCTGCCATCCGGGAAGGCGTCGAGCGCCTGGCAGGGGCGCTGCGCTGAGTCGCCGCCGCCCATCTTCACACTTCCGACCTCACAATTCTGGGCCTGATTGGTGCGTCAGAACGGCGTGACAGCGCCTTGGACAAGATGCGGGTATGGCTCTCGTTCACCGCTGGACCGTTGCTACCGCTGCTGTGCTGCTCGCCCTCTCTACCGCCTGCGCTGCCCAGGTTGCGCCCGCCCAGGCTGCGCCTACCAAAATTGTTGCTGTTCAGACCGGTTCCACCAAAGCCGTGCCGCTCAAGGTCGGCATCGCCTTTGATACCGGCGGCAAAAATGACCGCTCCTTCAATCAGGCTGCCTGGGAAGGCGCGCAGCGTGCCGCCAAGGACTTCGGCGTGAAGCTGAGTCTGTTCACGCCCACGGAAGATGCCCAGGGTGTCGCCACGCGCGGGGCCGAACCGCTGGCCCAGGGCGGCGCGGATCTGGTGATCGGCATCGGCTTTGCCAACAAGGACAGCGTCGAGGAGGCCGCCCGCAACCACAGCGGGGCCAAGTTCGCGGTGGTGGACGATCTGCCTACCGGCGACAACACTGTCGGGCTGCGCTTCCGCGAGCAGGAAGGCTCGTTTCTGGTCGGCTACATCGCGGGCAAGACCAGCAGCACCGGGCGGGTGGGCTTCGTCGGCGGGCAGGACGTACCCGTGATTCACAAGTTCGAGGCAGGCTTCAAGGCGGGTGTGAAATTCGTCTGCCCGAGCTGTCAGGTCTTCTCGGCCTATATCGGCACCACCCCGGCGGCCTGGAACGACACGGCCACGGCGGGCAAGCTGGCTGCCTCGATGCAAAAGCGCGGCGCGGACATCATCTTTGCGGCGGCGGGCGGCAGTGGCGCGGGCGTGGTGGCGCAGGTCAACGCCGCACAGTGCCTGAAGGCCGTCGCTTTGCCTCAGGGCGTTACCTTCAAGTCTGATCTGTTCGCGGCGCTGCCTAAGAGTGACGCTTACCAGAAGCGCTGCGCGGGCGACAGCCGCCCGACCTTCTTCATCGGCGTGGACAGCAATCAGAATTACCTGGGCGACGACGACAAGAACCCCGCCACCCTCAACCATGGCCTGACCAGCATGGTCAAGCGGGTGGACAACGTGGTGTACAGCCTTATTCAGGACATGACGCGGCAGCAGAACTGGCGCACTGGCGATCAGAGTTATGGTCTGAGCAACGGCGGCGTCGGCTACGCGCTCGACACCTACAACCGCGCGCTGATCAGCCCGGACCTCAAAACCCTGCTCGATAAGGTGCAGCATCTGATCGTCTACCGTTCGATCAAGGTGCCGGTGAAATAAGCGGTCAGAGATAGATCAGGTCAGGGTGAGGCGAGGTGGTGATTCAGGGCCGGTCTTCACCTCGCTCCTTTGTCGCTGCCGCCACTGTTCTCTGTCGAGGCCGTCTCAGCGGTCAGCCCCTCTCAACCATCAAACTCTTTTTCCAGCCAGGCCACCTGCCCGCCCTCCGCCGTCAGCGCTTGCCCGGCCTGAACCAGAAAATGCTCACGGGCGGTCTCGGCGTCGGCGCGTGTGAGCTGGTAAGCCGCAGGGTCGGCCAGCACGGCCTTGAGCGTGTCGAGCACCCGGACCCCGCTGAGCGGTTGGTCGCCCAGGGTCATATCGCTTCGGTAATTGACCAGATAATCCAGGGCGAAAAAGGCCGGTTCAGTGACGCAGCCGCCCGTGTAAGGTATCAGGCCGGGCGCGTGGAAGGTGATGGCCGGGGTCATGCCGCTCAGTGTAGCGGCGGCGCTCCAGCGCTTGCCAGCTGAATGGGGAAACACAGGCGTTTGCGAGTGTTCCCCCAAATTCTGTCGAAATTCGTCTCAGGCTCAGGCCAGCAGGGCGCGCTGCTGAGGCGAGGACAGCAAAGTGGTGCGTCCGCGCAGGTAAAGATCGTCGAGAAGGCGGGCACCAAAAATCTTGGTGATGAGCGACAGTCGGTATTCCAGCACATGCCCGGCCAGCTTCAAGCGGACCCGGTCGTTGGTGCCTGGAACCCACACGCAGTCAATCGGCTGAGTTTCATTCATGGAGGCTCCTTTGTAGAGATAGGCAACGCTACCGCAGTCCGACCCGGTGGCCTGACAGCGAGCATTCCTTTGTGGTCTGGGCAGTCTAGGCCACGACCATGCCGTTCTGGCAAGAGAACGAAGAAGCCTCCTTTACTCTTGGATCATGAGCTGAAAGTACAACCCGGTGGGTCAGACTTTTAGAGAGTGGTGAAAACGGTGACATGCCGCCTTGCATCACTCAACAATGCGCGCTTCCGCCAGCATTTCGGAAAGTCTCGACAGAGCGCGGCTGTATTTCTTGGCGTATGCGCCGTGCTTGTAGCTTTCGTCAAACAACTGGCCGAGGCTGATGCCGCTGAAGGCCGCGCCCAGGCCCAGGTCGTAGAGCTTGTCGATGAAATGCACGAAGCGCAGCGCCACGTTCTGATCGCGCATGGGGGTGAGGCCTGACACGCCCAGCGCCCCGACCCCCGAGAGCAGCCGGGCGAAGCGCGAGGGGTGCACCTCCAGCAGCAGGCGGTTGAGGTCGCGGTGGGGGAGCAGGGCCAGGGTCACCGGGTTCTGGCGCTGCTGCCAGGTACCGAACTCGGCCTCGCTCATGATCTGGGCGGGCACGGCTCCGCGCTGGCGGTAATCCGGGCCGTCGAGCTGGAGGTTGCGGAAGCGGCTGGCGATGCCCTTGATCTGGCGCTCGAAGTCGCGGGCATTGAAGCGGCCCTGGCCCAGCGCGCCCGGCTCGGTGTTGCTGGTGGTGACCACCCAGGTGCCACCGGGCATCAGCTGGCCCAGAAAGGTATTGGCCATGTGGGTATTGCCGGGGTCGTCGAGTTCGAACTCGTCAATCAGCAGCAGGTCGTGGTCCTTGAAAGTCTCTACTGCCCGCACCATGCCCAGCGCCCCGATGACGTACATCAGGTCCTGAAAGCTCATCAGCGCTGTTCTGGCAGGTCGTGCCCGGCTGACGGCAGCGTGATAGGTGCTGGCCAGCAGGTGCGTCTTGCCGACCCCGAAACCGCCGTCGAGGTAAATACCCTGGCCCTCGGGCGGCGGACGCTTGAACAGCCGGAAGCTGCCGCTGCGCCCGCTACGCCCGGCCTGCTGCGCCAACGCTTCCAGCGCGTCTCTGGCCTGAGTCTGCGAGGGAAAGGCGGGATTGGGCTGGTAGTTCTCGAAGCTGACCCCGGCGAAGCGGGCGCTGGGGGTCAGGCCCTCGGTGAGCTGCGCCGGGGTCAGGCTGGGGCGGCGGGCGGTGAGGTCAATCACGGGCGGCTCAGGGCTGCTCGGGCGGCAGACTGGAGCGCAGCAGCCGCACATCTTTGCCGATTGCCTCCAGCAGGTAGGGACCGGTGTGTGCCGACACCACTACCGTGTCCAGCGGACTCAGGGTGAGCACCCCGGCGGCCGTCCTGACATCCAACTGGCCGCGCAGCAGCGTCAGGGCGTGCAGGCTCAGGCCGCGCGTGTGGCCCTCCAGGCGCTCGCCCGCCTCGATCTCGGCCACGTCCAGCCGGAAATATGGGCACTCGGCCACCGTTGCCGCCTCCGCCGCGCCCAGGGGAGGCAGCGGCACGATTTCGGCGCTCAGGTCGGCCCGCGTCACCCTGACCGACTCCTCGATGTGCAGTTTGCGCCCGGCGCTGGCGGGACGGTCCCAGTCGTAGACCCGGTAGGTGGTGTCGCTGGTCTGCTGCACCTCGTAGAGAAAGGTACCCGGCCCCAGTGCGTGTAGCGTTCCGGCAGCGATGAACACGGTGTCGCCCGCTTTGACCGCCTGCTCGTCGGCCATGTCCAGCACCTGGCCCGCCCGGATGGCCTGCGCCAGCGCTTCCGGGGTGGTGCCAGACTTGACGCCGACCAGAATCTTCGCGCCGGGGTCGGTCTCGATGAAGTTCCAGGCCTCGGTCTTGCCGAACTCATTCTCGCCCACCAGTTCGCGGGCCTGCTCGTCGTTGGGGTGCACCTGCACGCTGAGCCACTCCTTGCAGTCGAGCAGCTTGATCAGCAGCGGAAAGCGCCCGCCGAAGCGCCGTGAGGTGCCCTCGCCCAGAAAGATGTCGCCCAAGTCGGCCAGCACTTTCTTTACCGTCTGCCCGTCCCTGGGGCCGCCTTCCACCGCATTGCCCTCGAACACCACCCAAGCTTCGCCGATGGGTGTTTCTCCTTGCGGCACCGACTTGAGCCGCTGGCCGCCCCAGACGCGGGCGTGGTACTGGGGCCGGAGCTTGTAGAGAAAAGGGGGCAGGGGCGCGGGGGTGGTCATGGATACAGGATAGCGAAGCGGGCGCGGCTATGAACGCGGGAAGCCGAAGTCAGCCTTTTAGCGCTGCCACCAGCTCAGTCTTGCTCATCTTGCTGCGGCCCTTCACGCCCGCTTCTCTGGCGCGGTTGTAAAGTTCGTCGCGGCTCAATCTGGGGAGCGCCGTACTGGGGTTACCAGTACCCTGGGTGCGTGTATTCGGCGTTCGGCCTTCCTCGCGGCGGTGCTTGTTGACGGTACGGGCGGCGATCTCCTCGGCCTCGACTTCGCTTTTGCCGCTGCGGCGCTCACTGGCCTTGACATGCTGGTACTGGCGTTCGTCTTTACCGCTCCAGGCGTCGGGCATCCTTGTTCCTCCCTGTGATCACTTTAAACCTGCGCTCACCTTAAAACCGGGCCGCGCTGCTGAGGTGAAAGAACGCCTCCTTAAAGGCTGAGCGGCTTATCATGAGGTATGAATCTTATGGCCCGTATTGTGGGGATCGTCGGCGTGGTGCTGATCGTGGTGGCGCTGGCGCTGCTGTTCGGCAACGTGATTACCATCAACAAGCTCGACGCCATCGCCTCGGCGCTGCGAACGAACGTCACCACCAACCCGTCGCCGGGCGTGATGCTGACCTTTGGCCTGGGCACCATCGGTGGTCTGCTGGCCGGAGCGGGCGGGGCCATGATGGTGAGGAGTCGGCGGGCCTAGTTCTCCGGCGTCACGAGGGCTTGCACCCGGCCCACCACGCCCGAAGTGAGGCGCACTTTGATGCCGTGCGGGTGGGTGGCCGAGCTGGTCAGCAGCGCCGACACCACGCCGCGAGTGAGCTGGCCGCTGGCCTGATGGTGTTTCTGGATGACGTCCACAGTGAGGCCGGGGCGGACTTGGGAGCGGGGTGGGGGAGGCGTCATGCTGACACATCCAGAATGGACTTCACCACTTGACTCAAACTGCCCGACACGTCCGCCCTCGCCAGCGGATTCTGCGCCTGTCCTGTCCGTTCCACGAAGGCCGTCTTCAGCCCCGCCGCCTTCGCCCCGGTAACGTCCCAGCCGTGCGCGGCGATGAGCCAGCTCTGGGCCGCTTCTGCGCCTGCTTCGCGCAGGCCGTACTCGTAGGCGGCCCGCCGCGGCTTGAGTGTGCAGGCCGCGTCCACCGAGAGCGCGCCGTGCAGCAGGTCGCGCAGCCCGGCATTGTCCAGCTGGGCTTCCAGCACATCGAGCTTGTTGTTGGTCAGGGCATAGGGCTTTGCGCCGCCGTCTTTGAGCAGTTGCAGCCCTTCACGGGTATCGGGATGAGGCGGCAGCGACTTCATGGTGCGGGCCACCTCGTCGGCCAGCCCGTCCGGAACCGGCTGCTGACGCCCCTGCCCCAGCGCACTCAGGGCGGCCTTGCCCAGCGCCGAGAAGTCGCGGTAATCGCCGGTCACGGTGTGCGTCAGGGCCAGTTGTAGTAACAGCTGAAACCACTGCTTGCGCGCCGCGACTTCCCCGAAGGCGTTGCCAAACAGCGGATCGAGCGCCGACAAGTCGAGCAGCGTTTCGTTGACATCGAGGAACACCGTGGGCGTGGACATGGCCGCAGCTTAGCCGCCGCGCCGCCGAATCGGAGTGAGGCGGACGTAAACCGGACTTGGTCCAGACAACGAAACCCGCTCCACCGTGCAGGCTGGAGCGGGTTGTGGGCGCGTCGGGTTCAGACTTCAAGCGCCAGCTTGTCCACGTCGCCCAGCAGCGGCGTACCCGCCGGGTACTCGCCGTTAAAGCAGGCCAGACACAGCCCCGGCCCGCTGACCGCTTCCCGCAGCCCGCGTTCGGAGATGAACTTCAGACTGTCCGCGCCGATGAGTTCGCGGATCTGCTCGATGCTGTGGGTGCTGGCGACGAGTTCCTTGCGGGCGGCGGTGTCGATGCCGTAGAAGCAGGGGTGCTTGATCGGTGGGCTGGACACGCGGAAGTGAACCTCGGTGGCTCCTGCCTCACGCAGCAAATTGACGATCTGGCGGCTGGTGGTGCCGCGCACGATGCTGTCGTCAATCAGCACCACCCGCTTGCCGCGCACCGCGCTGGTGGGCGAGAGCTTCATCTTGACCTTGAGGTCGCGGGCTTCCTGGGTGGGCGCGAGGAAGGTGCGGCCCGCGAAGGGATTCTTGTAGAGGCCGTAGTCGAAGGGGATGCCGCTCTCGCGGGCGTAGCCGATGGCCGCACCCATGCCCGAGTCCGGTACTGGCACCACGATGTCGGCGCTGACCGGAAACTCGCGGGCCAGTTGCTCGCCCATACGGATGCGGCTTTCGTGGGTGTCCACATTGTCCAGGCGGCTGTCGCTGCGGGCAAAGTAGATCCACTCGAACGAGCAGGGCGTCGGCCTGCTGGGATTGACCATCAAGCTGTGCAGGCCGTCGTGGTCCACCCAGACGAGTTCGCCGGGCAGCACGTCGCGCAGCAGCCGCGCGCCCACCGCGAACAGGGCGCACGGCTCCGAGGCGATCACGTAGGCCCCGTCTGGCCCGTCGCGCTGCCCGATGACCAGCGGGCGTACGCCATTGGGGTCGCGGAACCCGATCAGGGCAGTGCGGCTCATCAGCACGCAGGCGTAGCCGCCCCGAAGCTGCTGCATGGCTCCGGCAGTGGCTTCCACCAGGTCCATGTGGCTCTCGCGGGCAATCAGGTTGAGCATCACTTCAGAGTCGTTGGTGGTGGCAAACAGCGCCCCTTCCATCAGCATCTGGTTGCGGACCTCACGGGCGTTCACGAAGTTGCCGTTGTGGGCCAGACCCAGAATGCCCTTGTTGGTGCGGGTGGTCAGCGGCTGGGCGTTGAAGCGCAGATTTGAGCCGGTGGTCGAGTAGCGCACGTGCCCGATGCTGACCCTGGCATTGGCGAGCCGCACCGAGTCGAGCCGCCGCTCGTCGAACACCTGCGTCACCAGCCCCAGGTCCTTTTCCACGTGGAACTTGTCGCCGTCGCTGACCGCTATGCCTGCCGCTTCCTGGCCCCGGTGCTGGAGGGCGAAGATGCCCAGGTAGGTCAGCCAGGCCAGATCAAGCGGCTGCGGCGAGTACATGCCGAAGACGCCGCATTCGTCATGGGGTTTGTCATCGCCGTCGTAGGGGGGAAGGTCAGTGAAGGTCATTGGGTTGTCCTTTGGAGCGGTCAGTCCATCTTGCTGCTGTGCGAGTTTGCCTGGTGGCCCCCTCAACTGCGCTCACCCCAGCACGCTCTTCAAAGGTTCGTCGTATGCTGCTCTCAGCTCCGCGAGGTTCACGCTCAACTCTACATTCTGCCGGGGCAGGGCAATGGTGACGCCCGCCCCGCCCGCCCTGCCCAGCCGCACAAAGGGAACCTCCAACCCGTTCAGAAGGCTCTCGGCGGTGTCGGTGTCGGCGGGGTCTGAGATGGCCACCACGACGCGGCTGTGGGCCTCACCGAACAGCACGGCGTCGGCGCGGGCGTGGGTCTTCAGTTCAACCTTCAAACCCACGTCTCCTGCTATCGCCATCTCCGAGAGTGTGACGGCCAGCCCACCCTCGGCGCAGTCGTGCGCGGTGTCGGTCAGCCCGGCGCGGATGAGGGCCAGCACACCGTCAATCACTTTTTGTTCCAGCTTCAAGTCCAGTGGCGGCACCTGTCCAGCTTCCAGGCCATGCACCGTTTCCAGATACTGCGAAGCGCCGATGGAGTCTCCCAGTTCGCCCAGTAGATACAGCACCTGCCCCTCGCCCTTGAGGCCCAGGGTGGCCCGCTTGGTGATGTCCGGCAGCACGCCCACCATGCCGATGGTCGGAGTGGGATGAATCGCCACCGTGCGGCCCTCTTCCACATACTGGTTGTACAGACTGACGTTGCCGCCCGTCACCGGGGTATTCAGCGCCCGGCAGGCGTCCCCGATGCCCTGAACGGCCTGCTGCATCTGGTAATACACCTCGGGCCGGTGCGGGTTGCCAAAATTCAGGTTGTCGGTGATCGCCAGCGGCGTCGCGCCCACGCAGGCCAGGTTGCGGGCGGCCTCGGCCACGCCGGCGGCGGCCCCGGTGTACGGATCGAGCTGCACGAAACGCGGGTTGCAATCTGAGGTGGCGGCCACACCCATCGATGAGCCTTTGACGCGCATTACGGCGGCGTCGGCGGCTCCGGGTAGCACCACGGTGTTGGTCATCACCTGCTGGTCATAGCGTTCAAAGATCGGGCGTTTGCTGGCAATGGTCGGGTGAGAGAGCAGCCGCAGCAGCACCTCGTTCAAGTCGTCTGGCACCGGAATACCTGTCAGGTCACGCTGACGGGCGGCAATGATCTCCGGTGACTCCACGCCCTCGCGGGTGTACTTGGGCGCTTCGTTGAGCAGGGCCACCGGCAGGTCGCATACCATCTCGCCTTTCCAGGTCAGGCGGTAGTTGTGGTGCTCCTCCACCTGGCCGATGTTCACCACGTCCAGTTCCCATTTTTCCAGCAGGTCGTAGAGTTCCTGCTCGCGGCCCGGCACCGGTACCAGAATCATGCGCTCCTGCGACTCGCTGAGGCACAGCTCCATCGGCACCATTCCGGTTTCACGCGTGGGCACGTCGTCGAGGTTCATGGTGATGCCCAGCCCGGCCCGGTACGCCATCTCACAAGTAGAACTGACCAGTCCCGCCGCGCCCATGTCCTGCACGCCCGCCACCACGCCCGCTTCAATGGCTTCCAGGGTCGCTTCCAGCAGCAGCTTTTCCATGAAGGGATCGCCCACCTGCACGGCAGGTCTGTCGGCCTGCGAGGCGTCGGAGAGGTCGGCGGAGGCGAATACCGCGCCGCCCAATCCGTCGCGCCCGGTCTTGGAGCCGACGTAGATGATCTGGTTACCGACCTCGCCCATCGTGCCCTTCGCCAGATCCTCGTGTCTCAGCAGGCCCAGCGCCATCACGTTGACCAGCGGATTTTCCTGGTAGCTGGGGTGAAAGGTGACCTCGCCGCCCACGGTGGGCACGCCAATCGCGTTGCCGTAGTGACTGATGCCCTCCACCACGCCGTTGACCAGAAACTTGGTGCGGGGCGAGTCGGGGTCGCCGAACCGCAGCGAGTCCAGCACTGCGAAGGGCCGCGCCCCCATTGCGAAAATGTCGCGCAGGATGCCGCCCACGCCCGTCGCCGCACCCTGCACCGGTTCCACCGCCGAGGGGTGGTTGTGCGACTCCATCTTGAAGGCCACACCCCAGCCCTCGCCGATGTCGACCACACCCGCGTTCTCGCCGGGGCCTTGCAGGACTTGTGGACCTTCAGTCGGAAAGGCCTTGAAGAGGGGCCGCGAGTTCTTGTAGCCGCAGTGCTCGCTCCACATCGCGCCGACGATGGCGGCTTCCAGGGCGTTGGGGTGGCGCTCCAGTTGGGAAACGAGCAGGTCGTATTCGCTGTCGGAGAGGCCGAAGGTGGCGGCGCGGGTTCGGAGGGAAGGGTTGGAGGCGTGGGTCTGGGTCATTTGAGGAACCTCGTTATCCAACGTAGTGCAGATACGCTCAGGATAATGACGAATAACTGTAGAAGGAGTTGAGGAGTATCAACGACTGCGTTTGATATGCAACGCTCGTATGCCTCATTCGCGAAGATGTCGAAAAATTCTGAGACGTTTTCCTGAAGAAAATTCGTTTTCTTCTGTGAACAGTAAGTTCTCGCATCCGTATAATTTCCCATTCCTGCTGTCAAAATCAGGGGCGGTTGAAAAAGTGATCCAGATATCTATAAGAACCCCAAAATAATGAAACCCGATCTTAAGAAGATCAAAGCTTTACTGACTCCGGCGTCAAATTCCACACTGCTTCTTGTAGCTGTTTGTCAAAGCTCATGAAATTGATAGGCATAACTTAACGCAGGGCGATGGCTGGGGCGAGGTGAAAGCGCCCCTTCGTCCCTCAAGCCTTCTTTCCCAACTGCACCTGCCCCCGGTGATAAGCGATGTGCCGCAGGTGCATACCCAGGGCAGCGAGGCGGGGGCGCTCGCCGCTTGGGGCGCTGGGCGAAAAGGCCATGCCGTCCATATCGGCGTCGCTGGCCGAGCGCAAATAGGCCACTGCTTCAGCGCCCACGCTGTCCAGCTGAGCCAGAACTGCGTTCTGGTCGGCATTTTCCTCGGTGGGTGGAACGCCGCTGAGATTCTGCGCCCAGGCCTGATCTTCCCAGCCTAAATAGTTGTAAGTGGGCGTTCTGTCTTGCAGCACGGTCAGCCGCAGCCAGTCGGCAATGTGCAGGGCGTGCCAGGCGGAGCTGTGGCCCAGGCGGGCGATACTGAACGCTTCGGTGGGGACGCTTTCCAGCGCGGCGCGAAAAGCGGTGAGTTCTATTTCGTACTGATCGGCCAGAAAAGTCTGGAGGGCAGTCATTTTACCAGTACCGCTTTGAGGCTCTGAAACAGCTTCTGACCGTCCTCGCTGCCCAGCAAGGCTTCCATTGCCCGCTCAGGGTGCGGCATCATCCCCAGCACGTTGCCGCGCTCGCTGACGATTCCGGCGATGTCGTTGATGCTGCCGTTGGGGTTGTCCAGATACCGGAAGACGATCCGGCCCTCGTCCTCCAGCCGCGCAATCGTCGCGGTGTCGGCGTAATAATTGCCCTCGCCGTGCGCGATGGGGATTTCAAGGGTCTGGTCTGGCGCATACGCGGAGGTGAACGCGGTCTGGTTGTTCTCCACCCGCAGATGCACCGGCTTGCACAGAAAATGCACCTCGCGGTTGCGGCCCAGTGCGCCCGGTAGCAGTCCTGCCTCGGTCAGCACCTGAAAGCCGTTGCAGATACCCAGCACATAACCGCCGCGTTCGGCGTGCGCCTTGATGGCCCCCATGATCGGGCTGCGGGCCGCCACTGCGCCGCTGCGGAGATGGTCGCCGTAGGAAAAGCCGCCGGGTAAAATCACCAGATCGGTGCCAGCGGGGAGGCCGTCTTCGGTGTGCCACACGAAGTGGGCAGAAGGGTCGAGATTCATCTGGGCGGCGTGCAGCGCGTCGGCGTCGCAGTTGGAGCCGGGAAACTGAATCACGGCGACGTTCATAGGTGCTGCAACTCCTTGACGGTGCGCCCACTCACGACATTGCCGGTGTTCAGTGTGCTGGCGGGTTCGAACATCATGATCCAGGTTTCTTCCGTCTGGGCGACGGGCAGATGCTCCACGCCGCGCGGTACGACGATCAGCTCGCCCTCGCCAACGATTCGCTCGCCGTCTCTGAATTTCAGTTGCAGCACGCCTTTGATCACCATGAACAGTTCGTCCTCCTGCTCGTGGGCGTGCCACTCGAACTCGCCGCTGATACGGGCAATTTTGACCTGCTGGCCGTTGAGGTCGGCCACCACTTTGGGCTGCCAGTGTTCACTGAACAGGCCAAACTTCTCGTGCAGATTGACCGTCTGGGGGAGTGTCGCGGCGGGCGTGCTCACGCTGGCTCCAATGTTCGCTCTTCCAGCTCCCAGCGCACATTTTCCATCACCGGATTGCTCAGCACGTTCTCGGCGATATCCTTCAGACGGCTTTCCACTTCAGTATGCTCGCCTTCCAGTTGCAGCTCGATGTATTTGCCCACCCGCACGCCGCTCACCGGCTGGCCCAGGTGTGACAGCGAGCGCTCGACGGTGCGCCCCTGCGGATCGAGGATGCTGGGCTTGAGGGTAACGAAGACTCTGGCCTGATAGTTGGGCATGGGAATTCCTTTGGAGTTGAGTTGGGGCCTGTGTTTCGCGGGAAGAGAAAGAGAAATGGGAATTTTTCCCTGATCACGCATTCCGCGTGACCGATCACTCAGGCCTGCTCCACCCGCCTCAGCATCTCCCCGTAAGCTTCCTCGACCCCGCCCAGATCGTGCCGGAAGCGGTCCTTGTCCATCTTCTCGCCGGTCTCGGCGTCCCAGAAGCGGCAGGTATCAGGGCTGATCTCGTCGGCCAGCACAAGTTGACCGCTGGGCAATTTGCCGAATTCCAATTTGAAATCAATGAGACGGATGCCGCGCTGCCCAAAAAATGGCGTCAAAAAGCCGTTCACTTGCAGTGCCAGTTCACGAATGCGGGCCATATCGCCCTCGGTGGCCCACTCCAGCGCCACAGCGGTATCGGTGTTGATGAGCGGGTCGCCCAGCGCGTCGGATTTGTAGCAGTACTCCACGACCGGGCGGGCGAGCGGCGTGCCTTCCTCCAGGCCCAGTTTCTTGGCGAAGCTGCCTGCCGCCACGTTGCGCACGATCACTTCCACAGGTACGATCGTCACAGCCTTGACGAGCTGCTCGGTGTCGGAGAGTTTGGCGATGAAGTGGGTGGGAATACCCACGCCCTCCAGTTTCGGATACAGCGCAGCGGTGATGGCGTTGTTGGTGGCCCCCTTGCCCACCCAGCTTCCGCGTTTCTGGGCGTTGAAGGCGGTGGCTTCGTCCTTGTATTCCACCAGGTACTCGGTGGGGTTCGGGGTGGCGTAGACCCGCTTGGCCTTGCCCTCGTAGCGGAGTTCACCTCTGGTCGTGTCGGTCATGCTGGCTCCTGTGATGTTCGGCAAAAAGCAGAAAAACGGGGATCAACGAAGGCAGCGAGCCGGTTCCCGGTGGGGGGAACACGCTCGCTGCGGCTGAGTACCTGGGCGGCACGCTGAAATGAAGGGATGGGCAAACTCGTGCATCGGAAACCTCCAACGCCGCCTCACGGACGACTGGTCCAGCGCCTGCTCGGGCTGGGGCGTCTCGCTGGACGCACGGATGGAAGATCGGGCGACTCTCCTGGGTTGACCGGGGCGCTCACCCTCAGGTCAGGAGAGCAGCTTAACATTCCCGCGCCCCGCCGGGTAGGGTCGGGCGGCCCGGACAGGCAACCCGTCTGGGCAACCCCCGCCTGGGCAATTCGGCAGGGACGAAGGCGGCATGCCGGGAAGCTACACTGGGCAGCATGGTTGCTGACCCTTCCCCCCTGCCCCCCACGCTGCTGCTGGTCGTGGACCTGATTGATACAGACACTGGACTCGCCGAGGTCGAAGACGACCAGGGACGCACCTACGCCTTTCCCGCTGCCTGGTTGCCGCAGGCCGCCGACGGTCAGGCTTACCGGGTGAGCGTCTCGGGCCAGGGCGTGCAGTTCGTGGCGGAAGCAGGCGGCGCGGCCCGGCTGCGCGAAAAGAGCAAGCAGACCCTGCTGGAGTTCAGTGACGACTTCAGCGGCGAGGTGGCTCCGCCCGGCGAAGATGGGCAACCATGACCGAAGTGGTGGTCGTGCCCGATCTGCACGGGCGGCTCGATCTGCTGCTGGCGGCCCTGCGCCAGTTTCCTGGGGCGCACTTTCTGTCGCTGGGCGACGCCATTGACCGTGGCCCGCGCAGTCTCGCCACCGTGGACAAGCTGCTGGAACTGCACGATCAGGGCCGCGCCACCTTACTCATGGGCAACCACGAGCGCATGGCGCAGGAGGGCCTCAAGTGGTATCAGCGCTACAGCGGCACGCACGACATGGACGATTACCGGAGGGCGATGGAGGGCTACCAGTGGTGGATGCAGGCGGGGGGTGACACGGTCCGTAAGGAGATCCCCCACTACGCCGCCGAACGTGGTGGCCCCAGCAGCCTGACCCTGGAGCAGTTTCCAGCGAATCTGGCCCGCTACCTCGATCTGCTCGTTCGGGTGGTGTATGTCACCGCCGACGGGGTCATTCACTTGGAGGTGCCACCGGAGCCGAGCGTGCTGGTGGCCCATGCCAGCCCCCCGGTGAGCCATCCGCAGTACCGCAATCCCGAAACGGCGGCGCTGTGGCTGCGGCCCTTTGAAGGCCCCTTTCCGCTCCCGCCGGGTGTGGCCTACAGCGTTCACGGCCATACCCCGGTGCGCGGCCCGACCCGGCTGGGCCGTCACATCTACCTCGATTTGGGGGCCTATGAGACTGGACGGCTGGCGCTGCTGCCGGTCAGTGTCCATCAGCTGAGTACGGTGACGGTGCTGTGCGGGCGCGGCGAGCCGCTGCGGGCCAGCCGTTACCCGGCGATGGGCGAGGCGCTTCCCGCCCAGATGGTGACGCTGGATGGTGCGCCGGGTCGGCGCTGAGGTGAGGCCGCCCGATCCGGCGCGCACACCCGGTCCCCAGTCCAGACGCGCTCATCTGACCCGGCCCCTGTGGCTGGGCCTGGGCTTTTTGTTCACCGGCATCGGCCTGCTCGGCACGGTGCTGCCGCTGCTGCCCGGCACCGGGTTTCTGGTGCTGGCGGCCTGGTGCTTTTCGCGCAGCAGTCCCCGCTTCGAGGCGTGGCTGCTCGGCCTGCCGGTGGTGGGCGAACTGCTCAGCGATTACCGCGCCGGAAAGGGGATGCCGCTGCGGGCCAAGATGGTCGCCTGCCTGAGCATCGCCCTGGCGGTGGGCCTGAGCCTGAACCGCATTCCGGTGCTGATCGGTCAGGTGGTCTGGGTGCTGCTGGGCATGTTCGGCATCTGGTACATCGTTCGGCGGGTGCCGCTGCGGCGCTGAGAGGAAAAGGCGGCTACAGCACCGCGTCCAGCCCCGACAGACATTCCTGGGCAATGGCGCGGGCCAGCGGGTCACGGGTCGAGCGGGCATAACTGACGCCCAGGTGCAGGTGCTCGTCGGCCTCGTCCTCACCGAGCATGATCAGGGTTTGAAAGAACGCCAGATGAACATGCGAGAGCAGCACGTCGCGGGTGCGCTCCGGCGGCAGCACGCGCAGGGTGTCGAGCGCCTCGGTCAGCAGATCGAGCGCCGCCCTGCTCTCGCCCTCCACTGCCGACTCGCGCCCCAGTTGCAGGAAGCGGGCGGCACTCAGGTAGGCGGGGCGCATGTCGGCCACTCTAGCGCAGCAGCCAGACCGAAATCAGAAGATGAAGGCGGCTCCGGCGTAAGAATCCCGTGAGGTGGTGGGCCTCATGCTGGCCTGAGCATGACCAACGCCGTGGCAATCGCGTTACTCAGCAGCCTCACTCTCTTTCTGGGCCTGAGTGCGCTGGCGCGCCGCCACATGCAGCGCGAGCGCCTGAGTATCAGCGGGCTGGTGCTCACCCTGAGCGGGCTGGCAGGGCTGGGCTGGCTGATCATGGCTGCTGGACTGCGTGCCGCTGCCCCGGTGCTGCTGATCGGCGCGTTGGGCTACTGTTTCGGGCACTTCACGACGCCGCGCCGTGCCGATTCGCGTCTCAGCGCCCCCGGTCCTCAGCTCAAACCCAAATGATGCTGATTTTCCTTCAGCGCTGACTGGGCTAAGTCTTACTCGGCCAGCCGCAGCCAGGGCCAGCGCGCCCGGTAGTCGGCCACCTTCGCCGCGTAGAGGGCGGGCGTGAGGTTGAGGGGGTTGGGCCGCAGAATGCCGCTGGCGAGGTCACCGAACCCGTGTGGGGCATAGACCTCGCCGCTGGCCGAGATGCCCAGGCAGGTACACTCCACCAGAAACTGCGCGATGCTCTCCTGCGAACTGCCGATGGCAGGGCGGGGCAGGCCGTACTTCTCGCCGAACCACAGATGCACGCGGGCCTGGTTGCGGACCTCGATCAGCACACCGAGGTCGGCGAACAGCGTCTCGGCGCGGCGGATCACGGCGTCCTCGGCCTCGTAACTGGTGTCGGCGTCCCAGTAGAAGAGGTCGTAATCGCGGATACCCTGGCCCGCCGGACGGCCCGAGCGCACGTTCCAGACGCCCTGAAACAGGCAGCCTGCCACCAGATACAGCTGCGCTTCGCCGAGCTGGGGCATCCGCTCGATGATCGCCGCGTTGACCGGATTGCTCAGCACGGTGGCCCTGAATTCCGCCTCGGTCATGCGCTCAGCGGTCCTGTTCCTGTTCCCAGGTTCAGCGTCTCGGGGGTCCCCGGCGCTCGCCGCCCTCGCGCGGCGCACGCGGCTCGCGGGGCGCGATCTTGCCTTCGAGTTCCGGGCGCACCAGGTCGATCTTGCCCCGGTCATCGATGCCCACGATCTTGACGCGCAGCTTGTCGCCCACGTTCAGCGCGTCCTCGACGGCGTTGATGCGCTCCTCGCTGATCTGCGAGATGTGCAGCATGCCGTCTTGCCCGGCAAACAGGTTGACGAAGGCCCCGAACGGCGCAGTCTTGACCACCGTGCCCTCGAATTCCTCACCGATCTTGGCGCTGCGGGTCACGGCCTCGATCCTGGCCTGCACGGCCTTGGCGGCCTCGCCGTCGCTGCTGAAGATGCGGATGGTGCCGTCTTCCTCGATGGTCACCTGCGCGCCCATCGCTTCGAGTTCGCGGACCTGCTTGCCGCCCGGCCCGATCACCTTGCCGATGAGTTCGGGGTTGATCTTGAGGCTGATGATGCGCGGCGCGGTGGGGGAGAGTTCGGGGCGGGGCGCGGCCAGCACCTCGGCCATCTTGCCGAGGATGTGCAGCCGGGCGTCTTTGGCCTGACTCAGCGCCTCGCGCATAATCTGGGGCGTGATGCCCTGAATCTTGATGTCCATTTGCAGAGCGGTCACGCCCTGGGCGCTGCCGCAGACTTTGAAGTCCATGTCGCCCAGCGCGTCTTCCGAGCCGAGAATGTCAGTCAGAATCTTGTATTTGCCGTCTTCCATGACCAGGCCCATCGCCACGCCCGCCACTGGGGCGGTGATCGGTACGCCCGCGTCCATCAGCGCCAGGGTGCCCGCGCAGACGGTGGCCATGCTGCTGCTGCCATTGCTCTCCAGCACCTCGCCCACCAGCCGGATCACGTAGGGGAAGCTCTCGAAGCTGGGCAGCACCGCCCGGATGGCCCGCTTGGCGAGGTTGCCGTGGCCGATCTCGCGCCGCGACTGCCCGCCCATGCGCTTGACCTCGCCGGTGGAGTACGGCGGAAAGTTGTAGTGCAGCATGAACTTGTCGCCGGTTTCGCTGGTCAAATCGTCAATCAAGATTTCGTCGCGCTCGGTGCCGAGAGTCGCCACGCCCAGCACCTGCGTCTCGCCGCGTGTGAAGATGGCCGAGCCGTGGGCGCGCGGCAGGGGCCGGGCCTCGATCCAGATGGGGCGTACCGTGCGGGTGTTGCGTCCGTCGGCGCGCAAATCTTCTTCCAGAATCAACCGGCGCAGTTCCTGCTTCTCGACCCTGTAAAAGGCGTTCTTGAGGGCGGTGATCTGGGCGGCGGCTCCCTCGGCCCCGGCGTCGGACACCCGCAGGGCGATCAGTCCGTCGCGCAGGGCCTTGATGCGGGTCGAGCGGTCCTTCTTGCCGGTGGTCAGCAGGGCGTCGCGCAGGCCGCTGGCTTTGGCATCGGTGGCCAGTGCGGGGAGCATGTCGGCGGCCGGGTCGGTCTCGCTGACCAGCGTGAACTTCTCCTGCCCCAGTTCGGCGCGCATCTGCTCAATCAGGGCGATGATCGGCTGCATCTGGGCGTGGGCAAACTCGATGGCCGAGACCAGCGCGTCCTCGTCCACGGTTTTCGCGCCCGCCTCGACCATCAGAATGGCGTCTCTGGTTCCGGCGACGACCAGGTCCATGCTGCTGTGTTCGAGCTGGCTGAAGGTCGGATTGATGACGAACGCCCCGTCGATCTGTCCGACCCGCACGCAGGCGGTGGGACCTTCCCAGGGAATGTCGGAGATGCTCAGCGCCGCCGAAGCGCCGATGGGGCCGAGCACGTCCGGGGCGTTCTCGCCGTCTGCCGAGATCACCGTGATGATGACCTGGGTTTCCTGGCGGTAGTTCTTTGGAAACAGCGGGCGAATCTGGCGGTCCGTGATGCGTGCCGACAAGATGGCCTTCTCGCCGGGGCGGCCCTCGCGGCGGTGAAACGATCCCGGAATCTTGCCCACGGCGTAGTGGCGCTCCTCGAACTCCACCGTCAGCGGCAGAAAGTCGAGGCTGCTGCGCTCGTCTCTGGCCTGGGCGGTTACAAGCAGGATGGTGTCGCCGTAGCGCACGGTCACCGAGCCGCTGACCAGTTTGGCGAGCTTGCCGGTTTCGATACTCAGTTCTTTGTTGCCGAGCATGGTGGAAAAGGTCCGGGGGGTTTTGACGTTCATTGCCCCGAGTCTAGCGCGGCAGCGCTGATCAACGGTGACGGCTGCGGGGAAAGCGGGGGGCTTGAATCAGAGGCGTTCAGCGGGTATTCGTGCGCCGCATGTCTCGCTCGAGGCGGAGCTTGTCCCAGAAGCCGGGACAATTCCAGCCTCAAGACAATGGGACAGGCCTCCGCCTACGCTCGGAGGGCCTTCGGGGAGAGCAGCAGACCACAGACCACCGCAACGGGATTCTTGAGGAGGAGTGTTCGGACCGCGCCCTGAACGCCCACGTGACCGTCGTCCGCTTGCCGCGACTTTCCAGCGTTCGCCGTCTCAAGGAGCCGTGTATGCCCCATTCCAACGTCGAGAATCGCCCCGCTCTCATCCTGTCCCGCCGCGCATTAATGCAGCGGGCCGCTGTTCTGGGACTCGTCAGCCTGCCCCTGGTGCGGGGCGTGGGGCTGGCCCAGACCACGACACCGATCCTGCCCGTCACCGGAATTGCCAGCGACTACAGGTTGAGCCTGGCAGGCCTCCCTGCCGTCACCATTCTGCAGGACGTGAGTGCCCGCAAGGGCAACAAGGCGGCCTGGCCGCTGCTCACGGGCGTGTCCATCGCCCAGGTGGAACTTCCGGAGGGCAGCTGGCGAGCGCCGCACTACCACACCAACGCCTCCGAACTGGCCGTGATCGTGCAGGGCCGCGCCAGAGCCGCACTGCAACCGCCGGGGCAGGCGTGGCTGGAACTTGACCTGGAAGTCGGCGACTGCGTGTATTTCCCGCTGGGCTGGCCGCACTGGCTCAGGAACACCGGCAGCGGGGTGCTGCACACCTATTTCAACTACGGCCACGAACAACCTGCCACCGTCGAAGTGCCGGGCTGAAGAGAGGATCGTCTGTATGCCATCCCCCCGGCCAGGCGTTCAATGGGCCGGGGGGGGCCTTCTTTTGTAGCCCCAGATCAGCGCCGCCAGTCCCACCACACCCGCCAGCGTGATGATCAGTCCGGCGTTGCCGACCAGCAAAAAGGCCAGCGGCAGCCCGGCGGCGATCAGCACTGGCGGCCACCATGCCTTCCCCAGTGCCCGCAGCGCCAGCAGGGCACTCAGCAAACCGCCGATCAATCCGGCCCACACCACCAGCAGGTAACTCATCAGCACGCCGCCGAGGGCCAGACCTGCCAGTACGGCCAGCAGCGCCAGCGCCACCTGGGCCGGGGTCGTCCGTAGTCCGCGCCCCCAGGCCCACAGCGCGCCGAAGACGGCGGCGAGCAGCAGAGAAAGTGGCGCGAAGCCGTAGAGCTTGCCCAGCGTCTCGCGCAGGCTGGCGCTGCTGAAGGTCATGGAGACGTCCTGCGCCGTGATCACGTCCTTGAGGTTCCAGCTCAGGGTCGTGCTGCCCAGGCTGCGCGCGGTCTGGGTGGGCGGCAGGCTGTAGCGGGCGAACTTGGCAGCCTCGTTGGTCTTCACGCTCAGTTCGAAGTCCTTGATCGGCTCCCGGCGGCTGGCCAGCAGGTAGCTCCAGCCACGCGCGCCCTGGTGGGCATAGGTCACCTTCACGTTGACGGTCTCTTTGGGCTGCACCTGCGCCTCCCACTGGCTGCCGTTGCTCAGGTCAGCGGCGGTCAGTTCCTGGCCGTTCACGATCACCTTGAAGCCCGAGAGGGTGCCGCTGCCGTTGGGCAGGGGAAACTGAAAGCGCACGGTGGCCGCCCGGTCCAGCGGGTTGGTGAAGGCGTACTCGGCGGCGAAGGTGGCGTTGTAGTAGGTGCGCCTGGCCCCCCGCGCCGGGGTTACGAAATCCAGACTGACGTTGACCCGCGAGGTATCCAGCTTGATCGGCTCCTCGGTGGTCAGGGTGGCCTGCCGGGTAAAGATCACGTCCTGGCCGCTGCGGCGGAACTGGTCCACCAGTTTGGTCACGTTCTCGCTGGTGGGGTCGGTGAGGTACGGTGCGAGTGCGCCCACGCCCTGCTCACCCACCCGTTTGAGCAGGCTGGGCGGCACCACCAGCGTGCGGGTGTAGGTGCGGTCGGTCAGGTAGGTGATGGTGGGGGCCGACTGGGTGGTGGGCGCGGCGTCGAGGTCGGCCCCATTTCCGGCCCGCGCGTTCTCGCCCACGCTGACCCGGCTGATGACCAGGCTGCCCAGCACCCCCAGCGCTACGAAGGTAAAGGCGAACAGCAGCAGCACGGCAGCCCAGCTTCCTACCGGCCAGGCGGCCTCGCGCAGCCAGCCGGTCGCCGACTCGTAGCGGGTGCGGCTGCGAAGCCGCAGGGTCAGCAGTCCGACTGCGCCGAGTAGCGCCAGCACCAGCACTGCCCACAGCAGCGCATGCCAGCCGGAGAAGAGAGACCAGAAGGCGTCCAGGGCCACTTGAACCATACGAAACTCCTTGGGCAGCTTGGCGAAGATGGGGCAGTGGGCAGACCTGAAAAATAAGCTGAGATGTGCGGGGGGACTGATGAGATGATAGTCGAAAGAGATGAGTAGATCACTCAAGATGTGTAGGATACTCAGATGAGTAAGAAAGTGAGTATAGACGGGTCAGTCTCGCCGCTCCCCGAAACTTGAACTTGGTACACTCGGGCCATGTCCCTCTCCTTCGAGCAGGCCCGCGCCGAGTCCCAGGCGCTGCCCAGTAAGCCTGACAACGCCACGCTGCTCAAGCTCTACGCGCTCTATAAGCAGGGCAGCCAGGGCGACGTGACCGGCGAGCGGCCCGGCGGTTTCGATTTTGTCGGCGCGGCCAAATACGACGCCTGGGCCGGGCTGAAGGGCACGCCGTCCTTGGACGCCCAGGCCAGCTACGTGGTGCTGGTCGAGCAGCTTCAGCAGGTCTAGCAGGCAGCCCTGCCGGATGGGGCCAGTTTCGGGGTATCCTGCTTTTACTGTGAGCGCTCCCGAAGGCCAGCCCAGCAGTTCCGTGCCGGTGAGTGAGGCCGCCGACGCCGACGCCTTCAAGGTGAGGATGCGGGTGCTGGCCCGCGCCTACGCCGCCGGGTTGCCCGCCCTCGATACCCACAGCTTGATGGAAGGCCAGCTACTTCAGGGTGCCGGAGTGCGCCTGGAATTCATGCCGATGGGCGAGCGTGACGGGGCCTATGACCCCGAGAACAAGGTCATCCTGATCAACTCGCAGGCGCGGCCCGAGCGGCAGCGCTTCACCCTGGCCCACGAGATCAGCCACGTCCTGCTGCTGAGTGACGACGACCTGCTGAGTGATCTGCACGATACCTACGAGGGCGAGCGGCTCGAAACCATGATCGAGACGCTGTGCAACGTGGGTGCGGCAGGCATTCTAATTCCCGACGCGCTGATGAACGATGTTCTGGAGCGCTACGGCCCCAGCGGACGGGCGATGGCCGAACTGGTGCGGCGGGCCGACGTGAGCGGCAGCGCGGCCCTCTACGCCCTGACTGAAGTGATCGGCGGCCAGGTGCTGCTGGCGGTCTGCGCCCCCAGTGGACGCGGTGAGGCCCGGCAGCTGACGGTGCGGGCCAGCGGCAAGGCGGCGGGCGTCAAGTACTCGCTGAGTCCCGGTACGCCGATTCCCGACGAGCATCCCATTCAAATTGCCCTGGAAACCGGCCTGGAGATCAGTGCCCGCAGCTATGTGCCGTTCCGCTCCGGGCGCAAGATGCCCGCCTGGGTGGACGTGTACCCGGACGGCAGCGGACGGCGGGTATTCGCCAGTTTCGACCTCGATCCGGCCCGGCTCGGCGGTTCGTGAGCCGAATTCAAGAGACGCCGCCGGAGATCTGGGAAGCCCGGCGCGGCCCGCTGGCCCTGGCGGTGGCCGATGCCGAGAGCGAGAACCACGCCCGGATCATTCACAGCTACGCCTTTCGCCGCCTTCAGGGAAAAACCCAGGTGCTGGGTGCGCGCGGCGGCGACTTCTACCGCACCCGCCTGACCCACAGCCTGGAGGTGGCTGAACTGGGCCGCGCCATGCTGGACGCCCTGCACGCCCGCCCAACTGCCTGGACGGCAAGGCTGCCCAGCCGCACCCTGCTCGCCAACCTGTGTCTGGCGCACGACCTGGGCCACCCGCCCTTCGGCCATGCCGGGGAGCGCACCCTGGACGCGGCCATGCGGGGGCTGAATTTGCCTGACTCGGGCAGCGCTGGGTCGGGCGGATCACCCGTCGGCTTCGAGGCCAACGGGCAGACCCTGCGGCTGCTGACCTACCTGGAAGCCGGGCCTGACCCTGGTGGGCACGGCCTCAATCTGACCCGCCGCCTGCTGCTGGGCGTGCTGAAATACCCGGTAGCCTACTCGTGGGCGGCCCAGCAGGCGCGGGTGTGGCCGCCCAAGTGCTACCTCGACACCGAGCAGAGTGTGGTGGACTGGCTGCTCGCGCCGCTGGGTGCGGCTGACCGTGAGCGCCTGACCAGGCCCGCGCCCGACCCGGCCCAGCCCGCCGAGTACCACCGCAGCTTCGACTGCCGCCTGATGGAACTGGCCGACGACGCGGCCTACAGCATCTACGATCTGGAAGACGGGGTGAACCTGGAATTGATCAACCGGGAAGACTGGGAAGCCCTGGCTGCCCAGCGTCCCGAACTGGTGGAAGTGCCGCAGCTCTCCAGCTGGGCCACACAGATTTTCAGCGGCGACGAGGCCGAATGCAAGTGCGGGGTGGCGGCCCTGTCGCGCACCCTGGTGACGGGCGTAGACGTGAGTGCCCAGAGCCGCTTCGAGGAGCCGCTGCTCGATCTGCGGGCCGACTTCACGCCGCAGGCCGCCGCGCTGCAAGCCTTTCTTAAAGCGCTGGTGTACCGGCAGGTCATCGACACGCCGCAGGTGCGGGAGCCGGAAGCGCGGGCCTGCTTGCTGCTGCGCCGCCTGTTCGACGCTGCCCAGGCCGACCCGCAGCATTGGCTGGGAGCCGGATCGCGTCGACGTCTGGCCGGGAGCCGCAGCGAGGCCGAGCGCGCCCGTGTGGTGTGCGATTACCTGGCCGGGATGACCGACAGCTACGCTCTGGACCTGGCCGCACGGGTGCAATAAGCGGGTGGGTGGCATAAGCAGGTGGAGTGAGAGCAGACACCCGGAACAGACACCGCGAAAACAGCCGGGAGTGAGCGCCGCGTCAGCTCCGTATGACGCCCTCCTCACCGCCAGCCCTTAGCATGCGGCCATGCGCCGCCTTGCCCTTCTCCTGCTGCCCTTTCTCACCCTTCCCGCGCTGGCTGAGGCTGGTGTTTGCGACGGCGGCATCAAACCGATGCAGCCCGGCTGGGTGTGGACCTACCGCGACACTGACAAAGACGGCGTGGAGTTCTACGAGATGCGCCGCAGCCTCACCACCACCGGCTACACCGACACCTACACCACCCCCGGCAAGCCGCCCGCACCGCAGAGCTTTCGCTGCGAGGGGGGCGCGCAAACCAATGTGACCGCGCCCAGCGTCGGTGGGGCCGAGATCACCCGGCTGACCGTGACGGGCGTGAGTTTTCCCGCGCCCGCCGACTGGAAGACCGGCTACACCTGGAACTACCTGATGAATCTGGAAGGCCGCAAATCGGGCTTCAATGCCAAAGCGACCATCACCTTCAATTACCGCATCCTGGGCCGCGAGAAAGTTACGGTGCCCGCCGGAACCTTCGACGCCTGGAAAGTCGAGATGAACGGAAACGTGGACGCCCGCATCTCGGTGCTGCCGATTCGTCAGAAGTTCAGCGAGACCCAGTGGATCGTGCCAGACATTGGGATTGTCAGGATTCAGCGCGAGAACAGCGGATCCGAACTGACGTCCCTCAAGAAGTAGACATCCAGGAAAGAGTCGCAGGCAGGTGTTAGCCTGAGCGCATGAGCCGACCTGATTCTGCCAGCCCTGATTCGAGCAGCCCCGAAGCCGGTACCGAAGCACCCAGACTCCGGCCCGGTGACGCCTTTCCCGATTTCAGCCTGCCCGATGCCCAGAGGAAGATGCACACCCTGAACGATTCCAGCGGCAAGTATCTGGTGCTCTATGTCTACCCCAAGGACAACACCCCCGGCTGCACCAGGGAAGCCTGCGATTTCCGTGACAACATGGCCCTCAAGCAGCACGGCGCGCAGATTCTGGGGCTGAGCATGGACGACGCCGCCAGCCACCAGAACTTTGCCGAGGAGCACAGCCTGCCGTTTCCGCTGCTCTCTGACCCCAGCGCTGACTTCCTGAAAGCGGTGGGGGCTTACGGCACCAAAAATCTGTACGGCAAAATCTCGCAGGGTGTCAAGCGCACCACCTTCCTGGTCGGCCCGGACGGCAAGCTGGTCAAAACCTGGTACGCGGTGAGCGTGGACGGCCATGCGGACGCGGTGGTCAAGGCCATCGAAGCTGATCAAGCCGGAAAATGAGCAGCCTGAACTTGGAAGCGCTGAAAAAAGAAGCGGCCATCCGGGCCGTGGCGCTGATCGGAAGCGGGATGCACGTGGGCCTCGGCACCGGCAGCACCGCCCGGTACGCCATCGAGGAGGTGGGTCGCCGGGTGGCGGCGGGCGAATTGACCGGGCTGACCTGCGTGGCGACGAGTGAGGCGAGTGACGGGCAGGCCCGCGCGTTGGGCCTTGAAGTGGGGCCGCTGACCCCGCAGCCTTTTGACCTCGCCATTGACGGAGCCGATGAGATCACGCCGGATGTGGACCTGATCAAGGGGCTGGGCGGGGCGCTGGTGCGCGAGAAGCTGGTGGAAGTCCAGGCCCGGCGGCTGATCATCATCGCCGACCACACCAAACTGGTGGCCAGGTTGGGCGAAAAAGCGCCGCTGCCCATTGAGGTGCTGCAATTCGGGGTCCAGAGTACGCTGGTCCGCTTGCAGGCGCTGGGCGCGGTGGGCGAGTTGCGCCGCAGCAGCCCTGACCTCCACGTGTCGGACCTTTATGTGACCGACAACGGCAATTTCATCTTCGACGCCCGCTTCGCTGGAGCCGATCTGGCTGCCCTGGAACGCACCCTCAAGGGCACGCTGGGTGTGGTCGAGACGGGCCTGTTTCTGAAGATGGCGGAGCGGGCCTTCGTCGCCGCGCCCGGCGAGGTGCGTGAGGTGGTGCGCGGACGTTAAGCAAGTGTTGGTCCCCGGCTCCGGACGCGCCCCCAGGCTGCACAATGGGGGCATGGACCTTCAGACCCAGATTGACCAGACCCTCTTTCCCGAAGGCGTTCAGGTCACGACCTACGAGGAGATGGAAGGCCGGATCTTTCGGATTCGCCAGCGCAAGGCCGAGGTCAGGCACGGCCTGGAAATTCTGCTGACCGACGAGGCTGTGCAGATGTACGGTGAGGGGCCGATGGTCGCCACCGTATTGCAGCAGCTCAAGCGCCACGCCGAGCAGGGTCTGCCGGTGGTGGAAGCCGGGCAGGAATACGAGCGGTTGACGTTCGTGGGTGATTGAGGACAGCCGCCTTAACGCTCAATAAACTTGACATGACCGCACTCAAGTTCCAGAATAAAGGGACTTGAGGAGGTTGTCTTGAACCCAGAACATTTCACCGAATCGGCCCTCCAGGTTGTTGCCGATGCCCAGCAGCAAGCGCAGGCGGCCCATCACCAGACCCTGACGACCTGGCACGTTTTGTCGGCATTGCTCGGCAACGACATCGCCGCCCGCACGCTGGCGCAGGCCGGGGGTGACCTGAACGCGGCCCGCGCCTCTCTGGACGCCGAGCTCAAGAAGTTGCCCCGCGTGCAGGGCGGCGAGGGTCAGACCTACCTGGACCCTGCTCTGGCCCGCGCGTTTACCAAAGCCAATGAAATTGCCAAAAATATGGGCGACAGCTTCGTGGCTCCCGACGCCCTGCTGATCGCCCTGCGCGGCGAAATGAAGGGTGGGCACATGAACGGGGCCGGGGGCTGGCCCACTGCCGCGCAACTGACGGCGGCGGCGCAGGCGGGCCGCAAAGGAAAAACCGTGACCAACAAGACCAGCGATCAGCAATTTGAAGCGCTCGAAAAATACGGCACCGATCTGACCCAGCGGGCCATGGACGGGAAATTCGACCCGGTGATTGGCCGTGACGAGGAAATTCGCCGCGCCATGCAGATTCTGCTGCGCCGCACCAAGAACAACCCGGTCCTGATCGGTGCACCCGGCGTGGGCAAAACCGCCATCGCCGAGGGTCTGGCCATGCGAATTGTCAAGGGCGACGTGCCGGAGGGCCTCAAGAACAAGAAGATCATCGGCCTGGATATGGGTAGCCTGCTGGCGGGCGCGAAGTTCCGGGGCGAATTCGAGGAACGGCTGCGCGGCGTCATCGACGAGGTGGTCGCCTCGGCGGGCGAGATCATTCTGTTCGTCGACGAGCTTCACACCATCGTCGGCGCGGGCAAGACCGAGGGCAGTCCCGACGCGGGCAATATGCTCAAGCCCGCCCTGGCACGCGGCGAGCTGCACCTGATCGGCGCGACCACCTTAGACGAGTACCGCGAGATCGAGAAAGACCCGGCCCTGGAGCGGCGCTTCCAGCCCGTGTTCGTGAACGAGCCGAGTGTGGAAGACACCATCTCCATTCTGCGCGGCATCAAGGAGCGCTATCAGGTTCACCACAACGTCGAGATCACCGACCCGGCGCTGGTGGCTGCCGCCCAGCTTTCGAACCGCTACATCTCGGATCGTCAGCTTCCCGACAAGGCCATCGACCTGATCGACGAGTCGGCAGCCCGCCTCCGCATGGCGCTGGAATCCAGCCCGGAGCGTATCGACCAGTTGGAGCGGCGCAAGTTGCAACTCGAAATCGAGCGTGAGGCCCTCAAGCGCGAGAAGGATCAGGACTCGCAAAACCGCCTGCTCGATATCGAGGGCCAGCTGGGGACGCTCACCGACGAGCTGAACGACGTGCGGGGCCGCTGGGAAGGCGAACGCGGCGAGATCGCCCAGCTGCGCGAGAAGCGCGAGTCGCTCGACGCCGTGCGCACTGACATTGAGCGGGCGCGGCGCGACTACGACCTCCAGAAAGCCGCCGAACTGGAATACGGCACGTTGCCTCAGCTCGAAAAAGAGGTGCAGGAGCTGGAGCGCAAGCTCAAGGGTGCGGAATTTGCCCATATGGAAGTCACTGAGGACGACATCGCCGCCGTGGTGAGCCGCTGGACCGGCATCCCGGTGAGCAAGCTGATGGAGGGTGAGCGCGAGAAGCTGCTCAAGCTCGAAGAGGAACTGCACCAGCGTGTCATCGGCCAGGACCGGGCCATCGTCAGCGTGTCGGACGCCATTCGCCGCTCGCGGGCGGGCCTCAGTGACCCCAACCGCCCCACCGGCAGCTTCATGTTCCTGGGGCCGACGGGCGTGGGGAAAACCGAACTCGCCAAGGCGCTGGCCGAGTATCTGTTCGACTCATCCGACGCGATAGTTCGCCTCGACATGTCCGAGTACATGGAGAAATTCAGTGTGCAGCGCCTGATCGGAGCGCCTCCCGGCTACGTGGGCTACGAGGAGGGCGGCCAGCTCACCGAGGCCGTTCGCCGCCGCCCCTACGCTGTGCTGCTCTTCGACGAGATCGAAAAAGCCCATCCCGACGTATTTAACGTGCTTTTGCAAGTGCTCGACGATGGCCGCCTGACCGATGGCCAGGGCCGCACCGTTGACTTCCGCAACACCCTGATCATCATGACCAGCAACATCGGTTCGCCGCTGATTCTGGAAATGCAGGCGGGCGGCGAGGGCGCAGAGGAGATTCGCGACGCCGTGATGGGGGCCTTGCAGCAAAGTTTCCGTCCCGAGTTTCTCAACCGGGTGGACGACATCATCGTGTTCGACGCGCTGACGCCTACTGATTTGCGCCGCATCGTGGAAATTCAGATGGGTGGTTTGCGCCGCCGTCTGGCCGAGCGCCGCGTGACGCTGAACCTGACCTCCGCCGCGCTGGACAAGCTGGCTCTGGACGGATACGATCCGGCCTTCGGCGCGCGGCCCCTCAAGCGCGTCATCTCCCGCCAGATCGAGACGCCGCTGGCCAAGGAAATCCTGGCTGGGCAGGTGCCGGACAACAGCAGCCTGAATATCGATTACGACGGCGAGAAGTTTGGATTTGGGGTGGGGGCGCTCAACTGAGGGAAAGACTATCTTCAAATGAAAGCCCCTCAACACCTATTTAAATGTTGAGGGGCTTTTCCACCGCTCTACTCAGCGAATTTGAATGCGTCCGTCAGTTTGCGGCGCGATGTGCCCAGCTGAGGTGATGGCGTTCGAGAGAATCTGGGCCAGCAGCGGGCCTTCGCTGGGGCCGACGAGGGTGGCGGTGGTGGGCAGGTTCTGAAAGATGGTGTAGCCGTCGCCGCCCGAATACATGTAATCGTTGATGGCCACGCTGTAGGTGGCGCTGTCGTCCAGCGGTTTGCCGCCTACCGTGGCGTCCACGATGCGCGAACCGGCGGGCGCTTTGGGATTGAACGCATAGGTCGCGCCGGAGATCTGCAAAAAGCGTCCGGCAGTACTTTCGACCTGCGAGACGCTGTTTTCCAGCATCTGACGCACCACGTCGCCCTTAACCTTGACCACGACCAGGGTGTTGCCGAAGGGCAGGATGCTGAAGGCGTCCTTCTTGGTGAGCTGGCCCACCGGATACGTCGTATCGGTGCGGATACTGCCGCCGTTCATCACCGCGATGTCGCTGCCCGCCACGGTGCGGATGCTGTCGGCGATAAAGTCGCCCAGATTGCTTTCCTTACCGCGTGCCGAGGCCTCGGTGGCGTCCAGCGGTACATCGGTCTGGCCCAGCACCGTGGCGAAATCGGCGTTCAGTTTGTCGGCGTAGCTCGCGACGACATCTGCCGTGGCTTTTTCTTCGGGAATGGCAGGCGTCACAGGAATGTTCTGGTAGGTGTAGACCGGCGATTTCCCGTTGAGATCCACTGTCACGCTCCAGATGTTGCGGGCGTCACTGTTGGCCTTGACATACGGGGCGTTGCCGCACTGGGTGTTGCTCATCATGCTGTGGTCGTGGCCGCCCACGATGAAATCAATCCCTGATACCGCTTTAGACAGCGCGCAGTCGTCGCTGGCGTCCTGGTGGGTAATCGCGATGACGTACTGCGCGCCCTCACCGCGCAACTTCTTGGCCTCGGTCTGGGCCGTCTGAATGGGGTCAGCAAACTTCACCGCCGTTTTGTCCGAGAGGATCGGGGTGAAGTCGTACGACAGCCCGAATACCCCCACCTTCACGTCGCCAACCGTGACCAGGGCGTCGGGCTGGGTGCCGGTGATCGGCGCATCGGTGGCCGACTCACTGATGTTGGCGCTCAGCCACTTGAACTTGGATTCTCCAAGACGGGTCTTGAGGGTGGGCAGCCCAAAATCCAGCTCGTGGTTGCCCAGGGTGGCGTAATCCACGCCGATGCTGTTGAAGGCCGCGATCATCTGCTCACCCTTGAAGACGCCCGACATCACCGAGGGCGAGAGCAGATCACCGGCAAACAAGACCAGGGTGTTGGGATTCTGGGCGCGCAGCCGCTTGACCAGGCTGGCCACCCGCGCCGCACCGCCTGCGGTTCCGCCGTCAACGGGTTGAATCTCGTAGACATCGTTGAAGGTCACGAGTTGCAGAATTTTAGTGGTACTGGACGCAGTGCTGGCGGGCGCGGCCGTCTGGGCCGAGGCGGCCAGGGTGGCGGAGAGCAGGGTCAGGGTCAGGGTGCGCAGGGTGGAAGATACCTTCATAAAAGCTCCTTGGCGCAGTCAAGCGTTCCCACGTCTGTAAAAAAGAGGCGGCCCTATGCCGCAGTCGTGAAGCCAGATAGGGTCACCGTGGTGCCGGAGTCGTGGCAGCAGTTGACAACGGGGCCGCGCCACCTTCCATGCTCGAACGGAAGATAAAATTCATATGAAATGCACCATTCACACAAGCACCCCAGTCTCCGAGGGTGTTAACGCTTCTGCGCGGCCCGACTCGCTCCCACGCTCGCCGCGATGACGCAGCCGATCGCCAGCCACTGCGACACGCTCAGCAGTTCGTGCAGGATCAGCCAGCCCAGCACGGCGGCCACCGCCGGTTCCAGGCTCATCATGATCGAGAAGAGCTGCTTGGGAAGCTGGCGCAGCGCAATCATCTCCAGGCTGTAGGGCAAAGCACTCGACAGGGCCGCCACGATCAATCCTGAGAGCAGCAGCGGCCCACTGACCTGCGACGGCACGAAGCCCAGCAGCAGCGCGCAGGGCAGGACCGTCACGGCGGCGCAGAGCATGCCCACGCTGACGCCCTGGGTGCCGGAAAAGTGGTGCGGCATCCGCGAACCAATAATGATGTAGGCCGCCCACAATGCCGCCGCCACAAGCGCCAGAATGAGGCCCAGCGGCGCGATCGGCGTGCCGCCGCCCAGCGGCGTGATCAGGAAGATGCCCAGCCCTGCCAGCGCCACCCAGATCAGGTCGCCCCGGCGTTTGCTGCTGCCCACCGCCACCGCCAGCGGTCCCAGGAATTCCAATGTGACCGCCAGGCCCAGAGGAATGTACTGGATGGAAGCGTAAAAGGTCAGGTTCATCAGGCCCAGCACCGCGCCGTAGATGGCCGCCGCCCGCCACTGGCGCGGGGTCAGGGCCAGCAGGTTGGGCCGGAAGATCAGCAGCAGCATCACTGCGCTCAGGCCCACCCGCAGCGCTGTGACGCCGGAGAACCCCAGGGCTGGAAAGAGCCCCTTGGCGATGGCTGCGCCGCCCTGGATACTGGTCATCGACAGCAGCAGCGCTGGAATGGGCGGTAGGCTGAGTTTGGGCTGGCTCAGAAGGCGGGTCACGGGTGAGCAGTGTAGCGCTGCAGGAGAAAGCGGGGGTGAGCAGCTCAGGTCACTGGAAGCTGGCGGCCAGCGCCTGGGCCTGCATTTCAAAACCGAGCTGCACCTGTTTCAGGGGTGAGAGGCGGCTGAGCGGCCCCCGGAAGGTCTCTTCACTCACATAGCTGGTCTGACCGTCAGGCAAGGCAGAGAGAGTCTGGATCCGCTCGCAACGAATCAGCCCCAGCTTGCTGAGCAGATGGTCATAGCGCCAGACCAAAACGGCCATGTCCTGCGGGTCAGGCGGGCTCACACGGGTTACGGTCTCGGGTGAAGTCGTGTCGCCGCTTCTGGGCCAGCGCACCTGAAGCGTCAGACGTTGACCGAATTCGGCCCTCTGTGGGCCAATTACGCGCACCGTGAAGGGATTCCATTCGGGATACCGTGAGAAATCGGCCAGCCGTTCAAACACCTGTGCAGCAGGCGCGTCAATGACGGCTTCCGTATAAGCCTGAATGGGCATAGCGCCAGTGTAGCGGCAAAGGAAGTATTCACGCTGGAAATGCAGCAACAGATATGGGTGAGACATGGAACTTCAAAACCAACAAGGAATCTGGTGAATTCTAGTTGCTTCAGGTCGTATACGTCAGCTTCCGTGCTCATTTTCGCGGTCAAATTGCCCTGAAGTGGCCTGAGCATCAATAATAAAGAGCGGCCTGTAAGCCGCCCTCTACCTGTTCTGGTTACTTGTTTACGCCCACTTGATTAGGCCCAGTTCCAGCGGGTTGCTCAGGTCCGGCGAGTAGGGTGTGGCGCGCACGCCGACGCTGTACAGGCCACTGTCGGTCAGGGGAATGCTGACCTGGTACTGGCCGCCGCCCGAGGACGTCATCGGCACGTGCAGGGTCTGCTCGCCGTGCTTGAGTACCGCCTCCACCCGCAACTCGCTTTCCTGAATGCCCGCCGGAGTCACCTGGGCGCTCACCTTGACTTCCTCGCCGGGCTGCACAGTGGCTGGAAGCTGCGTGGTGGCGTGAATCTGGACGTGTTGCCACTGCTGGCTGACCCAGCTCTTCCAGCCGCCCAGGGCACGGGCCTTCTCGAAATTGTTGGCGTCTATTTTGGCGGCGCGCGTGCCCAGCGGCAGGTAGTACTTCTGCACGTAATCGATGACCTGACGCTGCATCGAGAATTCGGGACTCACCGTGATGATGGCGCGGCGCACCACGCCCAGCCAGCCGTGGTTCTGGCCCTGGGCATCCTTGCCGTAATACAGCGGCACGATGGTGTGTTCCAGCTTTTCGTACATGCTGAAGGCGTCGGCGTCGTCCTGGACATTGAGGTCGATGTACTCGCGCTCCTCGCCGATGGGCCAGCCGTTGGTCCCGTCATAGCCCTCACGCCACCAGCCGTCAAGCACGCTGAAGTTGGGCGCGCCGTTGAAGCTCGCCTTCATGCCGGAGGTGCCTGAAGCTTCCAGCGGGCGGCGCGGGTTGTTGAGCCAGATGTCCACGCCCTGCACCAGATGGCGGGCCACGTTCATGTCGTAATTTTCCAGAATCACGATCTTGCCCGCGAATTCGGGGTCGCGCGAAATTTTGTAGATCTCCTGAATGAACGCCTTGCCGGGGTTGTCGGCGGGGTGGGCCTTGCCTGCGAACACGAACTGCACCGGACGGGCCGGGTCGTTGACGATCCTGCTCAGGCGCTCGCGGTCACGAAACAGCAGCGTGGCGCGCTTGTAGGTCGCAAACCGCCGGGCAAAGCCGATGGTCAAGGCGTCGGCGCTCAGGGCCTCACCTGCGGCGGCCACCTCGGCGGCGGTGGCCCCGGTGCGCCGCAGTTGCTCCTGCGATCGGGCACGCACGAAGGCGATCATCTCCTCCTTGAGTTCGTGCTGGGTGGCCGAGAGCTGGGCGTCGGGCACACGGTTGATGTCGTCCCACATCTGCTTGTCTTCGAGTCTCTCGGTCCAGTCAGCGGGCAGCACCGTCGAGAAGAGATCGCGGTACTGCTGGGCCAGGAAGGTCAGATTGTGCGCGCCGTTGGTGACGTGCCCGATCGGCACTTCTTCCGGGTCGGCCCCCTCGTACAGAAAGTTCCACAGGCCCCGGCTGACCTCGCCGTGCAGTTCGGACACGCCGTTGGCCATCCGCGACATCCGCAGCGCGAACACCGTCATGGAAAAGGTCGGTACCAGATGGTTGTCCCAGTTCTGGTCCTGGCGGGCCAGGCTGTAGAGTTCGTCGCGGCTGGTCGCCAGCTGGGCGGGCCACTCGCCGATGTAGCGGTCCATCAGGTCGTAGGCGAAAGCGTCGTTGCCTGCCGCGACGGGCGTGTGGGTGGTAAACAGGGTGCTGCTGGCCGAGGCTTCCAGCGCGGTACGGAAATCCAGGCCCTGGGCCACGTACTCGCGCACCCGTTCCAGGCCCATCAGTGCGGCGTGGCCCTCGTTCATGTGATACACGCTGGCCGGAATGTCCAGCGCCCTCAAGGCCCGGATGCCGCCGACGCCCAGCAGCACGTACTGCTGGATGCGGAGTTCCTGGTTGCCTCCGTAGAGGCGGGCCGTCAGCTTGCGGTCCTCCTCCGAGTTGTCTGGCACGTTGGCGTCGAGCAGCAGCACCCGGATGCGCCCGACTTGCAGGTTCCAGACCTGCATCACCACGTCGCGCCCACCGACCCGCACGCTGATCCTGGCCGTCTCACCGCTGCTGGTCAGGGCCGGGCGAATCGGCAGGGTGGTCAGGTTGAGCTCGTCGTAGGCTTCTTCCTGCCAGCCGTCCTTGTTGAAGAGTTGCCGGAAGTAGCCCTGATGAAACAGCATGCCCACGGCGGTAAACGGCAGGCCGAGGTCGGAGGCGCTCTTGCAGTGGTCGCCCGCCAGTACACCCAGGCCGCCGGAGTAGATCGGCAGCGATTCGTGGAAGCCGTACTCCATGCTGAAATACGCCACCGGCTTGAGGTCCGGGGCCGCCTTGGCCGCCCATACGTCGCCCTTGCCCGACTTGCCCTTGTTCATGTAAGCGTCGAACTCGGCCATCACCTCGCGGTAGTCGGCCAGGTAATCCGGGTCGGCGCTCAGGGCTTCGAGCCGGGCCGAGGGGGTTTCCAGCAGGGTCTGGACCGGGTTGTGCTGGAAGCGCTCCCAGTTGGCCGCGTCGAGCGCCCGGTACAGGGCCTGCGCTCTGGGCGTCCAGGCCCAGTAGAGGTTGTAGGCGAGTTCTTCCAGACGTTCCAGCGGTTTGGGCAGGCGCGGTAGTACGGTGACTTTGCCGATGACGTTCATAAGATCCAGCTTACATGATGACTCCTGGGGCGGTGCGCGGGGGCTAGATGCCCAGCCCACGCTCCTCGCCGCGCCCGCCGGTATAGCCCAGCAGCCGCCAGGCCAGCAGCGCCAGCGACTCGCGCAGCAGGTAGCGCGGCGCGGGCCGGATCAGGGTGCTGCTGACGTCGGCCTTCAGTCCCCCGGCGCGGGCGAGCGACACGGCGCGGCGGGCGTGCACGCTGTCGGTGACCAGCGTCACAGCCCCCGGTATTAGTGGGCGGCTGTTGCGCAGGTTCTGGAAGGTGGTGCGGCTCTGCTCCTCGGCCCGCAGCGCGCCCACCGGCACACCCTGGCCGCGCAGGTAGCGCACCCCGATCTCGCCCTCGCTGAACAGGTCGCCCAGCCCGACGCCGCCCGAAACGATGATCCGGGTCACGCCGCCTTGCCGGTAGAGCTTCAGGGCGTGGTCGAGCCGCTGCCGGAAGGCCGGGCCGGGCTGTCCGCCGAGCTGCGACGCGCCCAGCACCAGCAGGGTGGGCGCGGGCTGGTCTGGGTTGGGCGGCGCGGGCAGGGGTGAGGCCGAGGCCGCCAAGCCCGTCAGGGCGAGCAGCACAGCGCCCAGCAGGGCCAGCAGGGGAAGGTTCGGCAGTCGGCGCACGCGGGCCAGTCTAGCGGCTGCCGGATTCATGTGAGAGACCGCTCAGGCTTCTTCGGTTAGGCTGATGACCTTGCCAACCGGGGGCTGTGTAATACAGTGCATCCCAAATGACTTCCCTTCTCCTGCTTTTCCCGGCCCGCACTGGAACCCCATGTCCAATACCCTGATCATCGTCGAAAGCCCCGCCAAAGCCAAAACCATCGCCAAGTACCTCGGCAAGGGCTACACCGTCGAGTCGTCCATCGGGCATATCCGCGACCTACCGAAGAGCGCCGCCGAGATTCCCGAGAAGTATAAAGGTGAAGCCTGGGCGCGTCTGGGGCTCAACATCGAGGACGACTTCAAGCCGCTCTATGTGGTGTCGCCCGACAAGAAAGCGCACGTCGCCTACCTGCGCAAGCTGGCCCAGCAGGCCGACGAGGTCATTCTGGCCACCGACGATGACCGCGAGGGCGAGAGCATCGCCTGGCACCTGTTTCAGGAACTCAAACCCAAGGGCGTCGTCAAGCGGATGGTCTTTCACGAGATCACCAAGGACGCCATTCAGGCCGCGATTGCCCATCCGCGCCAGATCGACAGCAACCTCGTCGAAGCCCAGGAAACCCGCCGCGCCCTGGATAGGCTCTACGGCTACGAGGTCAGCCCGGTGCTGTGGCGCAAGGTGGCTCCCAAGCTCTCGGCAGGCCGGGTGCAGAGCGTGGCGACCCGGATGCTGGTCGAGCGCGAGCGCGAGCGGATGCGCTTTCTGGCCGGGCAGTGGTGGGATATCGAGGTGGGCTGCGTGACCGGCGCGGGCGAACCGTTCCCGACCCGGCTGCTGGAAGTGCAGGGCGTGCGTCTGGCCCAGGGCCGCGACTTCGACCCATTGACTGGGCAGCTCAAAAAAGAGAACGAGGTGTTGCGGCTTCATGAGGAATCGGCCCGCGCCCTGGCCGAGGCCCTCAAGGAGCAGCCCTTCACGGTGCTGTCTGCTGAGGAAAAGCCCTTTACCCAGAAGCCTTACGCCCCCTTCATCACCTCGACGCTCCAGCAGGAGGGCAGCCGCAAGCTGGGCTTCGGCGCTCAGCGCACCATGCGGGCAGCCCAGAAGCTCTACGAGAGCGGGTTCATCACCTATATGCGCACCGACAGCACCACCCTCAGCGCCGAGGCCATCAGCGCCGCCCGCAGTCAGGTGAAGTCGCTCTACGGCGACGCCTACCTGCCCGCCCAGCCGCGCAGTTACACCAAGAAAGCCAAGAACGCCCAGGAGGCCCACGAGGCGATTCGTCCGGCGGGCAACGCCTTTCGCACGCCCGACAGCTTGAAAGCCGAACTCGGCGGCGACGAATGGCGACTCTACGATTTGATCTGGAAACGCACGGTGGCCTCGCAGATGGCCGACGCGCGCGGACGCCGGATGCAGGTGCGCCTCGGCGGCAAGGCCACTGACGGCCGCGAAGCGCTGCTGAGCGCCTCGGGCCGCTCGATCGACTTCCCCGGCTTCCTGCGCGCCTATGTGGAGGGCCGCGACGATCCGCTGGCCGCCCTGGAAGACCGCGAAACGATCTTGCCGCCTCTCAAGGAAGGCGAGCAGGTTATCGCCGCCGACCCCGCGCCGTCGGGCCACGAAACCCAGCCCCCGGCCCGCTACACCGAGGCCAGCCTGGTGCAGTCGCTGGAAGGCGCGGGCATCGGGCGGCCCAGCACCTACGCCAGCATTCTGGGCACCATCCAGGACCGGGGCTACGCCGCCAAGAAGGGCCAGGCGCTGATTCCCACCTGGACGGCCTTCGCCACCTCGGCGCTGCTGGAACTGCACTTCGGCACCCTGGTCGATTACGACTTCACGGCCCGGATGGAGGAAGACCTCGACGACATCGCAGGCGGGCGGCAGCAGCGCGGGCCGTACCTGCGCTCCTTCTTTCTGGGCGAGGGGGGCGGCATGGGGCTGCGCTCCATGATCGAGACGCAGATGGAAACCATCGATCCGCGTGCGGTGGCGACCATTCAGGTGCCCAAGCTCGCGGGTAGTGGCATCGAGGTGCGGGTGGGCAAGTACGGCCCCTACCTGACGCGCGGCGAAACCAAGGGCAACATTCCCGAGGACCTGGCCCCCGACGAACTCGATCTGGAGAAGGCCGAGGAATTGCTCAGCCGTCCCAGCGGGGACCGGGTCATCGGCAAGGACCCCGGCTCGGGCAAGCCGGTGGTCGCCAGGGCCGGAAGATTCGGCCCCTATGTCCAGATCGGCGAGGAGAACCCGCCGCTGCGTACCGCCAGCCTGTTTCCCAGTGACGATCTTGCGACCCTCGGGCTGGACCGGGCGCTCAAACTGCTTTCGCTGCCGCGCTTGGTGGGCACTTCGGAAGGCGAGGAAATCTGGGCCCACAACGGCAAGTACGGTCCCTATCTCAAGCGCGGCAACGACTCGCGCAGCCTCGCTATTCCTGAGCAGCTCTTTACCACCTCGATGCTGGAAGCCGAGGCGCTGTTCATGCAGCCGCGCTTCGCGGGCGGGCGCGGCGTGGCGGCGGCCCCGCTGGCGAGTTACGAGTACCCCGACCGCGCCCCCATCACGCTCAAGAGTGGACGCTTCGGCCCTTACCTCACTGACGGTGAGCGCAACGCCACCCTCCGCAAAGACGAGAACCAGGGCAGCCTCAATGATGTGGACGCCCGCAACATTCTGGAGGAGCGCGGCAAGGAGCCGAAGAAGAAGGAAGCCAAGAGCAAGCGCGGGGCGGCAGGAACGGGCAGTAAGGCGGCCAGTGCCAAACCGGCGAAGTCGGCGGCCAGAAAGCCCAGCAAAAAAGTTGCGGCCAGGCCATCGGCGGCCACCGCCGCTCGGAAGCCTGCTGCTAAAACCACCGTCAAGACCGCTACAGCTAAAACCGCTGCCAAGCCCAAGTCCGTGCCGCTCACCTGGGCGCAACTCAAGCCCCACTTGGGTGTGCTGAGCAGCCAGGAGCGCGAACTGGTGACGGCCACCCGTGAGCGCGGCGAGAAGGTGGAGGCGGTGGCCCCGCAGCTTGGCCTGGACGTGAAAAAGGCCAAGGGCATGGCCTTGCAGGCCAGCAAGAAACTCAACCAGGCGGCACGGGGCTGATCAGCCTTGCCCGGCCCACGGCCCACGCCGCCCGCCGCGCTGCACCTGACGCGGCTGGCCAAGGTCACGCCGGACCAGCCGGTCTTGCTGCCCGGCACCGGTTTGCGGGCGCTGTACCTGACGCGCGCGCATATGGGCGAGGCGGGCGGTGCGGTGATCTGCTTGGAGGGCGAACTGCTGATCGACTTTGTCGACGGCGCGTTTCTGCACCTGCGTTCCGGCGAAGCCTGCACCCTGCGGCTCGCCCACCGCCTGCTGCCCGCCCGCCGCCACTGCACGGCGCTGCATGTCGGCGGCGAGGAAGGGTAAGCTCCGGCCCCGGCGCATTCCGCCCAATGATACGGTTCCCCGCCGCTCTGGTATGCCCTAATGACCGTTGATATGACGTGCCCGGCAGATTCCAGCGGCCTGTTCACCGCCAGTGAAGTGGAGGCGCGCTCCGGCGTGCCCGCCACCACCCTGCGGCAGTGGGAGCGGCGCTACGGCCTGCCGCATCCCCAGCGCAACGCCAGCGGCTACCGGCTTTACAGTCGGCGAGATGTGGCCCTGATTGAGTTCATGCGCCAGCGCACCGAGGAGGGCGTGCCGGTGAGTCGCGCCGCTGAACTGGCCCGCCAGCAGTTCGCCGTGCTGGGCGAGACGCCGGGTGATCCGGCACTTGTGCTTGTTGCTCCGCCTTCTTCAGGCCACCCCGAGGTGAGTGCGCCGCTGGCTGCCCAGACACTGGTGGACGCTCTGATCAAATCGGATCTGGCCGGGGCCGAGCGGCTGCTGGCCGAGGCCCAGGCCCGCATCAACATCGAGGGCGTGCTGATGCAACTCATCCAGCCTGCCCTGGGCATTCTTGGTGAGCGCTGGGAGCGCGGCGAGATCACCGTGGCGCACGAGCATCAGGCCAGCGCCTTCCTGCGTGCTCAACTGACGGCGCTGCTGAATGCGGCGGGCCACAGCCGTTTCGGGCCGACGGTGGTGGCCGCCTGCGGGCCGCAGGAGCAGCACGAACTCGGGCTGCTGATGCTCAGTGTGGTGCTGCGGCGTCTGGGCGTGCAGGTGCAGTACGTGGGGGCCAATACCCCGCTGGGCGATCTGGTGGTGTATGCCCGCAGCGTCGGGGCGCAGGCCATCCTCATCAGCATCAACACCCAGGAATCGCTTCAGGCAGCCTTGCTCCAGCGCCGCGACGTGCAGGGACAGGACATTCCGGTGTTCGTGGGCGGCAAGATTCTCAACGCTCAGCGCCAGGCCGCCGCCGAACTGGGCCAGTGGGCCGGACCCGACGCGGTGCAGGCGGCCCGGACCATTGTGGACGCGCTGAAATTCCAGGAGCGCCGAACATGAACGCGACTCTCAGTCATGGACACGGGTTTGCCGGTCAGCGCTACTCGCGCGGCACCTACCTTTTTCGCCAGCACGATCCGGTACAGGGCCTTTACCGAATTGAGACCGGGCTGATCCGGCTCAGCCAGCTGACGCCGCGAGGCCGTCTGATGACCCTGCGGCTGGTGTTGCCCGGCGACTACTGCGGCGAGGACGCGCTCAACGGTGGGCATTATCACCACCACGCCGAGGTCCTGACCAGCTCCAGCATCGTGCAGGTCGATCCGGCGAGTCTGCCTGAGAGCACGGTGCTGGCGCTGGCCCGCAGCCTGGGCAGGCAACTGGGCCGGGTCATCGACCACGAGGTCAGCTTGCAGTCGGGTGATCTGCGCCTGCGGGTGGTGCGTTATTTGCTGCAACTGGTCGATACGCCGCTGGGTGCCGAGGACGCCGAGAACCGTCTGTACGTGCGCGCCACCCACGAACTGCTGGCTGAGGGCAGCGGCAGCACCCGCGAGTCGGTCAGTAAGGCCATTACCGAGCTGCGCTGCGCGGGCCTGATCGAGACTGGCTACCGGCACATCACCCTCACCAACCTGGCCGGGCTGCGCGCGCTGGTCAGTTCAAGCGAACCCGGTTCCAACCTCACTTCCAAGGAGACCCATTCATGACCCAGCCGCACCCGCCCGCGCCCTCGTCGTCGTCTGCTGCCCTGCGGGTGCTGGTCACCGGGGCCACCGGCTTCGTCGGCAGGGCGGTGGTTGCCGAACTGCTCCGGCGCGGCTACGCAGTGTTTGCCGGGTCACGCGAAGGCCAGGGACTGCCCGGCGCGGTAGGGGTCAAGGCCGACGTGACCAGCCGGGAAGGCATGCAGGTTGCCGTGGACGATGTGCAGCCGGGAGCCGTCGTTCATCTGGTAGGGATTATCGCCGAGAAGGGCGCGCAGACCTTCGGGAAGGTGCATGTCGAGGGCACCCGCAACGTGCTGGCCGCCCTGCCTGCCGGAGCGCGCTACCTGCACATGAGCGCCTTGGGCGCGGACCCGTCCAGCAAGAGCGGCTACAGCTCCACCAAGGGGCAGGCTGAGCAACTCGTCCGGGCCAGCGGCGTGGCCTATACCATCTTCGAGCCCTCGCTGATCTTTGGCCCCGGCGACGACTTCTTCGGGCGCGTGCTGAAAAATCTGGTGTCGCAGGCTCCCATCGTGCCGCAGATCGGCGATGGACATTTTCCCTTTCGTCCGGTCAGCATTCAGGATGTGGCCGCCGCCTTCGCAGGCGCGCTGGAACGTCCCGAGACGGTGGGCCAGACCTATGAGCTGACCGGCCCGGCGGAGTACACCTTCCGCGAACTGCTGCAACTCGAACTCTCGGCGCTGGGCAAACGCAAGCCGATTGTGCCGGTGCCGCTGCCGCTGATGAATCTGGCCGTGCCGCTGATGAACCTGCTGCCCAGCCCGCCGATCACCAAAGACCAGTACGCCATGCTGCTGGAAGGTAGTACCGGTGATCCTGAACCGGCCCGCCGGGCTTTTGACTTGCCGATGCTGAATCTGGAAAAGGAATTGCCGCAGCTGTTGAAGAAATGAGCGCTGGGCAGGCCGAGGGGACGGCGCTGGTCTTCTCGGCGCTGGGCTTATTGGCGCTGGGCCGCCGCCTGGGCCTGAAGGATAAGCCGGTGTTTCTGGCAGCGGGCGCGACCTGCCGGGTTTACCGGGTCGGCGAAACGGTGCTGCGAATTGGTCAGGGCCGCTTCGTCGTCGACTCTGAACTTCGCCGCGCCCTGGTACGGCTGGGCGTGCCGGTGGCCGCACCGAGAGCGGTGGGGGAGGGCTGGAGTCTGGACGCCCTCGTCACTGGCTCAGCCGTCCGCGAGCTGAGCGGCGATCAGGCCCGGCAGGTGGGTGCAGCACTGGCGGCGCTGCACTCGTTGCCGGTGTCGGGCTGGGGCCTGCTGCGCGATCAGGCCGGGCCGTTCGTCGCAGTGGCCCCGGCGCTCCGTGAGGGGATTCAGACCCGCTTGCTCGACGCCTGGCCCTTTGGTACGACGCCGCTGAAGCGTCACCCGCTGATCCGTTTCGCGCCCGATCTGGCGCGGCCCATCCGCTTGTTGGAAGCCGACCTGCTGGCCCTGGCCGACGCGCCGTCCGTCATCAACCACAGTGACCTGCACCGCGAGCAACTGCACTTTGAAGCTGGGCGGCTCAGCGGCCTGCTCGATTTCGGCGATGCAGTGGCCGGGCCGCCTGGCTGGGACGCGGCCTCGTTCGCGTACTTCTGGGGCTGGCGGCGGCTCCCGGCATTTCTGGCCGGGTATGGGCAGCCGAATCTGGAGAACCAGGCCCGCCTGATGGCCGTGCCGCTGGCCTTTCACCGGGCCAGCCGCGCCGTGCTGGAGCCGTCACGGCTGCGGCGGGCGGCGAGCTATCTCCGGGCCGCCCTCACCTCCAGCCGTACACCAGCTTCCTGATCAGCCACTCGGCTGGCCCGGCAGAGAAGCGCCGCAGGTACAGGTTCGAGACCCAGACCTGGGCCAGTCCCAGCGATAGTGCCAGCAGCAGGGCAGGCAAGGCTCCCCACTGTCCGTAGAGGTTCAGGCCATACGGATAGAAAAGGGTCGTCATGATCAGCGACTGAACCAGATAATTGCTGAGGGCCAGTCGGCCAGAGGCGGCGAAGGCCGTCAGCCAGCCGAGCTTGCCCGAGGCGGTCAACAGGCCCACCCCGCCGATGTAGGCCAGCGCCAGGGCCAGGCCCCCGCCGAGCCGGGCCAGCAGGCCCCACACCTCGGCGCTGTAGCTGTCCTGGGTGTTGAATATGGCCAGCAGCAGGCTCAGCGGCAGCCCCCCGCCGAGGCCGAGTGTCAGCATCCACATCAAGGCCGGGCGGTGCTGCTGCGGCCACCACAGCACCCCGGAGCGGTAGAGCGCGCCGCCGAAGCAGAACAGGGCCAGCAGCCAGAAGCCGTCGAAGCCCACCACCGAGCTGAGCGCGGGCAGCACCTGATGGACGCGGGCCGAGGCAATGTCCAGATAAGTCTGCCCCGCCGAGACCACCGCCGGAAGCTGCCTCAGGCCGACCAGACTGCCGACGCTCCCCAAAAATCCCAGCGTCCAGCCGACGCCCGAGAGTGCCCCGACGATCACCAGTAGCCGGGGTCGCGCCCGCTCCAGCAAAACCAGCGCCGCGCCGACGACGGCGTAGTTGCCGATGATGTCACCGTGCCAGACCAGCACGTAATGCAGCGTGCCGACCAGCAGCAGTACCGCCAGCCGCCGCAGCAATAAATTTTTGCCGCCCCGCTCCAGCAAGGTGAAAGCCCCGGCCCCGAACAACATGGCGAACACGCTGATGAATTTGCCGTTAAGCAGCAGATCAATGATGATCTGCGCGCCCCGGTCCGCGCTGCGCTGGGTCCACTCGGCGTACCCGGCAAAGTCCTGGGCATTGACGCACAGGATGCCCAGCAGCGCCAGGCCGCGCAGCACGTCGGGCAGCGGGGCACGCTCGGCGGGTGGGGTGGCGCGGGGACCGCTTACGGATTGAGGTGCGGACATGTCTCAAGGTAACGCCTGAGCGCTGGTCGGGCCGGGTTGAATGGGTCTTGCCTCAGTCGCAGGCCACCAGCAACTCAGCCGCCGGAGTAATTCGGAGTTCCGCCGGGCGCAGCAGCCCGTGCGACTGCCGGAAGTCCTGCCAGCGCACCAGCTCGGCCACGGCTTCCTCCACGATCAATCCGGCTTGCGGCAGCGCGGCGCGGCGCGAGGCCAGGTTGCGGCTGACCACGCCCTGAAGGTCGTCGAGGTTGAAGAGGTGTGCGCCCGGCACCGTCCCGATGTCGGGGTTGAGAATGCGCGGCACGCTGATGTCGATCAGCATCATCGGGCGCTCGGGGCGCGCGCTTAGGGCCAGGTCCACGCCGGACGCGCCCAGCACGTAATGCGGCGCGGCACTCGACGCGATGACGACGTCGGCTTCCGGCAAGACCTCTTGCAGGTACTCGTGGGCGCAGGCCCGCCCGCCGAGTTTGTCGGCCAGTTGCTGGGCGCGCTCGGCGGTGCGGTTGACCACGATGATGTCCTGCACGCCCGCCGCCTTGAGGTGGGTCAGGGTCAGCTCGGCGGTCTCGCCCGCGCCCACGATCAGGGCGGTGCGGCCCGTTAAATCTCCCAGCCGCTGCCGGGCCAAATCCACGGCGGCGCTCGATACGCTCACCACCTTGTCGGACAGACCGGTCTCGAAGCGCACCCGCTTGCCTGCGCTCAGAGCGCCCTGGGCCGCCTTGTTGAGCAGCGCCCCGGTGTCGCCTCGCTTCGAGGCGTCCTGCCAGGCCCGCTTGACCTGGCCCTGGATCTGAGTCTCACCGATGACCAGGCTATCCAGGCCCGCCGAGACCCTGTAGAGGTGCTGGGCCGCCGCCTCGCCCTGGTAGACATACAGGTACTCGCGCAGCAGGTGGCCCCACGAGCCCTCGAAGGCCGAGAGCGGATCGCCGCCGATCCCCGCCAGGTAGACCTCGGTGCGGTTGCAGGTCGCCAGCAGCATCACCTCGCGGGCGTGGCGGCGCAGGTGCGAGAGGACTGCTTCGCGCTCGTCGTCGCGCACGGCGGCCCGCTCACGCACGGCGATGGGTGCAGTGGTGTGGTTAAGTCCGACCACGGCCAGATCGAGAAGGCCGAGGCTCATGCGCCCAGCCCCACAGCGGCCCGGATCTCGGCACGCAGATCGCTCATGGCTGCCTGCCGTGCGTCCGCGCCGAGACTCAGGGCCGCGTCGCGCTGGGCGGTCCAGGCAGGCAGTGGCAGCGCCTCCGGCAAGCTGAGCGCCACCTTCTCGCGCAGGGCCTGGGCCAGCATCGGCAGCTCGCTGCCAGTACTGATCGCCACCGTCACGCCGCCCCGCTCCAGCACCGCCGGAAAGCGCAGGTTGCCTGCGCCCGCCTCGCCCGCATGGTTGACCAGCGCGCCCAGGGCCAGGGCCAGCCGCGTCACCTCGGCGTTGACGACTGGGCTGCTGGTGCAGGCCACGACGATTCGCATTCCCGCCAGGTCGGCAGGCTCGAAAGCCCGCTGACAGCAGTCGAAGCCCAGGGCCAGCAGTTCGGGTAACAGGTCGGGCGCAATGACCCGCACGCGCAGGCCCGCCGTCTTCAGCGTCACGGCGCGGCGCAGGGCCACCGGGCCGCCGCCCACGATCAGCGCCGGTTCGCTGTCCAGATGGAGTATGGCCGCCAGATTCACTGGGGCAGTATAGGCCGCCTCCAGAGGGCGCAACGTCCCCGACCGAGCGGTCAGAAATGCGTGCTGGCGCGGGTTTGATACATGTTGGCCTCAATTCCGAAACAGCCGGGAAAGCGCCGGAGGGTTCTCCACCGTCGTCAACGGACGCGGTTGACCACGCCATTCCTTTACCGCGCAACCCATGGTTGTTGCTTCTCTCTTCAGTCGGGATGCTCAGGGAACCATCCGCAATTTGGATGAAGCCCCGGCTCAATTCACTTTTTGATCCGTCTGACGGTCCGGCGCGGCGGCGGAAACAGCAGCCGCGACACGGCGCGCAGCGGGTAGAAGGCCAGCGTGCCCACTGCCACGCCGATCAGCACCGCCACGAAGAAATTCCACTCCAGCGCCATCCAGATCGCGATGAAGACGAAGGTTCCCACCGAAGAGGCCAGTAAAATAGCGTAGCGCCGCGCGTGATCCACCGGGGTCAGCGAGTCGAGGTCCATGCCCTATTTCAGCACACCTTCACCCAGTCAGATGGCCTTCTCCCCAACGCTGCCGGAAGCCGAACTCACCGTTGCAGCGTAGCGGGCGTGGCACAATTTCTGGATGAACTTGAACGATACGCTCTCTCAACATGGCCTTCAAAACGGCCTTTTCGATGTCGCCATCGTGGGTGCGGGGCCGGTGGGTCTGGCCGCCGCCATCGCCTGTAAGCGGGCGGGCCTCAGTTACGTGGTGCTGGACAAGGGCTGTGTGGTCAACGCCATTTTCGACTACCCCACCTACATGACTTTCTTCACCACCGCGCCGGAGCTGGAAATCGGCAATCACCCGATGGTGACGGGGCACGACAAGCCTGACCGCAAGGACGCGCTGATGTACTACCGCCTGGTGGCGCAGCGTGAGCAGCTCAACATCCGCCAGTACAGCGAGGTGACACGCCTGCACGCCGCGCCTGCCGGGTTCACCCTGGAAGTCGAGGGCGAGGGCGGCGAGATGGATGTGGTGGAGGCCCGCCGGGTCATCGTCGCCACTGGCTACTACGACAACCCATTGCACCTGGGCATTCCTGGCGAGGACGCGGAGAATGTGAGCCACTACTACACCGAGGGCCACCCCTTCTGGCGGCTGAACGTGACTGTGATCGGTGCGGGCAACAGCGCCGCTGACGCTGCCCTCGATCTGTGGCGCAGCGGCGCGAAGGTCACGATGGTGGTCCGCGCCTCCGAACTCAAGAGCACCATCAAGTACTGGGTGCGCCCCGATCTGGAAAACCGCATCAAGGAAGGCAGTATCAAGGCCGTGTTCGAATCGCAGGTGGCCGAGATCCACCCCGAATATGTGCTGGTGCAGCACCGGGACGGCACTGTGGAGAAGTTGCCGACCCATTTCACCTTTGCCCTGACCGGCTACCGTCCCAAGCTGGATTTCCTCGAAGACCTGGATCTGGTAACCCAACCGGACCAGTGTCTGGTGCTGAGTGAGGCCCACGAGAGCAGCGTGCTGGGATTGTTCGTGGCGGGTTCGGCGGGCTACGCGGGCAAGACCAATCAGGTATTTATCGAGAATGGGCGCATCCACGCCGAGCAGGCGGTGGCCGAGATTGCGCGGCAGTTGCAAGAGCGCGAAGCGGCGCTGGTGTGAGTGACAGGTAACGGGGAGCGGCCCGTTTCACGCCGCTGAGATGGGCCAGGTCAATATGGTGTAAACAGAGTTTAGGTCGCCCCGCTACGGCGCTTGCCCCCGGCCAGTCCTTATACTCCTCCCCATGTCCCGCCCCGGCACCACTTACCTCCCTGTCATCGGCCTGGAAGTCCATCTGCACCTCAACACCCGCACCAAGATCTTCAGCGCGTGCAGCACCGACTACTTCGGCAAAGACCCCAATACCTTCATTGACCCGTTCACATTGGGCCTGCCTGGCACCCTGCCGACCCTCAACCGTGAGGCGGTCAACCTGGCCATCATGTTCGGGTTGGCGCTGGGCTGCGACGTGTCGGGCTTCACCCAGTTTCACCGCAAGAACTACTTTTACCCTGACGCGCCCAAGAATTTCCAGCTCTCGCAGTATGACCGCCCGATTGCGCGGGACGGCGCATTGGATGTGGGCGGCCAGCGCATCCGCATCAACCGCGCCCACCTCGAAGACGACGCGGGCAAGCTGATGCACCCGGCCTACGCGCCCTACAGCCTGCTCGATCTCAACCGTGCCGGAATGCCGCTGATCGAGATGGTGACGGAAGCCGACCTGACCACCCCCGAACAGGCCCGTGATTTCCTGACCCAGATCCGGGCGATCGCCCAGGCGCTCGGCGTGTCGGAAGCCAACCCCGAAGAGGGCCAGATGCGCTGCGACGTGAACGTGAGCCTGCACAAAGAGGGCGAGCCCTGGGGCACCAAGGTGGAAGTCAAGAACCTCAACTCGTTTCGCAGCGTGCAGAAGTCGCTCGAATACGAGATCTCCCGGCAGGCGCGGGTGCTTGACACGGGCGGCACCATCACCCAGGACACCATGGGCTGGGATGAGGGCGGCCAGAAGACCTTCGTGATGCGGACCAAGGAGGGTGAGGCCGATTACCGCTACTTCCCCGAACCCGATCTGCCCCCCCTCAACATCACCCCGGAGATGATCGCCGCCGTGCGGGCTCGGATGCCCGAACTCCCTGCCCAGAAGCGGGAGCGCTATCTGGTGGCCGGGATTCGCGCCGTCGATGCCGAGACGCTGAGCATGGACGCGGCCCTCAGCCGCTTTCTGGACGAGGCGCTCAAGTCAGGGGCAGACGCCCAACCGCTCGATGCCCAGAAGCTGACCAACTGGCTGCTGACCGATGTGGCCGGGTCGCTGGCCGCCCGCGAGCAGAGCCTGAGTGACAGTGCCCTGACACCGGCCCATCTGGCGGCACTGGTGAAACTGATCGACGCTGGAACCATCAGCGGTAAGATGGCCAAAGACCTGCTGCCGGACGTGATGGCTGGGGAGGACCCGGCGGAACTGGTCAAGGCACGCGGCCTGGCTGTCGTGACCGACACGGCGGCGATCGAGGCGGCCATCGACGCCGCCATGCAGGCCGACCCCGCCACTGTCACCAAGGTGCAGGCGGGCAACACCAAGGCCATGAATGCCCTGTTCGGCCCGGTCATGAAGGCGTTGGGTGGTCAGGCCCGGCCCGACGTGGTGCGGCAGCTCTTGCAGCAGAAACTGGGTGTATGAGGCTGCGCTTCTGAACCCTGCGGCAGTCCGCCGCGCCGCACTGGTCGCGCTGTGGGTGCAGGTGGTGGCCCTGATCGCTTACGGCATCTATCAGGCGCTGGGCAGCAGCGGCGCGGACCTGCTGCTCAACTCGCTCGACGTGGTGCTGGCGACCATCAGCCTGGGCCTCTGGACCGCTTTACTGGGCGACTTCTTGCGTGGCGCACAGCCAGGACAGGCACAGCTGGGGGTTCCCGACCCGCGACTGCGCGTCTTCCGGGCCGTCTACCCCTGGCTGATTGCGTTGCGGGCCGCCATGTGGCTGCTGACCTCGCTGGCCCTGCTGGGCGGCGCGGGTGATACGGCCAACCCGCTGGCGGTGCTGGTGCTGTTTCTGGTCTGGGGCGGCGGCATCGTGGGCGGCCTGGCGGTCTATACCATCAGCGCGGCCCTGTTTGCCACCCCCAGCGATGCGGCGGGCCGCGCCCGGCTGCTGACCTGGCTCAACCTCTCGGCGGCCCTCAGCGTGGGTATGACCGTCATGAATGTCTGGCCGCCCACCGGCTTCCTGCCTGCGCCCGCCCTCACCGATCAGCTCATCTGGGCCGGACTGGGCGTCTTGGATGTGCTGGCAACCCTGCTGGCCCTGCGCGCTGTGCAGGTCATGCCAGTTCAGGAGTCAGGGGAGCTGACTCAGCAGCGAAATTGAAGTGTGGACGGGACGGACCAGGGGCAATCGTTCTGATCCCTCCCCCCCGAGTGTGATAGGAGCAGAAAAACCGGAAACGTAGACTGCCTTCCATCTCGGCTGGCTGGGCAAGTCTTCGGCACAGCGCCCACTCCCTGACTGTTCCACAGTCTGGAAAGTCGGCGCGGGTGGCCTACCAGGACGCGGGAAGCTCCATCCCGAGCGGACTGGTACAGCTCCGTGGGAGAGCGACCTGCTCCCACTCCCCACCGGGGAGGGGACTTCTTGGGCAGAACGGACGCCCTTGAGGACGCCTGCCCGCTGGGGGAGGAGAGAGCGCAACGTTCTACTCTCCGATTGCCAACGAAAACAGCCGGAACGCTTTTGGCACGCTCCGGCTGCTACGGCTTCGTCCCTCCCTACATCGCCCGCCACATCAGGTAGCCCATCACCAGCCCGCCCACCACGATGCCGATCAGCGACGCCGTGCGGACTTTTTTCAAGAACAGCATGAGGCCCAGCCCGGTGAGCGCCACGACGACCAGAAAGACGCCCGACACGTCGATGACCCAGCTCCAAGCTCCGCCCGAGTCGCGGCCCTTGTGAAAATCGTTGGCGATGGCCAGCGCACCCTGAGCGTCCACATTGACCGAATACTTCCCACCCTGATCAAACTGCACGTCGGCGCTGTAGCCGGGCGCGCGAAAGCTCAGGCCGCCCACGCCGCCGCTGTACTGAAAGTCGTCGGCGCTGCCGTGTAGGCCGTATTTGGCCCGCAAAAACTCGGCGATCTTGAGGGCGTCGGGCTGGCTCCTTTGAATCCACCCGGCGGGCAGCGTTCCGCTGAGCTGCTGGTGCTTTTCCACGCCGCCGAAGGTCCAGTTGGGGTGGTTGAGCGTGACCCCGGTGGCCGCAAAAAAGAGAATCAGCAGCAAGCTGAACATCGAGATGTAGGTGTGCAGCCATCTCAGCCAGACGTTGAGCCTGGCCCTGACGGGGCGTTGGCGCAGGACCGGGCGGGTGGCCGCTGCTGCGGGGCTGGTGTCCTGGGTCATGCCTTCTTGCGGTAGTCCACGCTGACGCTGCTCAGATCGGGGTTCACGCTGCTGTCGAGGGTCTTTTTGAGGGCAGATGTGCCCAGCGTGACCTTCTCGCGCACCAGTCCGTAGGGGCCATGCTCGCGGGCCACCTCCACGCACACGAAGTAATCGCCCTGCGGGGCCTGGACCTTCTGGTCGGTCTTGCCGTCCCAGACCAGGGTGTACTTACCGGGGTTGCGCGTGGGGCTGGACACGGTGGCGACCAGGGCACTGCTCTCGGAAAACCAGCGCCGCAACTCGCTGATGTAGCGGGCGTGCCGACTGGTTTCGGCCCACAGGCTGAGGGTCCGTACCGGGTTGCCCTTGGCGTCCTCGATGTAGACGGCGACGTAGGGGCGGTTGTAGCGGAATCCGCTGGCCTGCGCCAGTTCCAGGTTGACGGCCAGTTCCATGCTGCTGGGCAGGGTGGCACTCTTGACGGCTCCCTGGGCGTCAGCCAGGTTGAGCCGGGGCAGGGCCAGGGTGGCTGCCAGGGCGGCGGAGGCTTTGAGGGCGTGTTCCAGAAAACGGCGGCGGTTGAGGGGATTGGGCATGGGTGATCTTCCTCCGTGAGGGTTAAAGGGGGGTTAAGGGCAATTGGTGGTGCTGCCAGAAGGCGTTGCTGCGCGGCTGCAGGCCGCCCAGGATCAGCACACCGACGCCCGGTAGCGCGTCGGCCATCGCCAGGCTCTCGTCTGGTTGCAGCACGCAGAAGGCCGTCGAGAGGGCGTCGGCCTCAGCACAGGTGGGAGCCAGCACCGAAACGGCGCGGGCGGCGGCGGTGGGTTGTCCGGTGTGTGGGTCGAACAGGTGTGCGCCCCGGTGGGCGTGCCCACTGGTGGCAACGGCCTGATTCTGGATTCTCACGAACAGCAGCGGTTCGCGGTTGTCAGCCAACTCGCCGGGCGCTTCCACACCCACCTGGACCGTCTTTCGCCCGATGTGGCGCACGTCGCCGCCGATGTTGAGCACCACCTCGCGCACACCAGGCGACTCGAAGGCTGCCTGCGCTGCCTGGTCGGTGATGTGGCCCTTGGCGTGGGCATTGAAGTTGAGGCCCAGGTCGGTGTGGAGCGTGACCTGGTCGCCGTCCAGGGTCCAGAGCGGGCGTCGCATCTGCTCCAGCACCCGGCCCAGTTCGCCCGGTTCCGGCTCACCGGAGGCCCACAACTTCGCGAGGGTGTCGGAGGCCGGGTGAAATGCGCTGCCGGTCAGGGTCATGAAATGCTGGGCCTGGTCCAGCAGTGCGGCGAGGTCGGGCGACACCTGCACAGGCTGGCCGGGCCTGGCTTGCAGGCGGTTGAGTTCGCTGTCCGGCAGAAAGCGGCTGAAAATGAGTTCCAGCCGGTCGAGTTCGGCCAGCAGGGCGCGCTCGGCAGCGTCCAGGCACGTCGCGGTGTCGCCCAGCAGTTGCACTTCCAGTGCCGTGCCCAGCACGCCTTCAAGGCGGCGCAGTCGGCGTCTGGGACGGGTGGGGAGGGAAGGCCACTTCATGACCTGCCCAGTCTGGCGGGGGTTTGTGAAGATTGTTCGTGGAGTGGATATGGTTTCTGCGTGTGAGGGCAGCGGGTGCCCCGAGGGCATTGGTCCATGTTCATCAGCACTGCTATCTGTATTGCGGCCTCGACAAACATTCAAGCTTCGTCTATCCATGTCAGGGTCAGATGGAGCGCGGCTAGAGGACTGCCCAGGATAAATGAACGCCCCGGCGGCTCGACTGTTTCTCACCCCGGCCCGTCACAAGCTGAGGGCCATGAACATCACTTTGCAAGGTCGGCGTGCCCTGGTGACCGGGGCCAATTCGGGAATCGGGGAAGCGGTGGTGCGGGGACTGGCCGCCGCCGGAGCGCGGGTCGTCATCAACTATGTCTCGCACCCGGAAGCCGCCGACAAGATCGCCGCCGACATTACCGCAGCGGGCGGCGAGGCGTTCACGGTGCTGGCCGATGTGAGCGACCCGGCGCAGGTGGCCGCCATGTTCGAGCAGATTGACGCCCGCTACGGCGGCCTCGACCTTCTGGTCAACAACGCGGGCATTGACGGTGCGCACACCCTGAGCTGGGACGCCGACCCGGTTGCCTGGCTTCAGGTCATCCGGATCAACCTGTTCGGGGCCTTTTTGTGCGCTCAGCAGGCCCTCAAGCGGATGGTGCCGCAGCGGGGCGGGGTCGTCGTCAACATCACCAGCGTTCACGAAAAGATCGCCTGGAGCGGTTACAGCGCCTACGCGGCCAGCAAGGGCGGCGAGGAAATGCTGATGAAGACGCTGGCCCAGGAAGCCGCCCCGCACGGGGTCCGGGTGCTGGCGCTGGCTCCCGGCGCGGTCCGCACACCGATTAACCAGGCGGTCTGGAGCAATCCCACCTCGCTGGCCGATCTGCTGACCAAGATTCCGCTGGGCCGCATGGGCGAAACCTCGGACATTGCCAATATGGTGGTGTTTCTGTGCTCCGAGCAGGCCAGTTACGTGACCGGCACCACCGTGTACGTGGACGGCGCGATGACCGATTATCCGGAGTTCGCGCACGGGGGCTGACCCGAGCAGGTCAATGCAACCGAACCACCCGGATCAGGCTAACTCAGTGCCTGCATCAGATCGGCCTGCAAATCGGCCAGCGCTTCGACGCCCACGCTCATGCGGATACTCTGCGGGGTCACACCAGCGGCGCGGCGGGCAGCCTCGGGCATCCGTCCGTGGGTGGTGGTCCAGGGATGCACGACCAGGGTACGGGTGTCGCCCAGGTTGGGAGCCATTCGGATGACTTTGAGGCGTGACAGGAACGCGGCAGGATCGGCCACCTCGAACGACATCACTGCGCCGAAGCCGCCGCTGAGGTAGCGCTGGGCCAGGTCGTGATGTTCGCTGCTCGATAGCCCCGGATAGTTGACCCGGCCCACCCCCGCGTGCGCATTCAGAATTTCGGCCAGAGCCAGCGTCGTCTCGCACTCACGGGTCAATCGCAAAGACAGGGTTTCCAGGCCCAGTGCGATCAGGTACGCGCTCTGAGGCGGCAGTACCATGCCGAGCTGCGAAGCGCCGAACCAGCGCTGCCGCCAGGCCAGTGCGCCCGCGCCCCGCGCTGCCAGCAGACTCGGCGCACCGTCCGTGTAAATGGGGTTGCGGCTCAGGTCGTGGGCCGTACCCACCGTGACGCTTCCGCCCAGTACCGAGCCGTGCCCGCTGGCCCATTTGGTCAGGCTGTGCGTCACCATATCGGCCCCGAAATCGAGCGGGCGGCACAGCAGCCCCACCCCGCCCCAGGTGTTGTCCACACCCAGCAGGGCTCCCTGCGCGTGGGCAATGTCCGAGAACGCCGATAGATCGGCCACGTCAGCGGCGGGGTTGCCGATGGTCTCGGCCCAGACGAGGCGGGTGTTGGGCTGCATGGCGGCGCGCACGGCGTCGGGCGTGTTGGCCACCAGGGTCGCCGTGATGCCCATCAGCGGCAGCACATTGCCCAGCAGTCCCACCGAGCCGCCGAACAAGCTGCTGGTCGCCACGATGTGGTCCCCGGCCCGGCAGGCGCTGAGCATGGCGGTGAAGCTGGCCGCCTGCCCGCTGCTGAGGCAGACCGTGTCGGTTCCGCCTTCCAGCGCGGTGACGCGGGCTTCGAGGGCCTTCGTCGTCGGATTTTGAATGCGCGCGTAGCTGCTGCCCGTATTGGTCTGAAACTCCTCGGCGGCGGCGTCCAGACTGTCAAACTGAAAGGCCGCCATCTGCTGTATGGGGAGGCCCACGCCCACCCCGGTGCCGCGCTCGATGCCGGTGTGGACAGCCAGCGTGTCGTAGGCGAGGTCGGTGCTCAGTTCGGGTGGCAGGTCACGGAAAGCGTCACTCATGCCTTCGATGCTAACGCGGCGGGGTTGTTCAGGGAGCGGCGGTGTATAGCTGCGGTGTGTATAGTTCCGGGCGTGTCGTACCTCTCCGAACTGCGCGCCGTCGTCGGCCCAAGACCCCTGTTCAGCGTCGGGGCCAGTAGCGTCGTGCAGGACGAAACCGGGCGGGTACTGCTCCAGCGCCGGGGTGACGACGGTCTGTGGGGGTTGCCGGGCGGCGGCCTGGAACCCGGCGAAACGTTTGAGGAAGCCGCCCGCCGCGAGCTGAACGAGGAAACCGGCCTGGACACGCCGCTGGCCTTCTGGCAGGCGCTCAGCGGGGCGCATCTGTACCACCGCTACCCCAACGGCGATCAGGTGTACTTCGTGGGCGGGCTGTGCCGGGGCCGCCTGAGCGCTGCTTCCTTGGAGCACGCCGTGCCCGACGACGACGGCGAAACCCTGGCGCTGGGCTGGTTTGGGCTGAATGGGTTGCCGACCATCAGTGCCAACGTCAACAAGCAGACACTCAGCCTGTTGCGGGCCGAGGTGGGCCTGCCGCCACTGCCGCTGGAGCCCTCGCCACTCCCACCTGTAGGTGAACACATGCGCGAGTTGCGGGCGCTCGTCGGGCCGCGTCCTCTGTTCGCTCCCGGCGCGAATGTGCTGCTGCGAGACGGGGAAGGGCGGGTGCTGCTGGTCCGGCAGGCGCACAATGGCCTGTGGGCGCTGCCGGGCGGCAGCATGGAACTCGGCGAGACCTTTGAGCAGGTCGCCCGGCGAGAGCTGAAGGAGGAGGCCGGAGTCAGGGTAGACGAACTCAGGCCGCTGAGGCTATACATCGGGCCGCAGTACCGCTTCACCTATCCGCACGGCGACGTGGTGGACAACGTGTCCCAGCTTTTCGAGGCGCAGTTTTTGGGCGGTGAGCTGAAGTTGCAGGCCGGTGAAGTCACGGAGGCGGCCTGGTTCGCCCCCGCCGACCTGCCGCCCGAACACGGGCTGAGCGGGCCTCTGATTCGGGCCAATCTGAGCGACTGGGCTTAACTGCTGTCTGCCAGCGCCGCTGCCACCGCCCTGGGCAGTTCGCGCGCCACCCGCGCCAGGGTCCGCGAGGCCGCCGCCTGCACCATCTTCTCAAAGGCTGCGCCGCCCCACTTCTCGGCGGCGGGCAAACCGAGGTGGGCGCGAAAGACGAACGAGTAGTCCAGCGCCGCGCCGCTGAGCTGGCCCTCGCCCGCCACTTCCAGCCAGGCCCGTTCATGTTCGATCATCTGTGGTAGGAGGCGTGCGCCCCGCTCGGTTTCTTCCAGCACGCTGAAAAATGGCAGGGTGACCTCACCGAGCATTGGCAGCGAGACCGCCAGCACCCCGCGCACCTCGGCGGCGCTCACCGACAGCTCGCGCAGAAAGCGCACCTGCGAGAGTGAGCGGGCCGGATCGCGCACGAAGGCCAGCGCCGCCGCCGAATCGCCGGGCGCGGGCAAGCTGAACGGCTGGTCGGCTTCGATGATCATTGCCGGAAAGCGCCCACGCGGCTCAAGTCAGTCCACCCATTCGATCACCACTGCGCCTTTGGCCAAAGCGTCACTTAGATCGTCGTCGCTGGCGCTGCGCAGCCGGGGCAGGTGGGCGAAGCGCGGTGTGGCTGAAGCGTAGCCGAGGCGCACCACCACCGCGTCGTTGGCATCGTCCTTCCCGATGCGCCACACCAGTTGCCCGCCGAGCGCTTCGAGCTGGGATGCGAGTTCGGGAGTCGAGGAGCCAGTCATGGGTGTATTGTAATGCGCCCGAAACGCCCTGGTCCCTATACTCGCCGCGTGACGACGACTCCCCGCTGGATGAACCGCCCGGCCACCTGGCGCTCGAAACTGGCCGCGTCGCTGCTGCGGCTGGGCGGCTGGACAGCGCTGCTGCCCCCCGTGCCCGGAAGCAAGCTGATCGGCATTGCCTATCCGCACACCAGCAACTGGGATCTGCTGCCTGCGCTGCTGTGGGCCTGGGCCACCGGCACGCCGCTGAAGTTCGTCGCCAAGCACAGCCTCTTCCGCTTTCCGCTGGGGCCGCTGCTGCGCGCCTGGGGGGGCGTATCAGTGGACCGGCGCAAAGCCGGGGGCAACTTCGTGGACGCGGTGGCCGCGCTGATTGCCGAGCAGCCGGAGATCGTGCTGGGCCTTGCGCCTGAGGGCACCCGCGAGCGTGCCGAGGTGTGGAAGAGCGGCTTTTACCACATGGCCCAGGCGGCGGACGTGCCGATTGCCCTGATCGCCTTTGACTGGAAACGCAAACGGGTGGGCGTGCTGGCCTATCTGACGCCCAGCGGCGACATCGAGGCCGATTACGAGAAGATTCGGGCTGCCTACGCGGGCGTGGTGGGCAGGCACCTGCAGAAGGCCACCCCGATTCGGGCCAGCCTGGGCGCAGTGGAGGGAGTCAAGGAGCGGATGTGATGTTCACACCTGAACGCTTCATTCCTGGTCTTTCAGTCCCTGAATCTCCTCGATAAAGCGCTCCAGACTGTCGAACTCTCGGTAGACGCTGGCAAAACGGATGTAGGCCACGTCGTCGAGGGGACGCAGAAAGTTCATGGCCCGCTTGCCGATCTCACCGCTCTCGATTTCTGGCGCGCCGACCTCGTCCTCGAAGCCGTAGGCAAAGGCCCGTAGGGTTGCTTCCGGAATGGGGCGCTTCTCGCTGGCCAGTCTCAGCCCGCGCAGCAGCTTGTCAGGATTGAACGCCTGCCTCAGCCCGCCGCGCTTGACGACCATCAGCGGTTCGAGCTGGGCGCGCTCGTAGGTCGTGAAGCGCCGCGCGCAGCTCAGGCACTCGCGGCGGCGGCGAATGGCCGCGCCGTCGTCACCGCCGCGCGAGTTGACCACCTTGCTGTCGGCCGCGCCGCAGTAGGGGCACTTCAAGAGCTTCTCAGCAGATTTTCGCGGATCTGGTCACGGTACTTTGGTGCGGGCGGCAGCGGCACCTCGATGACGTTGCCGCGCAGGTGGTGCAGCTCCGGCAGGGCCAGGGTCAGTACCGCCTCGGAGAGAGGTGCGTCGGCTCTGCCCTCGTTGCTGCTGGCGCGGCTGGGCAGCACCATATTGAGCCTCAGCTCCTCGGCCTCGGCCCGCTCGACCAGACCGCGCAGTGCGCCGCGCTGAGGATAGGCTTGCAGTCCCAGCTCGTCGAGGTGCGGCCCGACCAGGGTCAGCCAGGTGCCGGGCAAGCGCCGCTGAATGATCTGGGCAATCATGACGCTGCTCTTGACATTGCAGTTGAACAGATCCATCCACTCGTTTTCGCTGAGCATGGTGAAGTTGGCATGCGCCCGTTTGTCGGCCAGATGCACGATGCCGTGCAGCACCCCGAAAATCTCCAGCATCCGGCTCTGGGCGCTGAGCCAGTCGAGGGTCACGCCCACGTCGGCCTTAAGCGGAATGGCTGTGCCGCCCGCATGCTCGATCTGGCTGGCGTGCGCCGAGAGCGTCTCGGGATTGCTGCCGATCAGCACCACGCTGGCCCCGGCCCGCGCCAGGGCACTGCTGACGGCCCGGCCATACCCCTGGTCGCCGCTGGTCACAGCGATCACCTGGCCTGCGAGGCGTTGGGTGTCCACCCCTTCAGAATAGCTCACCGGGTGCGGCGACACGTCAGCGGCGAACTTCACGGCAACTCGTCCTCGTCGTCGAAGGGAGCCTCGAAGGTCAGGCGTTCCAGGTCCGGCGATTCTCTGAGCTGCGCCTTGCTGTCCGCACCCCGGTGGGTCGGGGGGGCTGCGCTCTGCACCCGGCTGCGCTTCTTGAGCATGGCCGGTTCCTTGTCGAGATCGAAGACAAAGTGCTTGGGCCGCCGGTCACGTAGCCAGGCTTCCAGCGCCACCAGGCGCGGGCGAAAGCGCAGGTATTCGCGCAGGTGGCGCACCGAGACGAACTTGGCTTCCTGCACGTCCCTGTCCGGGTCGCGCGGCCCCAGCGTGCCGCCCACCTCACGGCCCACGTAGAAGAATTGCAGGTGGTGGCCCCAGGTTTCGGCCTGAAACTCCACCAGAAAGGCCAGTTCGCGCAACTCCACGATGAGTCCCGTTTCCTCGTAGGTCTCGCGCCGCGCTCCCTCCTGAAGCAGCTCACCGACTTCCAGGCCGCCTTTGGGCAGGCTCCAGCGGCCCCGTTCGCGCACGATCAACACCTCGTCGCCGCGCATCACGATGCAGCCCACGCCGATGCGCGGCTCGGCCAGCGGGCGCTTGTTGCGGCCCCTGGAGGGCGGCGCGGTCACCGGCGGCGTCACCTCGCCCCTGCGGCCCTGACTGATCTGGCCGGGTGCGTCGTTCTTGCGCCGGTTGTTGCGGCCCCGGTGGCGGCTGCGGCTGCGGCTGGTGGGCTGATCGCCGGACTGGGCAGGTTTGGCCTGGGTCGGTTTCGGCTGGGCAATTTTTGGCTGGCCGACCTGTTGCTGGGCCGGTTGCGGAGTGGTGGATGGGGTGCGGGCGGTGGGGGCCTGGCCCTTGGGGTCAGTTTCGGGCATCAGCTTTCTCCTGCCAGGTCGTTGAAGCGCACGTGGGAGCTGTGAAATTGGAGTTTGACAGTGCCGACCGGGCCGTTGCGCTGCTTGCCGATGATGATCTCGGCGATGCCCTGCTGGTCGGTTTCCTTGTTGTAGTACTCGTCTCTGTAAATGAACATCACGATGTCGGCGTCCTGCTCGATCGCTCCGCTCTCACGCAGATCTGAAAGCATCGGTCTGTGGTTGGGCCGCTGCTCCACCGCGCGCGAGAGCTGCGAGAGGACCATCACCGGCACTTCCAGCTCGCGGGCGATGCTCTTGAGACTGCGCGAGATCAGGCTGATCTCCTGCTGGCGGTTCTCGTTGCCGCCGCTGCCACTCTTGTTGCCCGACATCAGTTGCAGGTAATCGATGATGACCAGCCCCAGGTTACCGTGCTGCGCCTGAATGCGCCTGAGTTTGCTTCTGAGGGCGTTGACGGTCAGGTCCGGCTCGTCGTCGATGATCATCGGGGCCTCGGCCAGCCGCCCGGCGGCGTGGGCCAGTCGCTCGAAGTCGCGCTCGTTGAGCTGCCCACTGCGGATACGGTTCATATCGACCCGCGCTTCTGAACACAGCATTCTGAGGGCGAGCTGCACGCTGGGCATCTCCAGGCTGAAGACGGCCACCGTTTTCTCGCCGCGCAGGGCGACGTTCTGGGCGATAGAGAGGGCGAAGGCCGTTTTTCCCATGCTCGGCCTGGCCGCCAGCACGTTCAGACTGCCCTTCTGCAATCCCGAAATCTGGTCGTCGAGGTCGCGAAATCCGCTGGCCACGCCATCGGGAATGCCTTTATTGCTGTGCAGCAGCGTGATGTACTCGAAGGTGTCCTGCACCACCTCGCTCATGGCCTGGTACTGCTCGCCTTTTTTCTTCTGCTCGGCCACCTCGAAGATCATCTTCTCAGCCTTGTCGAGCAGATCTTCGAGCGGCAACTGACCGTCGTAGGCCAGCTTCATGGCCTGGGCGCTGGCTGAGATGAGCTGGCGCAGGGTGTGCTTTTCCTGCACCAGCCGGGCGTAGTGCTCGGCGTAGGCCGAGGTCGGCACCTGGTCCGACAGTCCGATCAGGTAAGTCAGGCCGCCCACGTCGTCGAGCGTGCCGCGTTTGGTCAGCTCGTCACTGAGCGTCACCAGGTCCACTGGTTCGCTGCGGTCCTGCAAATTGCGCATGGCGGCGAAGATCTTGCGGTGGCCTTCCCGGTAAAACATCTCGGGCGAGAGGGTGTCGGAAATCTGGATCAGCACATCGTTTTCGAGCAGAATACTGCCCAGCACGCTGATTTCGGCGTCGTTGTTGTGCGGGGGCACGCGGGGAGTCAGTTCCATAGGAGCCTTTTTTGCCTGGCCCAGCAAACAGGGCCTGCACGCGCCAGCACGGAGCGCCGGGAAAACGCGGGCGACGTGTGGGCGGGAATGGTTGGAATGTGGGACGGAGAAGTCCCGTCTGGCGTGGAAAGCAGCTTTCCTGGCCTGACCTGAGAGTGATCATAGCAAAAGTCCGGCGGGGCGGCCCGAGGAGGGTCTGACTGCCGAACCTTCCCCTTCAGGCATCCAGCCCCGTTAACTGTCCACCACCACCAGCCCAGCGTATTTCAGAATTAGCCGTTTCTGTCCCACGCCCGGAAAGTACACCAGCACCTCGCGCTTGTCGCCCTGGTGGAAGCCCTGAGTAAACACCCCGTCGCCGAATTTGGCATGCCGCAGCCGCAGCGGATTGGTCTTGGCCACCGCCCGCTGAATGTCGCGGCTGGGAATGCTGAGTCGGGCGCTGACTTCTGGCAACGACAATCCGTGCAGGTCGAGCAGCTCCCTGGCCTGGGCCGCCCAGGAGTGGCTGGACCCGCTGGCAGCGGGCGGCGGCGCGACTTCCGGCTCGAAGGCGTCCGTTGCCAGCGCAGGCACGTTCAGCAGCGTTTCCAGATAGGCGCGGGTGGCGGCCTTGTCGGTGGGGCGACGCTCGCCGCTGGCCAGAAACGGCGAGAAGCAGCGGCTGACCGAGGTGCACTCGAAGCAGCCTTTCTGACAGCAGGATTTGCGGCACAGCTCCAGCGCCCGGTGCAGCAGGTCGTCGAGCTGCTCGTAGGCCCGCCGCGCCACGCCCAGACCGCCGCGCCAGTCGTCATAGAGAAAGAAATAGTTGTCGTTGTGTTCCCGGAACACACCCGCCACGTCGCCCTCGTCGCAGGCCACCCGCTCGGGAATCAGCTTTTGCAGCAGGTGCTTGAGGGTGTGCGCCACCGCGCTGGGCTGCTCGGTGGCGCGGGCGTCGATGCCCAGCTCGATGGCGGTAGTCTGAAACGGCGTGGTCTGGGTGGGCGTCTCGTAGAGGTGCTCGCTGAGTTTGTTGGCCTGCATCTTGTCCTGAATGCGGCCTCCGCAGTGGCGGCAGGTGCGCTCGCTGAGGCCCGGCTCACGGTCACAGCCGCTGCACGCCCGCTCGAAGACCTCGCGCATCAGGGTGTAGCCGCTGTACTGGCGCTGAATCGTCACCGTGCCGAAACGGTAGGCCAGCGCCCCGCGCGTCTGCCAGGCGCTCATCTCGCGTGGCGTTATCAGAGTGGCGTGCAGGCCGCGCGTGAAGGTGTGCTGGTTGTCGTATTTCTCCACCAGAATGGCGGTGGCCTCCGAGGTGGGCAGCCACCGCTTGACTTTGTAGCCCTGCCCGTCGAGCGTGAACACCGCTTCCTCGTGCTTCTCGATCAAAGCGTAGTGGTGGCTGGGGCTTTCCAGCGGTGCGGCGAGTGCCCTGGGGCCGTGTTTGTCCCACTCGCTCTCCTCAATCACCACGAATTTGGCGCTGCCCTCGCCGCGCAGGTTCCAGTACTTGCTGGTCGGCGCGAAGTCGCCCAGACCCGCCAGATACAGTTCCTCCTGCTCGCGTTCTTTGTGGCGCGGTGCGAGGTAAGGGTTGCTGGCCTCCACCACCGCCTTCTC